>PMZA01000487.1 GCA_003170595.1 Armatimonadota bacterium
ACCACCCCCTCCGACCACCCCGTCCCGGTCCACCCCTCGACCTTGACCTCCTTCCCGGCCTCGCCCACATCCATGGGCCCGGCCGCATACTTCACGCGGAAGGTCCTGGCATCGGTGTCGACCGTGACCTCTCCCGCCACCGGCCCCGCATCGGTCTGCGCCACGGCCCAGGGAAGGGTGACGACCACGCCCGCCCTGTTCGCCCACACGACCTCCATCTCAGCCGACCGCGCCCGGTAGTCCTGATACTCGATGTCCCGTGCCGTCCCCACGACATCGATGTCGGTGATCTTGTCCCTCGACCGGATGGCGAACTTCCCCTCCGCGACCCCGCGTAGTTCATGCTTCGCCTCGATCAGGAACGACTTCCTCACCCACGGCCCCTGCACGTCCTGGAAGCGCCCGTTCACCGCGGCGGTCTTGTCATCCACGCCCGCCAGGATCTCACCCGTCGCCTTCCCACCACCCGCGTCGACCTTCGCCGACGCCACGTGGATGACCGGCCACGCCACCTCGACGTGGCCGCTGGCCGCCGTCGCATCGATCGTCGCGATGCCCACCCGCGCCGCCGTGAAGTCCGCCGCCGCCACAATCGCCGACCCGGCCATCGCCCCGCTCACTTTCAGATCCCCGAGGCCGCTCACCCTCGGCCTCGCCCTCGTTGCCGCCCACTTCACATCCGGCAGGTTCTCAGCCTTCGGATGCTTCAGCGTCGCCTCGAAGACGACCGCCGGCTTGGGGAGGTCATGTACCGCCGCATGAATCTGCGCCCCGACCGCCGTCAAAGCCGTCTGCTTCTGCGCGGTCACCACAACTATTGGCTCAGCCGTCGTCACCTGCGCATCCACATCGAGGTGATCCGCCGGCCCGATCAGTGAGACCTTCCCCGTCACCCATCCGGCGGTTATCTTCGGCATCTTCGCCGTCTTCACGTTCTTCAGCGCCACCGCCGCGATCCTCGGCCAGTACAGCCGCGCGTTGGTCACCTCGGCATCGATCACGGGTCTGGCGAAGTCGCTGAGCGTCACCTCAACGTCCCCGCTGCCGCCCTCGAAGTTCATCCGCGGCACCGACGCCCACAGGTCGCGCGAGGTCATCCGCACCTGCGCCGTCCCCGCCCGCACGTACCCGCCGATCTTCGGGATGCTCAGCCCCAGCCCGGACGCGAGGAAGCTCGCCGTCACCTCAGGCTTCGCCCCGGGCGCCACGTACATCGCCACTTCCCCATCCGCCGTCCCCGACGACACCTGCAGCTTCCCCTGCGCCTTGGCCAGCCGCACGATCGCCGGCAGTCCCGCCTGCTGGAACCCGAGCCTCAGCCCCCACCTTCCGAGGGGCCGCTCCATCCCCATCGTCGCCGTGAAGCTGCCCACCAGCGCCGTATCAGTCCTCGCCGCGGCCGACGCGAGCACCCATCCGTCCCGCCGCAGGTCGACGGTCGAGTTGACGCTGTAGACCTTGCCGACCATCGGCGTCTCGGGGAGCTTGGGCCCGCGGAGGTCATACTCGATCATCCCGTCGCGCACCTCGACGAGCCACGGCGGTATCGGCTGCGCGGGCTTGGCGAGGGCGTTGGTGATGATGCGGATCAGTTGGGGCATGTTCGTCTGCCCGGTCTGATCCTGCGTGAGGTGGATGTACGGCCGGGTGATGGTGATGCGGCGGATGGTCTGAGGGAGGGGCTTGCCGCGCACGACGGCGGCGAGGTCCCAGTCGACGGAGGCTTCCTCGACGATGATGACGTCTTTCCCGTCGGGGCCGGTGACGGAGAGGCCGCGGATGGTCACCCCGCGCCACACATCGCCCTCGATGGGACCGACGCGCACTGGCATGCCGAGGGCGTTGGCAAGTTCCTGGGCGATGACTTTCTGAGCGGTATCGCGGGACCACCCGCGCTGATGGACGGTAAGGGTGAGGACGACAGCGAGCAGCAGCGCGGCGACCGCGACGTAGATGAGGCCTTCAATTATGCCCGCGAGAACCCGTCTCACCGCGTGGTGGGTTGCGAGTTTACGGCGCTTTCGTAGTGTGACCCATTGCCGCGATTGCCGCCCTCGCCGCCTCCGCTGCTTGATAACTACTCCTCACGAACGGCCCGCTCGCCGCATACAGAAACCCCATCCCCCGCGCCCACTCCGCATATTCGTCGAATCGTTCCGGCTCGACGTACCGTTGCACTTCCAGATGCTTCCGCGTCGGCCTCAGGTACTGCCCGATGCTGACGATGTCGCATCCCGCCGCCCGCAGATCCCCGAGCAGCGTCCGCACCTCGTCATCATCTTCGCCGAGCCCGACCATGAACCCGCTCTTCACCGGCCGGCCGGGCGCCATCCTTTTCGCCGCAGCCAGCACCCCGAGGCTCCTTTCATACCGGGCCTGCGGCCGCACCGTCGCATGCAGGCGCTCGATGGTCTCGACATTGTGATTGAGGACGGTCGGCTCAGTTTCCATGACTACGGCCAGCAGCGCCTCATCCCCACCAAAATCCGGCACCAGCACCTCGACCTGCATTCCTTCCCTCGCCGCCCCCCCCACGCTGTCATCCTGAGCGCGCCGTCCAGCGCGAAGGATCTCCTTTTGGCTTTCTCCTTCTCCTTCGCTTTGGCCCTTCAGCGCCCTCACGGTGGCCGCGAACTGCCCCGCCCCACCATCTTCCAGATCGTCCCTTGTCACTGACGTCACGACGACGAAATCGAGCCCCATTTCCCTCGCGGCGTCGGCGACCCTCCTCGGCTCGTCAGGATCGACAGCGCCGGGGATGCCATGCTTGACGGCGCAGAATCCGCAGTCGCGGGTGCAGGTATCGCCGAGGATCATGAAGGTGGCGGTCTGGGAGCCGAAGCACTCGCCGACATTGGGGCAGCGGGCTTCCTGGCAGACGGTGTGAACGCCGCGGCAGGCCAGCAGGTCGCGCGTGGAGGCAACCTGATGGGCTTTACCGACTTTGACGCGCAGCCATGGGGGCAGACGATGATGCTCGGTCACTATTCCCGAATCTCCTCCACCACCCCATTCTACCGCCCGCACCGGCGCAGGTCAAAGCTCCGCCTCCTGGCCGTGAAGGTCCCCAGCCCTCGCGCGGGAATACGCTCCGACCACATACCATGCCGCCATCTACGATGACACCCCACGACTTCCGCCAGAAGTGGACCGGCCACCACCTCAAGGAGCGCTCCGCCGCCCAGGAGCATTTCATCGACCTCTGCCGCATGCTCGACCACCCGACCCCGGCCGAGGCCGACCCCGAGGGCACGTGGTTCTGCTTCGAACGCGGCGCGGAAAAACTCGGCGGCGGCGACGGCTGGGCCGACGTATGGAAGCGCGGCTTCTTCGGCTGGGAGTACAAGGGCCTCCACGCCAATCTCGACGCCGCCTTCCGCCAGCTTCAGGACTATCGCGACGACCTCGAAAACCCGCCCCTCCTCGTCGTCTGCGATACCGACATTATTCGCGTCTGCACGAACTTCACCGGCACCAAGCCCCGCACCTACACCGTCCGCCTCCAGAGCATCGACGACCCCGAGAGCATCGCCATCCTCAAGGCCGTCTTCTTCTCCCCGGACAAGCTCCGCCCCGATGACACGCCCCTCATCGTCACCGAGCACGCCGCCGAGCGTGTCGGAACCCTCGCCGACAACATGCGCCTCCGAGGCATCCCCGGCCACGACGCTGCCCACTTCCTCATGAAGCTCATCTTCTGCCTCTTCGCCGAGGA
>PMZA01000314.1 GCA_003170595.1 Armatimonadota bacterium
GGCGCGGTGCCTGGAATGGTGTCAGTTCCGCTATGGCCCCGACGGCTATTCCCACAAGGTCTATCGTGATGAAGGGCGCAGCGGCACGTTGGGCCTGCGGCCCCTTGGTTCGCGGGCCGGGCAGTACCGCGACGGCCTGACGCAGATGGTCCGCGATATCGAAGCCGGGCAGCTCGACACCGTGGTCTTCTTCCGACTGGATCGCCTTAGCCGTTCCCCAAGGCTTACTCACTCCCTGCTGGAAGACGTCTTCAAGAAGTATGACGTCGGCATCACGTCCATCACCGAAGGCTTCGACGCGTCCAGCAAGGAGGGCCGGATGCTAGTGGGCATCCTCGCGTCCGTCGCAGCCTACTACCTCGACTGCCTGGCCGAGAATATCACCGAGGGGCTTCGTACACGGCAGGCCAAGGGCAAGTACTCGACGACTCCCCCGTATGGTTGGCGGTGGAAGGAGGCGGAGGGGCCTGATGGTGAGACGGTGCGCGGCGACGCCATCGAGGTAGTGCCCGAGGAGGCCAAGTGGGTAAAGCAGATGGCGAACTGGGTGCTGGCGGGCTGGGGTACGCCAAAGATCGCTCGTGAGCTGAACCGGCTGGGTGTGAAGACTCACAACGACAAGCAGTGGGGCGCGACGCGGGTGCGGCATCTGCTGTCGAGCCCGGTTCATTGCGGGATGATGTGGGCGGGCGAGGAACTGGTGGAGGGCGAGTTCGCAGGGATGAGGATCTTTGGGCCTGAGATGAGGGAGGCAATCCTGCGGGCGTTCCAGGGGAGGGCAAGGCTGTCGAGTCGAACGAAGGGCGCAGTGCACGTTCTGCTGGGTGGGATCGCCAGGTGCGGGACGTGCGGGCGGTCGCTGCAGGTGCACTACGGTGTCGCAAAGCCGGGGAAGGAGGCGCGGATGTCATACCGCTGTCGGGGCAACGACGCTGTGGGCGAGGGCGAGTGCCGTGGGTTCACGATGGCTATGGCGAAGCTGGATGAGTGGGTCGTTGGACGGCTATTCGAGTTCGCTAAGAACCCGAAGATGGCGAAGCTCACGGCTGAGTTGGCCCGGGAGGAGGAAGCGGGGGACCAGGGCCGGCTGGAACGGGACGTGGCCCAACTTCGCAAGCGGCTGGCGGAGATGGAGGGCCGGTTCGAGCGGTGGGCAACGGCGCTCGAGGCCGGAGCGATGTCGGTCGAGCAGTTTCGGGCGCGTAACGTGAAGATGCTGGGCGAGAAGGAAGAAGCGGAAGAGGCACTGGCCGAGGCCGAGGGAAGGCTGAAGGCTCAGTCGGAGCATGAGGAAGCGCTGGCCGGTGTGCAGAAGGCGCTGCGCGACTTGCCGGGGGTGTGGGACCAGCTGGAGCCGGAGGAGAGGAAGGAGGTGCTCGGGCTGCTCATCGAGGAGATGCTGGTGACTGGGCGCCCGGGCGAAGGCCGGACGGCATTGATGCGAGTGAAGTATGGGCCGAAGTACGATGGCGTCGTCTAGCGGAGCAAGGCACTACCGACGCGGGGAAGGCCGGGGCTATTTCGTCTCGACGGCCCGGCGAGCGGCGGCTTCTTCTTTCGCCACCGCCTGCTGAACAACGCGAGAACACCGTGACCAACGGTCTGAGGAGAACCCGTCTGGGGGATGAGCGTGCAGGAATTGCAGCGCACTGTCTGCCGCCGCCTGGTAGGCTGAAGGGTCCGTGCCGACTGCCTTATTGTACAGTCGCCCTAGCGCCTCCTCGGTCGTGCCTTTCCCCAAGGTGCTGTCGATGCCCTTGGCTTCTGCCCTAACGGCTCGATAAAGCATCGAGTCCGACAGGTCGACCATCTCCAGGCAACAGACTGCCCAGACGTAGCTTTCACATCCATCGTGGAACGTGTGCGCTTGAGACGACTGGCTCTGTGCGCCGTTATCGGGGCGTGGCGCGGTGATAGGGGCAACGCCCAGCACCTGCATCGCCGTGCCCCACAGCTCTTTGCGGTGCGAAGCCGCTGTGTTTTCGGAAACTCGGCTGAAGGCCTCGACGAGCAGCATGTCGTAGTCTGAGTACACGCGGGGCGCGGCCGGACGGCTATCGTTCTGAGAGCTGGGCATGTCCTTGGCACGGCAAACAGCCAGCCATGAGAGCGCTCGCTGACGTGAGGAGCCAGTCGCGACAGCATCGTTTGCCAGCTGGAGAAGTGACTTGCCAAGGAGTCTCCGAACCCGGGCCTCAACGATGGGGTCACCTGGGACCACCAAGGCGGCTGACAGATCGCAGAAAGCCGCCCAGTAGGCGCCGGCGTCAAACTCTCTTTCTCCGAGGTCAGCATGCCCGGTTTGAGACCAGGCTACGACACGTGCAACCCCCGCTATTGATAGGGCTGTTAGAGCAAGGAGGGCAGTCCGTCGCCCCCATCTGCCACGGGCCAGCACAGGCCATGCCGCCAGAACGGCAGCTGCGCCACACAAGGAAGCCAGGGTAAAGCCAACTATCGCAGCTTTGGCCGGATCCGAGGGCCACAGCCAGAGAAATGCAGGAAAGAAGAGCGCCACCACCCCGGAGCCTACGCCCAGAGCCGCGAAAGCTGTGCAGGCAGCCATCGGCCAGTCAGTGACTACTCCAGAAGATCGCCGGAGGGCGAAGTGGTCGGCCAGTCTGTCCACCAGGGGCGCACGTTTGCACTCGCTGCAGACCGGATAGCCATGCGCGATGGTGACGCAGGCGCTACAGATGGGCTTGCCGCACTCATGGCATAGCGCCGCCCGGGGCATGTCAGGGTGGCGGTAGCAGTGCTGGGGCGCGCTCGTCCTGGGCGGCGCCTCGGTGCGGTATGAGGGTCCGTCTGGAGGCGCGCTCGGCCGATGTGCAGCGGCGGCCTGGGCGGACGAGGCTTCGCGCCGCCGGTCATACTGGGCTCTCTCGACGGGGTCTGAGAGGACTTGGTACGCGCGGTTGAGGTGCTTGAACTTCTCCTCGGCCCAGGCCTTCTTCTCGGGTGGCTGCAAGTCGGGGTGGTACCGGGCGGCGAGCGTCCGATAGGCCTTGGTGATGACCTCTGGGCTGGCCCTGTTGTGGACCTCCAGGATCTCGTAGTAGTCCGGCTCTACGGCCATGCTACTGTCTCCGGTGACTGGACTGGCTCGATATGAATACGTTGGCCACGTCGAGCAGAAGGTATAGCAGTTCGGCATGCACCGCCAGCGCCAACCACAGCAGCCATCCCACGATCGCGCACACGCCAAGCCCCGCGGCCCCAAGAAGCAGTTCCGTGCCCAGGCCGCCAGCGTTAAGCCCGCGCATCACATGAAGGAATAGAAGCACCACGCCGGCCCCGATGAAGACCCATCTCAAGGCAGAACCTGTCTTGATGAGAACGGCGCTCAGGCTGCGCAAGGCCGGGTAGGCTTCGCCTTCTCGGCTGATGGCGCGACGCGGCACGGCCTGTTGCGAGACCCGCGGAGTCGCAGCAGGCACCAGGGGAGGCGCGACGGCAGGCTGGACTGGGGCGGCCTCGTCCACGGCCGTCCCGCAAAGTGGGCAATGGCGGTCTCCAGGCCTAAGGTCTCCGTCGCAATCCGGATTGGGGCAGCGCATGTCATGCTCCCTCCTGGTAGGACTACGTGAGTTCCTCTGTGCAACTGCCTTCGACGGCGTCCCTGCTGTCGACGGCATCTGCATCTTCGTGGGCAGGCACAGCGGCAACTGCCACCGCCTGGCCGCACTGTCGGCAGAAGCGGTCGCCTTCGAGGACGGGGTTGCTGCAGGACGGGCACAGAGGTTGCCCGGTACCAGTCAACGCTGCCGGACCCGTGGACGCCGCCAGAGCTTCGCGAGTCAGCGGAACAGCGGGTCGTGGCACGACATCAACCGTCCGGCCACTATCGAGCAGCGCCACCTGGTCATCCGAGAGGTTCTGCCACATCCGGGCACCTAGAACCCAGTTCATCAGCTCTTTCGGGACCGCATCCTTAGTTGGCAGGCCTCCAAGCGTGACGCGGGTACCGTCGTGCAGATCCATTACCACCGTGACGCTGGCCAGGCCCGCGATCCGCTGCTCGTAGGTGGCAAGGCGAGGCAACGGTATGGAGAGCAGTTTCGTCGTTCCGGGCTCGCGGTGAACCAGGCGGTGGCTGGTCAAGGCGTAGCAGTCGCGCTTTGCCGCAAGCATGAACTCCTGAGGGAAGGGCGGCTGCTGAGAGGTCAGCGCCTCGGCCGCCCAGTCGAAGAGGGCCAGCCTATCGGCGGCGAGCAGTTCCTCCTCGCTCGCGGCGAAAGCGTGTTGGCCGGCGGCCTCGGTCCTGATGGCGTCGAGAGTGTTCTGGAACAGGTCAGCCCGCGCCCCAAGACCCGCAGTTAGGAAGGGGTCCGACAGCTGGCTGAACTCGTCCAGAGCGCGGCTGAGCAGTTCGCGCGTTTCTGCGTCATCAACGTCCGCGTGCAGGCCAGTGTGCAGCCACTGGATGGAGCGCACGAGCGACCGAACATCGCTCCGGGCATCCTCAGCTCCAAAGCGTCGCTCGAACAACACGTGGGCAAGCGTCGCCGCCGCGTAGGCCTTCCGCAGGCGGGCCTCGATACCGCCAACGACCCGGCTACTCCCCTCAAGCCAGGCCGATACCGCTTGGACGTCGGCCAGTCGCTCATCGATGTAACGGGCCAGCTCCTCACTCGAAGGCGAGGCAGATTCTGGGCCGTGGGCGCCTCCGCGAGAGCCGAGACGGCCCGACCACGCGAGCCCCTCCGCGGCGAGGCCCGCCATCGTTGGGCTCCCGGCTGCAGTGCTCTGCCACGAGATGCACAGGGCGGTCATGTCCCGTGGGACTGCCCTCAACAGCCGGGCCAGGAGGGTGTCCACCTCCCGGCGAAACGCTCGTGTGCTGGCTGTCGCCGCGCGCACGCGCAGGGCCCTAAGCTCTTCCGCCGCCCGGCTCAACAACGGTTGCGAGGCTTGGGCGAGCGCGCGGAGATCAGCAGCGGAGTGTCCTAACTGGTCCTGCCGCTGCCACACAAGGCCGAGGCACAGGTCAAGAGATCGGCTGGTCTCCGCAGCGCTCCTCTCCGTCGCCAGCTCGGGTGATGTGTCGTCGCGGAGCATGGCGGCCTTCTGTTGGTACCACCCCGATAGCACCCCGGCGAGGATGCGATCCACGGAGGAGAGTAGAAGCTGGAGGGCCTCGTCATGTCGATCATGGCTCACCAAGGCGGTCGCCGCGGCAACCATGTCGCTGACAGCCCCTTCGCGGCGAACAACCTCGAGTAGCTCGCCCAAGGTCGCCGAGTATTCCTGACGGGCTAGATCCAAACCGTCAGTGTCCGGGACCTGAGACTGGATGAAGGCGTACAGAGCAGGGGCCTGTTCCAGGAGGTCGTCGTCCAGAACATTGTCTCTTAAGGCCTCGTTGACCCGTCGAGCCGTATCAACCAGCGCCACGGCCCTTGCCACGCAGCTACAGGCGGCTCCCAGGTGGGCCTCAAGTCCTTGGACGCTGAGAAACCAGAGGGCTGCGCCGCGCTGATAGTGAAGTCTGGCGCAACCTGGGTGCTGACCGACCATCTCGGCCAAGGCGGTCGTGGCCGCGCCCACATACTGGCGCTGGAGATCCGTCCGTATCGTCTCGAAGCGGCCGAGGTCGTCCGCCGACAACTCTCCACAGGTGGGATCGGAGGCGAGGATCTGCCTTAGGGCCTCGTTCCACAAGCGTACGAGGCGCGTGGAGTGCCGATCGCGCAGCATCCCAGCATATGCCGCGGCGGCAGCCGGCACGGGCATCTTTGCGGTGTTGTAGGTGCAGCCGAGGTAGAACCAGAAACGCTCACTACGGTGATCGAGGCGGACGGCAGCCTTGATCTCCCTGATCGCGTCGGCGTTCTGGTCGCGCTTGCTCAGTGCCACGCCAAGCACGGCATGGGCCATTGGGAAGCTCTCGTCGAGGGCCAGTGCCTGAGTGCACAACGAGATTGCAGCGCCAATGTCGTCATTCTTCACGGCCTGGCGCGCGCGGCCCACCATTTCGGCCGCCGAAGCTTGGTCGGCCGCCGAGCTGTCGCGGCGTCGAGGACGCGACAGCTTCACGTGCACGGTCAAGTCGTATAGTTGGAGCAGCCTTACCCGCTCTCCGTCCGTCAAGGGTTCATTGGTGGTTCGGTCTAGGTGACGCTCCCATAGCCGGCGAGCAGTCTCCGACTCTTCGTTCGTCAGGGGGCGGCTGGGGCACGGCAAACGACGACCCTCCCAAAGTGGGCCGGGCAGATCCACCCACGCCGGGCCGTTCGGTGTGGGCACCGTGAAGCGGCCGCCCGCTTCCGCTTGGTCGGCGGGGACTTCGACGGTTGCGACCAGAAGGCCATCCTCAATGCGAAGGCCATCCATCGCGGATGACCAGCAGGCGAGGACTACCCGCCCGAACTCGCGCGACGAGGGATCGAACTGGCCCTGCCCCTCAACGGCGAGGCGCTGGCCGTCCCTCAGGCCGCCGGGCAGGATGACGGGTACGGACCGAGGCACATCCTGCCACTTAGCTCCGTCGCACGCCGGGCAGCGGCCCCCGCTGTGCACTCCGGTACCACTACACACACGACACGCCATCTCGCCGCGCGCGAAGCGTAGGTCAAGCTGCCCTCCTCGCGCCATCTGCGTGGTGGGCAGGACAACCGGCCACAGAACGTCGCTTCTCCGAAGGCGCATAGCTTATCCCCGCCGGACTCCTAACACTATCGTTCTGGCCACCTGATCATGGATGGCCCCTCGGTGGCGATCATAGGGTATGCAGAGATAGAGGAGTCCACCCAGGGCCAGCGATATCGCGACAGGATCGAGCGCCGAGGCCACCCATGCCGGCAACTCGTCCCTTGGGGCCTGCTCAGCGGCTCGCATTAGGAGCGGGTAGAACATCAGTCCGGCAAGCGGGGTAAGCGCTTGGACTAGGGCACGAAGCAGCCCGCGAACTGGACGGCAAGGCGTGCCATCCTCGGCGCAGACTTTGATAGAAAGAAGCTTCTTGCCGGGAGTGGCTCCCTTGAGGCCCACAAAGAGGCCGTGGTAGGCGATATATACGAGCGCTGCCACGATGTATGGGTAGTAGGGGCGGAAGACAAGGCTACTGTGTTCCTGGCCGAGAGGCACCAGGGCTCGTGGGAAGGCCACAAGGATCCAGTAGAAGGGTATCAGGGGTAGCGCGTCTAGTAGCTGGGCGAGTGTTCGGAACCCAAAGGTAGCGAGGTGCTGGCCGGCAGGTAAGGTCACGCGATCCGAGAAGCGGAAGCCACAGCTCTCGCAGCAGGTTGCGTTGGGCGGGGACAGGAAGCCGCACGTAGGGCACTGCTGACCCTCACGGCGCCCCGAGCGAGCGCACCTTGGGCAGCTAGTCTCGAAGTCTGAGAGCACGTACCCGCAACGGGGGCAGTTCATGCTTGGTCGCCTTCCAGTGGTCTCTGGGGCGCCGAACCGTGGGGAACGGTGGATCCCAGACGACACGTGTCTACCGACAACGCCCTCTATACTACGGATGGGCCCCTATTTCAACATACAGGACGCGGTACCTCCGCGTAGATCTCGCCCGCGCCCTCTCGGAGAGTAACCTCGCAGGACAACCAAGAAGCCCGCTCTCCACAACACCGTAGGGTAGGCGTTGCCCAAACGAAGGCACTCCGCTGCCGGCGGGGCGAAGGAGAAGCTGAGGACGCAATCGGAGCACGAGGCCGCGCTGGCCGGCGTCCAGAAAGCGCTGCGCGACCTGCCCGGGGTATGGGAGCAGTTGGAGCCGGAGGAAAGGAAGGAAGTGCTGGGGCAGCTGGTAGAGGGAATGCAGGTGACCGGACGGCCCGGGGAAGGCAGGACGGCGCTGATGCGGGTGAGATATGGGCCGACGTACGAAGCGCCGGTGTAGGACAGCGGACGAATAGGGGGCCTTACGGCCGACAGAGCTATACGGGGCCGGACAGACCCGACTGTTTTGTTCTGACCCACTGCACCACCATCGGCAGCACACGTGGGACTCACGGTGCTCCTCGCAATCGCAGGGTCGTCTCGCGTCCGCGATCGGGAGATCGGTGCCTCAACCATCGTTGACATCGTCGAGCGGTCCCCTCATGGCCGCCGCAATCGCGGTGTCGCAGCTCTTGCATAGACGTCTCCAGTTCTCGTCCGAGAACGTGTCCCTGGGGAAGAATGCTGGCTGGATAAGACTGCCGTTCTCCGCTCGAACCCGACAGGCAGCCCTGATGCTCGACACATGTTGCCAGGTCTCGTCCAGAAGCTGATGGCGCATCGCCGGGAGTTCCTCGAGCAGTTCGCTCAGGGCAGGCACACCGATGGCGCCGGCGGCCCAGCGATACTCCGCCACCATCTTCAGGAGGCCTTCCAGATCCTCCACAAACATAGTCGCGGAGTCGCGAAGTGCGCCCCAATCTTCGGGAGACATCTCCCGCCGCCCGTGGACCAGACCGAACTCGTACCGGAGTGCGTAACCGATGGCCCGCAGGACGGTGCGGGCGATATGCACGAAGCTTGCCGCTCCCTCGGGAGTCGGCTGCTCGAGATGGCGCCAGAGCCTGCGGCAGTGGCGCCAGACAAAGCCGCTCAGTGCCTCTCTCAGGTCGGCACAGGCCCCCCTCAGGCGCGGACCAGGATCAGGAATACCTTCAAAGGGATCCCTGATGCGGACGTAGCTGGGTCTGACGAGCCCACGCACCGGTATGTCACAGACGCCGAGAAGGTAGATCAGGGACTGGACATCGTCCCTCTCCATAAGCCACGCGATCGCCGCGTCGAATCCGTCGGGGTTGTCGAGAGCGTCCCGAAGCATCCTTGACACACGGGGCGAGCGCCCACCCACGCCGATGTTCTCTACCCATCGCCAGTTCGACACCGGGGTCGACCCGTTTGGCCCTGAGCAGACCAAGCGGGCGCGCACAGCATCAGACTCCAGCAGGTGCTCTGCCTCTGGCGTAACCGCGACGAAGTCGGCAGATTGATCCGGAAGGACGAGCATGCACCTGAGTTCACCGCTCGAGGCCGTCAGTTCCAGCGCAAGGTCATGGGAGATCTGGTCCAAGGCGCTCTCGAATCTCAGGGCAAGCGCCTGAAGACTCTCCTCATAGGAGATCTCACAGAGTCGGATCGCGTGCGGCTGGGGCGTCGGTTCGTCCACGGGTGCTCGCACGCTGATCTCTGCAAGTGACGGCTCACTCCGCAGGTGAACGAAGGGTTCCGCCATGAGCGCATCGATGCTCTTGGCGTCCGTGGTCTGCAGCAGCAAGCCGGTCTCGATGTTGCCGGTCCGCGCTGTCGACAGAAGACCGGCACGGGTAAAGTTGGGGCTGCCGTGGAGGCAGATACGGCGCCCTGCGCACTTGACCACGTGGAGCTTGGCATGAAACGACCTGCGGCCGTCCTGGTCGGGCGCTTCGGCGAGCTTGACTCGAACATCAACGCCGTCGTGTCGCTTGATCCAGTCGGCCAGCACGGGCGTGGGCAGAGTCGTCTCGTGGTCTTGGGTGACGATTGTCACGACCTTGGGCCTGAGGCGCTCGTGCACTGCTTGGAGGGCCTCAAGGTCAGGATCGAAGAAGGGCGAGAGGGTCAGAAACTCGTCAACTTCCGCACCGTCCACAAGCCTCTCTAGCTGGTCCAATAGCGGCTCCTCGAGACTGTGCACCAGCCCGGTCGGCGCCTCGGCTGGCCCTTCGAGCCAGGGCGCGGTTCTGGCTATCTCCCCTACGGTCGACGCGAAAGTTGAGGTCGGGCTCTCCTGGGCCAGTTTCTGCAGGAAAGCATAGGCATCCAGGAAAACCCCGGAAGGGGTTCCATCCCGACTGGCGTCGTGATGGAAGACGGACACCAGTTCGGCGTTGCTCGTCAACCCAGCCTTAGTCAGATTGGCGCTGCCAACGACCAGTTTGCCAGCCTTCTCGGAGATGAAAAGGAACAGCTTCGGGTGGAAGCTGCCTGGCACCGCGAGGTCGTGCAACAGGTAGACGCGGTTTACGTACTTAGGGACGTATCCATCCGCCGCCGTGTCACAAAGCTCCGCGTATCTGCGCGCGTCCAAGACCACCGTGATGGTCTCGCAGGCGAAGAGAGACCGCATATGCTCCAACGCGTACTGCTCGAAGAACCGGATGTCGAACTCGTATGTGCACAAGACCGCGTGCGTGTATGAGGGCCCGTCCTTAAGCTCCTGCAGCAGGTTAAGGCGCCCCATCTCATCCTTCCCCCATTTCGGCCAGCAGGCGTGACCGCAGTGCCGCGCCTCTGGGGGCAACCTCGACCAATCCATCCTCGTCCACGTGTAGGAGCCCGAGATCTTCAAGGATGGTGCCGCAATTCTCCATCTTCGAGCTTCGCCAAGGAGGTCTGTAGTCACGTTGCCATGTGAGCATGGCGCCGTCCCTCTCCAGCCACGAGGCATCGAGCTTGCCCCTCTCGAAGCGCATCCGCTCGTGCCCGTCCAGCACGTCTCGGTCTAGCAGGTCTACAAGAAACTGGGCCACGTTCGCCTTCTTCGACAGGTGATCGTCGATGCGTCTGGCGACCACCTCGAACCACAGCTCGCCGTCCCCACGCTGTGCGTTCTCCATCCAGCGCGGATCCCTGCCTCGGCAATGGTTGAAGCGACAGTAGAGCGTCAACAGCAACAGCACGGACAGGGCGACCTGCTCGTTCAGGTCATCGCTCTCTGCAAGCTGTGATCCCAATCCATCTTCGGAGAGGTCTGCACTGAGGCCGTGGGACCGGTCGAACTGTAGGCTGCCCTGTTCACTGATGGCGCCACCGCTGCCGAGCACGGCACCGACCCAGCCACGTAGATCTGCACCTCTGAGGCCTGGCGCGAACTCCCTGGCAGTCTGAGACATCTTGCCCCAATCCAGGTCGCGCACGAACTCGTCAAGCGACATCCGCTTTTGCGCATCGTTCAGTCGAGTAAGCAGCGCGGACAGCAGGCGCTCCAGCGCATAGGACGTGTACCGGTGGAGCTCGAGCCAGCGCCATCTCTGTGCGCACGTTGTCAGTGGCTTTGGCGCGCCGTACCGGACTGACCGCTTGCCCCGCAGTAGGTGACCGTAGAAGGCGCAACAGCTAACAACCAGAGCGTCGAAAGCGCCTTTGGCGACCTCGATCTTGTGCTTGTTGGCCGCCGATACTGCATCAAGGCACAAGAGCAGCGTTTCCCTGCGGGGAACTGCCTCGGGCCTGTTATGCTCTCCCATACCGAAGAAGAGGTCGGTGAGCGGCCCAAGATCGGCTTTCGTAGCTGACCGTAGTCGGCACAGACAGGCATGCTTGCCATAGTCCTGAGCCGTGGCGAGCCCGAGTTCCGGCAGTCCCTGCATACCTTCCTTGATGTACTCGGTGTCAGCGACGGCCACGCTGAAAGCGGCAGCTATCGTTTGCCCGAGAGGAGTCAAACGGTCAACTCCGTTGGCTTCCACTGGAGTGTGGACGAGCCCCAGGTTGTACAGGGATCCCCCGTAGTACTGTCCGTAGCCACCAGCTAGCATTGACGGGAGTGGCTGGAAGTCCGTTCGGAAAGAGCCGGACTGAAATTGGCTCCGCCAACGTCGCTCGCCCTGTCGTACGCCGACCAAAGCGGCCGGGCCGTCGCCATCGTGGTCTGCCAAGCATGCGAGTACGAAGCCGGCCTCGCGGCGACGCATGCCCTCCTCAAACTCGTGCCGCCGTCCTGGCGCATCGATTGCGTTGACATCGCCTACTGCCCAGAGGTAGTACGAGTAGTAGCGCGCGCGATGTGTCTGGGTCGTGATCCCGGGCACGAGCCATTCCGTGATACGGTCGTGCACCCGCGCGAGGCCAAGAGGATCGCGTCCCCCCTCCTCAGCGCTTGCCGGCTCAGTCCACTGCGGCAAGTAGTTGTCGGCCCTCATCGTTGGGTCGCCCCTTGAGTGGAGTTCACGTGCCGCAGCCCCTGCCCAGGTGCGGCCGGCGACGTGTTGGAGCCCTACACACCGTCGCACCTATGGCATAGGCGCAGGCAGGTCACCGGAGACTCGCTCGGCTCCTGCGACCCACCAGTCACCACGCCCCGTAGGCCCTCGCGCTGGGCACATGCCGTCGACCCGAGTGCCTCGGCTGCACCCGCAAAGACAGTGACCGCGAGCACAATGCTGAGTGGCCCGAGCGATTCTCCCAGGGCCTTTATCGAGGCCACCTCAGGGCTGGCGTATGGGCGTCTCGCCTGTGGAAGTTCCAGTGACAGGGCTGGGCACCTGCCCATAGTCACGCGCCCCGGGGGCTTCAGCCGCAGATCCTGACGTGGCGGGGTCGTGGTGCCTAGACGTCAAGCCCGGAAGCGGTGGGGCGCTCGTCGGCCTGGGGGCCGTCCTTGGTATTCTTCCTCGGGCGGCCGGGACGCAAAGCCGGGACCTTCGCCTTCTTGTCCTTCCGCAGTGACTTAAGGATGGCGTGGACCGTTTCCGCCGCGCTAATCTCCAGTTTCTGCCTTGGTACCCCCGTGGTCTGCCTGGCAGCGTGGGCTTCCTTCTCGTCCAAAGGATGTAGCCCCTCGTCGAGCAGCGCGCCCGCGATCTCCGGGATGGTCCTTCCGTCCCGACGTAGTTCGGCTATCCTCGCTCTGCGTGCGAGGGCGCGGAAGGCTCTCTGCGAGGTGCGCTGGAACCCAAGTCCGTAGCGGCTCTCGAAGTGCTGCCATAGCCCGGCATCCGTTCTGGCACCGGCGGTTGGGCTGAAGTAGCTGGTCCTGAACAGATCGTCCCGCATAGCGAGCGGCACTTCGTCCGGATATCGGCCATCGTAGAGTGGGATCATGTTCCAGCGAAGGCCAGGATACCAAGCGTTCTCCAGCGAGAGCGGCTCGGTGGCGAAGGGGCGTCTCAAGTAGCCGGTCGTGCGCAGGGCTTCGGCCTCCTCCTGAGCGGCCTTGGGCTCAAACCGCAGCATGCTGCACCACGAGGGCACCATGTCGTAGCTCAGAAGCCCCTTGCTGCACCATAGCCGTTCATGTCGCCGCCAGTGCTCCACGAAGGAGTCCAGCTCGGACTGCCGCGAAGGGTCATGGCTATGGGCGCGGAGGTGTTCCTCGAGCGCGAGCCGACACTCGCGAAGTCCCGCCTCGATGCCAGCGACCTGGTCGTTTCGGCACCACTCTGCGATGAAGCTCTCTCCTGCCTCTCCCAGGAGATGGCGAAGGTGCGTCTCGCCAGGTAGACCGTACTCGTGCCATTGACCGTCCCGCAAAGCCTCCGAGTCAAGCCCAGCATGCAGAAGGCGGGGCGATATCCAGCACAGTGGTCGGAATCGGCGGTCGTGGTCGAGCAACTCGTAGTAGAACCATCGATACTCCCACCAGCCCTCCGGAACGAGCCCCTTGTACCTCGCGCAGATCTGAGCCAGCGGCCCCAGTATCTTGCCGAGTTCGGTGTGGGGCAGTCGCGCCGGGCTGAGAGGGACGGTGAACCTGGGTGTCGAGCGATCGAGCAGCAGCCCCCCGCCCTCCTGGTTCCTTAATTCGAGAGGATGCCCAGGGGACCAGAGCGCATCGAGCCAGTCGCGCATCCAGTGGATCGTTGCTAGGTTCACGAGCTGGTGATCCTCGATCATGAGTATTATCCGCCATGTATTTATGGTATGAGCGTACTTGATTATACCGGATATGTCGCTGCCAGAAACACTCACACTGTATTCAAGGAACCATGAGCAGGGCGCGGGGCGATCCGCGCGAGCGAGCAGGACAAGGCTAGGGCAGCCGCGAGAACAGGACGATACGGAGTCCAGAGGAGGAAGGGCTGTGAAGACGAGACAGGCAAGGGATCAAGGTGCAGTCAGCACGGAAGTTGTCGACCCGATGGGTCTGGAAGGCGCTACGACGGAAGTGGATGACGACTCGGCCCCGGAAGAATGGGTCAGGGCGGCGCGCATTCTGGCGATTGGCGCTGTCAGGCACGCCCGTGCGATGGCGGCCGAGGAACTGGGAGCCCGGAGCAGGCCACACTCCCGAGACGCCAGGATCGAGGCAAGCGAGACGCGTGGACGGCAGGCGGCTAAGGCCAAGGCGAAGGGCCGCGCGAGGACGGGCAAGGCGCCGGCAGGGCGTGGTTCCGCGGCGTCCTGAAGGGCCTCCAGCAGTACCCTACTTAGTAACAATATCGAGTAGAGCAATTCACTGCTTTACAGTTAAAGTGACAAGAGTGTAAGCTCTGGTAGACAAGGGGGTTCCTAACATGCCGCCAGCGATAAAGCGCCCTGCGGTCGGCTTGCAGTACAGAGTCAGCTCGATCAAGCAGGTCCAACAGGGCCACAGCATCGAGACCCAGAGAGATGACGTCGTCGCAAAGGCCGACGCGCTCTTTGGCGCGGGTGGGTACGAGCAGCGACACTACGCCGACAAAGGAGTGAGCGGCACTCTCGGCACCCGCGACATGAGTTGGCTCACGCGTGAGAGCCGCGATGGCCTGAGCCGGCTCCTCGAGGACGCCGAAAAGGGATTGCTCACTGCAGTGATCTTCCCGAGTGTCGATCGGTTCGCCAGGCGTGAGGTCGTGTTCTGGAACGCCGTCGAGAAGCTACTCAAGTACGGTGTGGATGTGTATTTCGCAGACATGGATCTCGATCTGAGGACCGAAGAGGGCGCCATGACCGCAGGCGTGCTCCAGAGCGTTGCGAGTGCCTTCAGCCGCAGGCAGAGGCGCCGCATAGCCAGGGCCTTTGCTCAAAGACGCACGGAGGGTTACGCAGCAGGAGGTGTGCCACCCTTTGGATGGCGGTGGGAGAAGCCAGAGGAAAAGAAGTCGAGGCGCCGGGGGTTTGTCCCAGATGAGAATACTGCCCCGTGGGTGCGGTTCATGCGCGACAAGTACCTCAACGAGGCCTGGACCACAACGCAGATCGCGGAGGAGTTGAACCGCAGGGGCGTGCGACGCGGCGGAGGCGGGACGCATTGGGATAGCTCGCAGGTCCGCAAGGTGTTGACCGGCACCTTCCACACAGGACACATCCTCGAAAAGGACGGTTCACTGGTCCCGGGGGCTCATTACGAACTCAGGTTCTGGGACGTCGAAGATCGGGAGCGGATCCTGGAACGGCTGCGCCGAAACCGGAAGATGGGATCGAGGACTGTGGTCGCACAGAACTGGCCTCTGCTGGGCGTGATCCGGTGCGGAATCTGCGGCGTAAGACTGCGGGGGATCGCCCCGAACGGCACGCGGCGGAGCTACCACTGCTTTCGTGTGCAGCACGCCGACGGCAGCCGGTGCCCGGGAGTGAGCAAGATCGCCGATCCCGTCGAGGCCATCGTGCTAAAGGAAGTGCGCCGGCTGGCGTCGTCGGAAGACGTGCAGGCGCTGGCGTTGGTAGAGGCGGAGAGGATGCTCAACGATGAGGATGGATCACTGGTTGAACAGGCCGACGCGATCGAGCGAGAGCTGGGCCGGCTTGACGGAAGGAGGGCAGCGCTGGTGGATATGAGGGCTGACGGGGAACTGACGAAGGAAGGGTTCGCCGAACAGCAGCGCCGGATGGACGAGCAGAGGGTCGCGCTCACCGAGGAGATGGAGAGAGCCCGCAAGGACCTTGCGGCGCGGAAGGCTCGAAAGCTCGAGATGGATCGGGTGCGGAAGGCGCTGGCCGACTTCGACGGGGTCTGGGATGCGCTGGACGAGAAGCAGCGGAGGGAGCTGCTTCTGACGGTGACCGAGGAGATGAGCCTTCGGCCGGCAGAGGACGAGACCGGAGACGTGGTCCTGCGGTTGAAGCTGCGGTTCCTGCCGGCTCAAGAGTACCGGCTGCCGAAGCTTGTTTGACGTCAAGTATTTCTT
>PMZA01000340.1 GCA_003170595.1 Armatimonadota bacterium
GGCGGGTGACGCTGCAGTTCGTGGGCGAGGATGGGCGGAAGCTGCTGGACATGGCTGAGGCGTGGAGGACAGAGGTGAAGGTGAGCGCGGCGAAGCTGCCGGCTGGAAGGTGCAAGGTGAAGGTGGCGGTGGCGGATGCCGAGGGGAAGGCAGTGTGGGCCGGTGAGGCGCCGCTGTATGTGCCGAAGAGCGATCAGTGGCGCGACTATCAGGGCGGGCTCGACCCCGATGAGGTGCCGCCGCCGTGGACGCCGATGAAGTATGAGGGCGTCGCGCTCAAGATGTGGAACCGGGAGTGCCGCTTCGGCGGTGGGGCGCTGCCAACGAGCATGACGTCGGGCGGGACGGAGCTGCTGAGAGGGCCGGTCGCGCTGACGGCGGAGGTCGACGGGAAGGCGTGCGGCGTCGACACCGGCGCGCTGAAGGCGACGAAGACGGCCCGGGGGAAGGTTGAGCTGGCGGGGGCGGGCAAGTTCGCAGGCGGCGACGTGAGCGCGAAGGTGAGCGGCGAGTTCGATGGCTACACCGTGTGGCACGTCGAGATCGCGCTGAAGCCGGGGGCGAAGCTGACGCAGCTTCACCTCGACATACCGCTGCGGGCGGATGTGGCGCGGCTGCAATACATACCGTTTCTGAATGAGGGTGAGATGCCCGGGCGCGATGACGTCGGGGCGATCCAGGCGCACCGGGCGCTGCGGTTCCTGCCCGGCGTGTGGGTCGGGAACGATGACATAGGGCTGACGTGGTTCGCCGAGTCCGATGAGTTCTGGTACCCCGCCGATCCGAAGCGGGCGATTGAGATCATTGGGCAAGGCGAGGGCGCGCCGAAGCTGCGGATGAACCTCGTCGAGGGCGCGAATGAGAAGCTGCCGCGGAAGTTGGTGTACGAATTCGGCATGCAGGCGACGCCGGTCAAGCCGTTCCCTGAGCCGAAGGATTGGCTGGGCTACGGGTTCGTCGAGGCGAGCAATGAGAAGCTGTTCGTCACTGGCTGGGGGAATGAGCCGAGTACGTGGTGGCAGGGGTTCCCCGCGTTCCCGAGCGAGAAAGGGCGGAAGGCGTCGGAGGAGGAGACGGCGGACCTGCATACGACGACGAACAGGTATGGGCGGCCACTGCTGACGGAGAGGTACCTGACGGCGACGATGTGCGTGGAGAACGTGCCGGAGCTGGGGGTGTACAAGCGATATTGGGCGGTGCATCCGGCGGACATCTGGGGGACGGATGGGCCGGTGCCGATGCCCTTCGTGCGGATGTGCCCGAACAGCAAGAGCTGGGATAACTGCTTCTGCTGGAACTTCGACAAGCTGATGGGCGAGATCCCGGAGAACGGGTACTACCAGGACTTCGGGCATCCGAAATCGTGCGACAACGAGACGCATGGGTGCGGGTATGTGCGCAACGGGAAGAGGCATCCGACCTATCCCCTATTCGCCCATCATGAGCTGAACAAGCGGCTATACATCCTTGCCAAACACCACGAGACGGCGGGGCGGAGGATCTTCCTCGTCGGGCACTCGGGTGGGACCTATCCCCTGCCGCATGGGAACTTCTGGGACATGGTCGTCGACGGGGAATACCTGGGCGGGGTGATGGCGAGCTACCGGTCGTACATGGACTTCCTCAGCGATGAGCGGGTGAGGGCCGAGTGCAGCGGACGGCAGTTCGGGATCCTGTTCGACTTCATACCGAACAAGCTCGGGTTCAAGACGGCAGAGGAAGACAATGCGTATGCGGACGAATTGATGGCAGTGCTCGCGACGAACGGGGTGGTGTGGAGCTGGCACGCCTTCGCCAACCGCGAGCCGCAGGGGAGGGTGCTGGCGGCGTATGAGCGGTTCGGGACGAGCGGGGTCGAGCGGTTCCTGCCGTACTGGAAGAACGGGGATATGGCGGCGTGTGCGACGCCGGACGTGAAGGCGACGCTCTTCGTGAAGGCGGGGAAGGTGCTGGTGGCGCTTCCGCAGGCGGGGCATGAGGAGCGGGAGGCGGAGGTGAAGCTGGACCTGGGAAAGCTGGGGTTGGGCGGAGAGGTGACGGCGATCGATGCGTGCACGGGAGGGGTGGGGCCGGTGATGGAAGGAGGGAGGCTGAGGGTGAGGGTGCCGGGGAGGGGGTTCGCGATGGTGCTAGTGGAAGGGCGGAAGTAGGGCGGCGAGGTTCTTCTTTCTCGTGGGGGGAGAGTCATCCCGGGGACCCTTCGCAGCAGCACAAAACGCTGCCGGCTCAGGATGACACNNGGCAAAGGAAGGCCACCACATGCCACCACGCGGCGGGACATAAAGTCCCGCCCTACAGAAAACGAAAGGCGGAAGAGCGAAGGCGCGTAGGGGGTGGTAAGATGGGGACGATGGGAGGGGTGGAAAGCATGCCCGGTGAGGCCCGGTGAAGCGCCTACTCCAAGTCTTCAGGTCCCTCCTGGCCGAGGGACCCCACCGGCCGCGCTTGCAGGCCCTCGAAATCCTCAAGTACATCGGCCCCGGCTTCATAGTCACCGTGGGCTTCATCGACCCCGGGAATTGGGCGTCCAACGTCGCCGCCGGGGCCAGCTACGGCTACTCCCTGCTGTGGGTCGTCAGCCTCTCGACGGTCATGCTCCTCCTCCTCCAGCACAATGTCGCTCACCTGGGGATCGTCACCGGGCTGTGCCTGTCGGAGGCCGCCACCAAACATACGCCGCGCTGGGTCTCGCGGGCGGTGCTGGCGACGGCGATGGTCGCGGCGATCTCGACGGCGCTGGCGGAACTGCTGGGCGCGGCCATCGGCCTGCACATGCTCTTCGGCGTGAACCTGCGCATCGGGCTGGCTCTGACACTAATCTTCGTGCTGTGGATGCTGCTATCGAATTCGTACAGGCGGCTGGAGCGGATCATCATCGGGTTCGTCGGGCTGATCGGGCTGGCGTTCCTCTTCGAGCTGACGCGGGTGCACGTCGAGTGGGGGACGACGGCGGTGGCGCTGGTCGTGCCTCAGACGCCGATGGGATCGATGCCGATTGTCATGAGCGTGCTGGGCGCCGTGGTCATGCCTCACAACCTGTTCCTGCACTCGGANNGGAGATCATCCAGAGCCGGCAGTGGCAGCTTGAAGACGAAGCGCTCATCAAGCGGCAGCTTAGCTACGAGTTCACCGACACGCTGGCGGCGATGGTGGTGGGGTGGGCGATCAACGCGGCGATGATCATCGTGGCGGCAGCGACGTTCTTCGCCCACCACGTGCAGGTGGACCAGATCGAGCAGGCCAAGACGATGCTTGAGCCACTGCTGGGACCGGCGGCGGCGGTGGTGTTCGCGCT
>PMZA01000289.1 GCA_003170595.1 Armatimonadota bacterium
GGCGGTGCGGCGGCGGAGGTCCTTCCCGCCGAGGCGGCGGGCCTCGGCGCAGATGTCGCAGGCGCAGAAGAGGCCGGGGAAACCCTCGGCGGCGGCGGAACCCAGTACGGTGATGACCAAGACGGACCCTCCGGCGGGCGGTGTCGGGCCAAGCTGGGGCGCGGGTTCGACCCGGAGCGGGCACCTCCTGCAAGCGGGGCCGACGTTGACATCGCTCCTCGGGGCGGAGTACCTTTTTTCCGACATGAGACCGCGTCATTACAACAACCGGCGGGTACTGCTTCAGGCGATCACGGTGCTCGCGCTGTGCGCAGTTGCGGCGTGCGCGTTCTTCATGTCGACGGCCACGCAGGGTTCGCGCGTGCACCTCGGCCGCGGGACCGTTCAGCCGCCGCCGATCGAGCAGAGCCAGCCTCTCGCGGTCGGCGTGGACCNNCTCAGGACCAGAAGGGCGGCGTCCAACGGGTCATCATCCCCGGCGCTGCGATCCAGCAGAACAAGACCAGCCCGTTGTCGGAAGAGCCCAAGTCCGCGGCGCCACAAGGCAAGAGCGCAGGCGACTAGTTCGGAGGAAAGGCGAGACTGCAGGCAACACCTCCCAAGCATACGCATGCGTGCTCGCACGCCCGCGCGCGGCAGGAACGATGATCAGGGAAGGGCGGCAGACCGGGGCCTCAGTAGGCGCTGCGAGGCTTGCCGGTGAGAGCTTCCTCGGCGTCACTGAGGGGACACTCGTCGCGGTGCTGAACCCCGCAGTAGAGGCACGTCTTGGCGATCTGGTGCTCCGTGTCGATGGAGGAGCGAACGAACTCGAGGCTCAGGCGACGAAGCTCCGACGCGGCGTCCGTGCCCATGCGGTCGAGGACCTGCTCGATGAGGCTCTGCTGGGCCGCGAAGACTTCCTTGTACACGCGCTTGCCGGTGCTGGTGAGATCGAGGCAGACGCGGCGATGATCCTCGGCGGCAGTCTCCCGCTTCACAAGCCCGCGGTCCACCAACCTCTCGGCCAGCTTGACCGCGGCGGGATGACTCACGAGGAGGGACTGGGCCAACTCGCGGATGCAACCGCCGGGATGAAGCGCGACGAAGCGCAGACCGGCGAACTGGGTGGGGGTAAGGTCGGTCTTCACGCGCTCGAGGGCGGCTTCGAGGAAGCCGCGATTGATGACGTTGCTGACGAGCGCGAGCGCGTTAGAAGTCTGCAGGGGAGTCGAACTCATGGTTGCACCTCGCGGGGCCGCGGCCCGACGTGTGGCCCTGAAAGCCTAGATACGTTACCCAACATTCTAAACCGGGGCGGCGGACAAGGGCAACCGTTATGCAGAAAAAGGGGAGAAACCTGAAGCCGCGGGGGCGGCGTCAGAACTGGTAGGCAAGCTTCTCGCGCAGGAGCGCGCGGCGGAGGGCATGGAGGCTGTCCTGGGCCACGTCGGCGGCGTCCTTGGCGTAGGCGGCCGCGTCCTCGGCGGTCACCGTGAACAGGGGCTGGTCGAAAGCTACCAGGGCCATGCCGGCAAGGCGCTGGTCGATGCTGAAATCCGACTCAGTCGCACCAGCAGTCAGCGCGGCGGTAAGCTGCTTGGCCAGATCGGCAGCGCGGGCCTTGGCCTTCGCGGGATCGGAGTCGAGGACCGCAAAGATCGTCTGATCCCACCACACGACGGCCGGCACGGCTGCGGAATGGCCCTCGACCTTGACCTCTTTGACCTCGGGCTGGGCCCACTTGGTGGTCGCGCGGCGGTTGATCTTCACGCCGTTGGCGGTCAATTCGTCGATGATCATGGCCACGCGCTGAGGGGTGTCGGGGTGGTCCTGGAAGATGCCGGGATCGGGCGCCATCTGCATGCGATCCGCGCGGGCGAGGCGTTCCATGAAGGTCAGCATGCCGACAGGGTTGTACTTAGTCTTGCAGAGATAGTTGATGCCATCGCGGTCGGCGTTGGCCTCGATGTCGATGGAATACTCCGAGAGGATGCCCTGGCGGACGTAGAGCCCGGCCTGGGCAGCGGCGGCGACCATCTCAGACTTGCCGCCGAGACAGATGGCGGCCAGGGCCGCGCCGAGCGCGCCCATGAAGAGCTTGCGGCTGCGGTCGGCCTGGACGAGGGCGTCGTAGTGGCAGTTGTGGGCCATCTCGTGGGCGAGCACGCCGGCGAGTTCGTCGTCGGACTGGATGGCGCCCATGAGCCCCTTGGTCACGTAGATGAAGCCGCCGGGGATGCTGAAGGCGTTGATCTCGGCGACGTCGATGAGGCGGATGTCATACTTGATGTCGGGGCGCTGGGTGTTGGGGGTGATGGCCTCGACGACGGCCTGCACGCGCTTGAGGGCTTCCTTGTCGTCCCAGCGCTTGTACTCCTTATCGACCTCGGCGCAGACACCCTCGCCGAGCTTGCGTTCTTCCTTGGGGTCATAGCGGGGCTTTGGCCCAGCCGTGGTCGGCGCGGCAGCGGCAGCCAGGACAACTCCTGACAGCAGCACCACCGCGAACATAGCCGCCGATAGCTTGTGTAGCTTGCACATTACGATCATCCCGCGCCCGCTCATCCGCAAAGGACTCCGCCACCCACTACTAGGAATTGTAGTCTTGGACGTATCGCCGACGCCAAGGTTCCGGAAGTCGGCTCTCACCGACCCACCAGCAGGGGCACGATTACGTGGATCTCCTCGCCGGGGGCAAGCTGCGCCAACAATCCACCGCGCCGCCGGACATCCACCTGGCCGACGAAGACCGTCACTCCGAGGGCGAGACGATCGGGGGCGGAGAGAAGCCTCTCCCCTACCTCAGGCCACCGCTTGCGCACCGCGGCGAGCACCTCGGCGACGGTCGCGCCGGGAAGATCAGCGACCGGCGGGAGGCCGGCCGCTTCGCGAAGGGGCTCAGGCAGATGGACACGTGCCATGGCTGATCACCACGAGCATACCCAATCCTAGCCGCGCCCGGGCACACGCCGGGTGCGCTTCCGCCACATGCCGCCTTCCGTCAGGTCGGGTAGCAGATCCGTCTGAAAGCCCAAGCCCGGGCCGTGGAGGCTCCAGGTATTGGCGCAGCCGCGGCGGACGTTGAAGACGCCCGAGTGGACCCAGCGCTCGGACTCGGACGTGGCGGCGGGGAAGAACTGGCGGCCGTTGGCCTCGACACCGCGGATGGTGGAAAGACGGGCGGCCATGCCCACCGATTGGAAGAGAGCGAGGCTCGGGTTGGTGAGGTCCTGGACGCTGTAGGGAATGCCGAGAGCGTGCGCCCGGGCGGCCAACACGAGGGCGGACGACTGGCACTTGCAGGCCTTGACGGCGATGCCCGACCAGCCCTGCTCCATCGCGAGGTCGAAGCTCTCGAGGTCGGTGAGGCTTTCGTCGACGAGGACCGGCTTGATGGCGGCAAGGCGGCGCAGGTCATGGCCCTCGGCGGCGAGGTCGCGGCCCGTCGGCTGCTCGACGTAGAGAAGGCGGTCGAAGCAGGCGGGGTTGCGCTCCTTGATGCGGGCCAGCATCTCGATGATGTACTCGGGGGTCTCACACTGCTCGTTGGTGTCGGCGGTGAGGACCGGCTGGGGCAGGTCGAGGCCCGCAAGGATCGGCTCGGCGAGGTCGTGGACTGCGAGCATGCGGTCGACGTCCCAGTCGAGATCCGTGCCGCGAAGCTTGACCTTCAGGCAGTACACGCCGTCGCGGACGATCCAGTCGACCAGGCAGTTGGGGAGGCCGTCGTCGGGGTCGGTGTCGTCGACCTCCTCGGGCGTCAGCTTATCCAGGCCGCCGACGAGGTGGAAGATCTCGATCTCCGACTTGTACTGGGGATTGAGGAAGTCGCCGATGTAGCGGCCCTGGAACTCGGGGCCGAGGTAGCGGCTGAGATCGCTCATGAACTCCGGCCCGTAGCCGTTGTAGGTGTCGATGCCGTTGGCGACGCCGAAGGCATCGTGGAGGGCAGCGTCAAGGGGTGAGGCGCTTACGAGGGCGCCGAGGAAGGGCTGGTGCTGGGCCGTGTAATCGAAGCTCAGGCGCTCGTTCACGGCGCGAAGCTGGGGCTCGAGATCGAAGAAATGCTCGATCCGGTGGGCGTGGGTCGTTCGCGTCGCGATCAGCCGGGCGTAGGCTTCGGCCGTCAGCTTCATGACCTGGTCTTTGAGTTCGGGCTTGATGGCGGGGTCAGGCCAGGACCAGACGTGGGCCAGGAACATCGCACCCCAACCCTCGCCGCGCTGGCCCGACGCGGTCTCTACGAGCACGCGGGCTTTGCAGAGGGTGACCTTGTCGAGGACGACGGCGCCGAATTTCATGGGGAATCGGGCCTCGACGGGGTCAAAGAAGACGTCAACCTCGACAACGCGAACGTCGCTGTTCAAAGGCCACCCCTCCCGGGAACGGTGGAAAATCACAGACCAAGAAGGTGGCGCTCGGGCTACCCGAGGCCGGAAGGCTCACTCGCCCTAAGCCCCTGGAGGGATTGTCGCCGCCCCGACGCGCTGTTACAGCAACTGTACTACCTCGCGCGGTCCGGGGGCAAGAGGGCAACAATACGTCATCTAGCACAAGGCATTCCGCTATTGCGCCGGAACGAGGCGACCCGTTGTCGTCGGTTACATATTGCCCTTGGGATTTTGCCCAGTTGGCGGGCGGTCGAAACCTACCATCGGATGGATCATGGTTAGGGGTGAGGAGGCCAGGTTTGGGGAGGAGTGCTGCAAGAAGCGAGCCAAGACAGCCGCTGGTGGCAGAGGTGGCGTGGCGCAAGGTAAGCCACAGCCTTCCACCCCCAGGTGGGCCTTCGGTCCACCCCCGCGGCCTGGAAGGCCGCGAGTACGCCAGCCGGTTGACTCTGAATCAGTCGAGGTGGATTTTGGAGATGTCGATCGTCGGTTGGGGCCACTGGGGGTTCATGCCCTCCAGCGTCGCCCGCAACAGGTCCGCTACCGCCAGGTTCCTGTACCACTTGCGGTTCGCCGGGATGATGTGCCACGGCGCCCAGTCCGTGCTGCACTCCGACAAAGCGTCCTCGTAAGCCGCCATGTAGTCGTCCCACTTCTCGCGCTCGGCAAGGTCCGCCTCGTTGAACTTCCAGTGCTTCGTCGGGTCGTCCAGGCGCTCCTGTAGGCGGCGCTTCTGCTCGTCGCGAGAGATATAGAGGAAGAGCTTGATGATCCGCGTGCCGGAAGCGACAAGCTCCTGCTCGAAGGCGTTGATCTGCTCGTAGCGGGCGCGCCAAACCTTCTCCGGGACGAGGTCGTGGACGCGGACGATGAGCACGTCCT
>PMZA01000219.1 GCA_003170595.1 Armatimonadota bacterium
ACCCCACTGCGCACCTTTGGTGCACTTCGCCGCCTACGGCGGCTGCCTCGCGACGCAACCTGATCGCCAGCGGGACGCAGCGCCCGCGGGCGGTAAGTTGAGGCATGTGTGCGTGAAAGATTAGACTGCTTGAGCGCCAAGTTCGCGCACCGGGGGCAAGCCCCCGGACCCCTGTGCGATGGCTTCGCCATCGCCCGGTGAAAGCAGCACGGACGAAAGGCAGGCAAAGACAAGAGGTGACGGGTATGGGCGAGCAACTGAACATCGCACTGATCGGATGCGGCGGGATGATGGGCGGGCATGTCAATGCCTACCGCGAACTGCGGGCCCACGGCTTCGATAACTTCAACATCGTCGCCTGCTGCGACATCAGGCCCGAGGCCGCCAAGGCCTACGCCGATCAGATCGGCGAGTTTCAGGCCAGCAAACCGGCCGTCTACACTTCCGTCGAGGACCTGCTCAGCAAGCAGGGCGACCTCATGGCCTGCGACATCTCCGTGCTCCACAGCGAGCATCACGTCGTCACCGCCATGTGCGCCGAAGCCGGCAAACACGTCACCATCGAGAAGCCCTTCTCCATCACCATGCGCGCGGGCAAGGTCATGCTCGATGCCTGCACGGCCGCGGGCGTGAAGATCCACGTCGCCGAGAACTATCGCCGCGCACTCTCCGAGCGGGCGAACAAATGGGCGATCAAGACCGGCCTCATCGGCGAGCCGTGGATGATCTACTGGATCGATGCCGGGCTGCGGATGTGGTACTGGACGTGGCGCGAGCATCGCATGGACGCGGGCGCCGGCTGGACCCTCGACGGGGGCGTGCACTTCGCCGACATGTTTCGCTATCACATCGGGCCGGTCGAGGAAGCCTTTGCCGTGACGCGATCCTTCTGGCCGCACCGCTACGAGCATGCCGATCCGCTGGGCGGGAAGATCATCGATGTCGACGTCGAGGACTGCATGATCGCCATCCTCAAGTTCGAGGGTGCGCCGACCGTGGGGCAGTGGACGCTGACCTCCTCGTGCCATGGCGAGGGCTTCGGCAAGCGGGCGATCTACGGGTCGGAGGGCGCGCTCGACTGGGGCATGGGCTTGCAGGCGGGGGACGCCTCGATGGACCGGCAGGCGCTCGAGGCGGCGTTCCTGGCCTCGCTCGATGAGGACACGCGCGAGCTGTACTTCCCGCGCGGGATCATGGACACCGTCGCGCAGGAGCTGAAGGAATTCATCGACGCCGTGCTCTACGGCACGCCGATGGAGACCGATGGGCTCGAAGGCTACAAGGCTGAGGCGATCTGCTACGCGGTCTACGAGAGCGCGGTGACGGGGAAGGCGGTGAAGACGGCGGACGTCGAGGCGCTGAAGGTTGAGGAGTACCAGAAGGATATCAACGAGCATCTGGGGTTGGTGTAGCGGGACGGGAGAAAGGCCAAAGAGGCCACAGCCTTCCACCCCCGCGGCCTGGAAGGCCGCGGCTACACCTGCCGTGCGCAGAGGAGTTGAGAGATGCGAGGGCTGCTACTGATCGGCGTGATGATGGCGAGTCTCGGGATGGCAAAGGGTGATCCGATGAACCCGAATACCGACTGGTTCCAGAAGGCCGGGTGCGGGGTGTTCGTCCACTACCTCAACGGCCTCCAGAACGACAAGACGCAGATCCATAGCTTCGGGCGCGAGACATCGTGGGATCAGTGCGTCCGCGAGTTCGATACCGAGCGCTTCGCCCAGACCATGCAGGACGTGGGCGCCGGGTACGTCATCTTCACCATCATGCAGGTCAGCCGGTTCATGATCGCCCCCAACGCGACCTACGATCGCATCACCGGCTACAAACCCGGCGAGGCCTGCGCCACGCGCGATCTCATCGAGGACCTCTACCAGTCCCTCCACAAGCGGCACATCCCGCTCATGCTCTACTACACGGGCGATGGGCCGCGGGCTGATGCGAAAGCCGCGGCGGCCTTCGACTGCAGCGAACCCGTGACCGTGGACTTCGTGCGCAAGTGGGCCAGCGTCGCCGCGGAGTACGGGAAGCGGTACGGGGATAAGATCGCCGGGTACTGGGTCGACGGCTGCTACTCGTGGATCGGGTACGACGACGAGAGGTTCGCCATCTTCGCCGACGGCCTGAAGGCCGGGAACCCCAAGAGGATCGTCGCCTTCAACCGCGGCGTCGACCCGCTCGTGATGTCGTACACCAAGCGCGAGGACTTCACGTGCGGCGAGCAGAACGCGTTCTACGACATGCCGGTGGGGCGGTTCCTCGATGGCGAGCAGTGGCACATCCTCTCGTACCTCGGCTCGGGGTGGGCGCAGCCCGGGTCGAAGTACAGCAAGGCCGATCTGGGCGACTACGTGTTCGAGGTCAACCGCCGGGGCGGGATCGTGTCGATCGATGCGATGCTCTACCGGGATGGGTCGCTCGACCGGTCGCAGGTGGAGATGCTCAAGGCAGTCCGGGAGGAGCTTCGCGCGGGAGTGGCGAGGCCGCCGATACCGCCGGGCAATCTCGCCTTCCGCAAGCAGTCGAAGCTGCTGAGCCTCGACGGCTCGCATGAGCTGACGGTGAACAGCGGGAGCCAGTTCCCGAGGCTGGGCGTCGACGGGCGGCTGGATACCTTCGCGCTGGCGGGCGGGGAGTGGGCGTGGACTTACGAGGTCGACCTCATCGATACGGCGCCTGTAAGGAGGGTGAAGATCACCTTCGCGCAAGGCTACCCGACGGAGTTCGAGATACGCGTGTCGACGGATGGGAAGACGTGGAAGACCGTCGCGGCGCAGAGCGACTGGGATGGGAAGCCCTTCGAGGCGACCTTCGAGCCGGTGGAGGCGAGGTACGTGCGGGTGTGCTCGATCAAGCCGGATGGGCCGGGGCAGAAGGGCTCGCAGATGTCGGTGGCGGAGCTAGAGGTATACAAGTAGCTGCGGCAGGTGGCGCATGCTGTAGGGCTTGGGGTTCGCTCCGCGAACCCACTTTATGCCCCGCCGCGCAAAGGCAAAAGCCGGGCCGGATAATCGAGGGCACGCCCAGGCGTGCCCTCTCAGATTCGGCCCCTCCACAAGCCAGACCAAGACGCCACCGTGCGGCGGGCATGAATGCCCGCCCTACAGCAAGCGGCGGGCTACTTGCGCGTGATGAGGATGGCGGTCGTCGATTGGGGGGCGAGGGTGAGGGGGAAGGAGTTGGCGGTGATGGGTAGGGCGACGGTGGGTTGGAGGGTTGAGGCTGAGAAGGATCGAAGGTGCAAAGCAGACGCATCGAGCGTGATCTTCGTTGTGACCGGTTTGTCCCCAGGATTGTGCGCCACGATGTAGATGCGCTTCCCGCTACCATATCGCTCGAGCCGCACCGACGGCTCATCCGCGCGCGCGTAAGTGATCGGCTCCCAACCAGCCGCCGAGAGGTCGCGGAGGAGGCCGGCGTACTGCTTCATCAGGTCGAGCTTGTTCCCAGCGCCGGGGTAGATGTCGTGGAGGAGATGCCACGGGATCTGCCAGTCCGGCACCGGGTTGTAGGGCAGGTCGGTGCAGGGCTTGCGATAGGTGATCGCGCGGAGGAAGTCGGGGTCGGCCACCTGCGGGGCCTCGGCGCCGAAGATGTCGAGGTACGGTGCGGCGAAGGTCAGCCAGGCGGGCGTCGTGTTCCACGAGCAGTTGGCCATGAGCACCTTGCCGGCCTTGTGCATGTCGCGGGCGAGGTCGCGGACGAATTCAACGGACTCGAAGGCCGTGACGCGAACCGGCACGCGCTCGGGGTTGGAGAAGCAGAGCGGGTAGTCGGAGTACTTGAAGTTCTCGCGGCGGTAGTCGGCGCGCTGAGCCTGACCGTAGCCGCCGAAGGAGTCGAGGCCGATGCCGTCGTAGCGAGCGCCGTGAGCCTCGGCGTCGGCGAGGGCCGGGGCGATGTAGGCGTCGCGGCAGAAGGGGCCCTTGCCGCCCGGGATCTTCGGGTCGAGGTTGCAGGGGAAGACGCACCCCCACTGGCTCTCCCCCATCCACGGGTACTTGCCGATCATCGAGTAGGCCTGGCCGTCCGGGCCATACTCGACGGAGGTCTTGGCCGCGAGGGCGATGGTCTTCAGGAGGCCGGGGATGCCGCCGTGGGCGCTGACCCAGTTGGCGGGGGCATAGCCTCCGGCGTAGGCGAGCTTGGCGGTCTTGGCCGTCTCGTCGGGATCGCCGGCGGCGAGTTTGTCGATGCGGGTCATGCATTCCTGATAGGTGGGCGCGCGGTCGAGGTCGCCGTGAGTCTGCTGATAGAACTCGGGCTCGATGTAGAGGAGGGCGGTCGCGTTGTGGGCGTTGTCCCACTTGATCGCGTCGTTGCCCTCCGGGCCCCAGTGGAACATGAAGCCCGCGTCGAGGGCGCCCTCGGTCTTGCTCATGTCACCCCAGACGAACCAGCCGCCCTCGCGCTTGAGGCGGCGGGTGAAGAAGTCCGGGAAGAAGTCGTAGTAGCGCTGGAGGGCCGAGCGAAAACCCCAGGCGGGGTCATGGCGGTAGAGGAGGATGCGGAAGGGGGCGCTGTGACCTGGGGCGTCCCCGTCCATCGGGCGAACGCCGCTGAGGAGGCCGAAGTCGAGGGCGATGTACATGACGCCGAGGGCCTTGTTGTAACCGATGCGATGGCAGACGGGTTCGTCCATGCGGACGGCGAGGCTGAGGCCGCCGCGGTTGGGCAGCGAGAGGGCGGAGGTCGGATACTTGCTGTGAGCGCCGTTGAGCCCCCACTGGTTGCCGACTTCGAGGCAGGAGAGTTCGCCGGTGGCGTCGGCGGAAGTGCGTGAGGCGGAGATGCTGTCCCACCATTGCCACTCGCCGGGAGTCATCGGAAGGCAGTAGTAGAGCGTGACGGCTCGATCCTTGGCAAGAGTGTTGCTGACGGTGCCGGTGATCTCCAGGTACTGGCCACGCGATGTGTAGGTGGCGGCGACAACAAGGCCTGAAGAGAAAGCCGTCCCGTGTTGGCGTACGGCGCCTGCCGCGGACTCGAAGGCGCCTCCGACCGGGAACGGTGGAGAATCGGTGGTCACGTCGCGGATCATGAACCCGGCGAAGGGGTTGCTGCCGCCGGTGAGCTTGCGGCCGTCGACCGAGACCTGGGGCGAGTTGGCGACGGTGAGGGCGAGGCCGTCGGTCGTTGAGATGCGAGGGGCCGAGGCAGGTGTGGGCGGAGGAGGTTTGGGCATCGACGACTTGGCGTAGATCTCGGTGTCGAAGCCGACGGCGCTATCGCCGACGCCCTCGAGAGTGAGGCTGGCGATCTCCCAGCGAAACTTGTGCGGCTGGGCGGAGTCCTCGTAGAGGTAGATTTGAAGCTGGGCGATGGCCGAGCGGTTGATGTTGATCAGCCAGTCGCTCAGGTCGACCCACTTGCCGACCGGGACGTCGTGGCCGATGCCCTGCTGGGTCATCGGGTGCGGGGCGGGGAGGTCGGTGCGGACGGTGTTGCGGTCGTAGAAGACGAAGGCCAGGCGCCTGGTGCGGACCGAGGGGTCGTCGCAGGTGACGCGGACGCGGGCGCGGAGGCGGGTGAAGGTCGTGAAATCCTGGTCGGGCGAGAAGGCGCGGGTGAGCTTGGGATAGCTCTCCGACGTGCCGGCGCCGGAGATGTCGGCGGAGAGGGCGGCGTCGGGGGTGGGGGCGATGGAGATGGTGGATGGGGCGGAGTCGACGTTGCAGGACCAGGTCTTGGCGACATCGCCGATAAGGTCGGGTTGTGCGCAAGGCGACAGGACGGCAAGGGCGAGAAGAGCTGAAAGCATGGGCGATCCCCCCGGGAAGCGTGAGCGATTGTTCGTCGCCGGAAGGGGATGTCCTCGGAGATGAGAAAGCAAAGGCACGAAGACCGCCCGCGTACGTAGGGTGTTTACGCCGCCACCACAGATCCTTCTGCGACGCTGCGCGTCGCTTCGCGGGGACGTCTCTCTTGGGCGTTGGGTCGTGCGCTTCCTTCGGCAGGCTCAGGACAGGCAGGATGA
>PMZA01000410.1 GCA_003170595.1 Armatimonadota bacterium
CCCCACGATCGCCCAGCCCGCCACCACCCACAGCCAGTAGAAGTACGCCGGCACGATCCCGAACAGCAGAGCCGCACCCTCCGCCGCCTTCAGCCTCTTCCCATCCTTCCTCCGCCCCGGCGCCGACGGCTCATCGCCCTCACCCGCCGTCGCCATCCTCACCGCAACGGCCACCGTCGCCGCCGCCGCCACCATCAGCCCCAGGTGATCGCACAGCCCCGCCAGCCCGAGCGCCACCGACGCCGCGATCAGGTCGCGCAGCTTCATCTCGGCCATCCACATCGCCAGCGCGCCCAGCCCGATCAGCGCCAGGGTGAGGAAGNNCCCACGTACAGGCTCATCACGAGCGGATGCCCGAAGAACACGATCGCCAACGCCGCCGCCACCCACTCTGCGATCCCCAGCCTCCGCATGAACGCGACCGCCCACATCGCCGCCACCATCAGCGACGCGATCCCCATCAGCATCGCCGCCGCACCACTCTGCAGGAGGTCGGCGTCCACCCAGCCCACCGCCGTCATCAGCAGCGCCGTCAGCGGTGGCTTCGCGAAACCGATCTCCGACAGCGAAGGCCTCGCCCCGCTGTAGAGCACCCGATACGCCGACGCGCAGGCCGCGAGGCCATCCCAGTTCACGCGATGCCGAGCCATGGCCTCATGACCGAACCACCCGGCGGCTAGCACGAGCGCCACGACTGCCCACGTGTCCCACCCGCCGCTCCTATTCGGTTGTGTTGGGCTCGAAGAAACCATGTTCCGTCTTTTCCCAGTAGAACGGCCGAACGATTAGCTGCGCGAAGGCCTTGTACGCCGCCACGCTCATCAGCAGCCAATACACCGGCATCAGCAGGCAGTGCCTCACCAGATCCCAGTCGCGCCGGTTCCCACACGCCGCCGCCGACAGGTACACGAAGAAGAAGTTGCCCACGAACAGGCACACGATCCCCGCCTCATACACCCACAGCGGCTCGAAGATCTTCTCGATCGCCGCCGGATGAAACAGCATCCACGCGAGCGTCATCAGCCAGTACACGGGGTTGAGCAGGAAGCACACGACCGACCCGCCGACCATCATCTGGAAGTTGAAAAACCCGCCCACGCCCACCGACCTCATCAGCCCCAGCGGCGATCGCATGTGCACCAGATACGTCTGCAGATAGCCCTTCACCCATCGCGACCGTTGCCTGATCCAGCTCATCGGCCGCCCGTTCGCCTCTTCCCACGTCGTCGAGTCAATCATCGCCGTGCGGAGGCCATCCTTATGCAGGCGCACGCCGAGGTCGGCATCCTCGGTGACGTTGAAGGGGTCCCATCCACCCGCGCGGCGGAGGGCCGGCGTCTTGAAGTGGTTCGACGTCCCGCCGAGGGGTATCGGCCCGCCCACCGCTGTCAGCCCCGGCAGCAGCAGGTCGAACCAGCTTGCGTACTCGGCGGTGAAGAGGCGCGTGAGGAGGTTCTGCCGCGGATTGTAGTAGTTCAGCTTCGCCTGCAGACACGCCACCCGTCGCGGGAGTTTCCGGAAGGCCGCCACGGCCATCTTGAGCTGATCCGGCTCGGGCCGATCCTCCGCATCATAGACGACGAGGTAGTCGCTTTCGGCGGTCTCGAGGGCGTAGTTGCACGCCTTCGGCTTGGTTTTCGGCTCAGAGTCCGGGATGATCAGCGCGGAGAAGTTCGCCGGCAGAGTCATCGCCGCCGCAGCCGCCTGCGTCTGGGCGTCATCCTCTTCGAGCAACAAGACGACGCGATACTTGTCGTCGGGATAATCCATCGCCGACAGCGACGCCACGACCTCGGGCAACACCCTCGCCTCGCGATACAGCGGCACGAGGACGGTGTAGGTGGGCAGAAGATCTTCGTTAAGCTCCTCGATCTCCTCGCGGCTAACCGGCACGCACGCCGATCGTTCGAGGGAGAGATAGACGAGGCGGGACTTCCAGGCGATGTGGACGATGTAGAAGACGATGGCGACGGCGTTGAGGACGACGATGGTTGGGAGGGGTTTCCAGGCGACGGCGGCGACGAGGGCAACGACGAGGGCGAGGAGGGTAATGCGTTGAGGAGTGGTGAGCGTCCAACGCGCGCACTCCTCGGGGCGCTCATGAAGAAGACGTAGGGGATCCGGAAGCTGCGGTTCGGGCTGCATCAATCGATGACACCGGCGACCATTCTACCTTCTCCCGCCCTCCCCGACAAACCACGCGGCCTTCGCGTGGCTTTTCGGAGGGGCCGAATCAGATGACGCCCGGAGGGCACCATCGAATCCGGCCCTGCTTCTCGCCTTGGCCTTTCCGCTTGCTGTAGGGCGGGCATTCATGCCAGCCGCGCTCTCGCCCTTCCTCTCTCGTCATCCTGTGCAAGGCCCACCACCCGCCCACAGCCGCAGGCTGAAGCCTGCGACTACTGTCAGGGCCGACCATCCGGAGAACCGTAGTCGCACCCTTTAGGGTGCGGCGGTGGCCGGTGGTGGGCCTTTGCTTTTTAGGGCTATGCAGTTGACAC
>PMZA01000353.1 GCA_003170595.1 Armatimonadota bacterium
GCATCGCCAGGAGTTCCCACTTCCGCCCCTCCCACTGGACGCCCAGGTCCGCCCCGCCAACGGTCAGCACGTCGACCACCCCATCGGCCTCCTCCATCGACTTCCTGAACAGCGCCGTGTCGCCATTCGTGCCGCGACGCTCGACGGAAAGCTTCTCGCCGAGAAGCTCGATCTCGACGAGCTTGTCCCGCTTGGATGACCCCAGGCTNNACCCCAGGCTCACGCTGAGAACTCTCTTCATGGTTTACACCTGTGCGACTCGGCTGTGCGATCTGGTCAGGAGCGCGTCGGCGATCTCCTTCAGCGACGTGGCCTGCGATAGTTGAACGCGCCGGCTCTTCGATCCGGCCAGACCCTTCAAATACGGGAGAATCTGCCTCCGCGTCTCGACCACCCCGTCATGCTCGCCGCGCCACAAGACCAGCATCTGCGCATGCCACAGGGCCAGCGCCAGCCTCTCATCTTCCGACGGCTCCGGCGGACGGGGCTCGCCCCTGATCGCCGCGGCGAATTCCTGGAAGACCCACGGATTGCCCATCGCCCCACGCCCAAACATCACCGCCGCGCAGCCGGTCTCGTTCATCCGCCGAAGACCCTCTTCGCCGGTCTGCAGATCGCCGTTTCCGATCACCGGCACGTCGACAGCCCTTACCAGATTCGCGATCGTGTCCCAGTCCGCGCGTCCGTGATAGGCCTGCGCCGCGGTCCGTCCATGCAGCGTCACGGCCTGCGCGCCCTCATCTACCAGCCGCCGCGCGAGGGCGATGTAGCTGTCATCCCACGTCCTCGCCCCGGCCCTCATCTTCACCGTCACCGGCACCTTCACGGCCGCCACCATCGCCCGCACGCACGCCCCGGCCTGCGGCGGTCGCGCCGCAAGCTTCGTCCCGGCGCCAGCGTTGAGCACCGGAGCCATCGGGCAGCCCAGGTTCAGGTCGACGATGTCCGCCCCGGCAGCCTCAGCCATCTGCGCCGCCGCTGCCAGCCGTGCCGGGTCCGCGCCGAAAAGCTGCACGGCCACCGGATGCTCCATGGGCGAGAGCACCAGCCTGCCGACCTCACGCTCGGGCTCACGGGTCAAGGCTTCAGACGACACCATCTCGGTGAAGACCGCGCCGGCGCCGGCGCGCATCGCGAGCATCCGCGCGGCCAGACTCGTCACGCCCGCCATCGGCGCCTGCACCGCCGGCGGATCGATTGTCACGTCACCAATCTTCAAAGCTGCTCGTCCTCCACCCACGCTTCGAGCGCTCGCGCCGCACCATCCATCGCCAGGTCGGGGACGATCCGCGTCACCGCGCGGCAGTACCTCACCGCAGCCGCCGCATCGCCGCCCGTCATCACCACCGGCGCTCCCATGCCCACCGCATATCGCCCCAGCTCCGCCAGCCTGTCCAGCATCGCCCCAAGCGACAGCCAGATTCCCACCGAAAGATTCTCCTCCGTCGTCTTCCCCACCACATCGCCACCAAGCCCCGCGAGGGGCAGCTCCTCCGGCACAGGCAGGTGCGGTGCAGCAGCCTTCACCCCGGCCATCATCGCCCTCAGCCCCGGCGTGATCGCTCCGCCCACCAGCACCCCGCGCTTGTCCACCGCCTCCATCGTCACGCACGTCCCCGCCGAGCACGTGACCACCGGCGCCCCGACCAGCTTCATCGCCGCGTACGCCCCCAGCAGCCGATCCACCCCAAGCTGTCCCGCCACGCGGTACTCCGTCTCCATCGCGACCGGCAGGTCCTTCCCCGGCCGCACCACCCTCATCCTCGCCAGGATCGCCTCGGCCTCGATGGCCACGCCCAACTCCGGCGCGCTCGCGATGAGCACGATGGCCTCGGCTCGTCCATCCACAGCCGCCGCGACCACCTCTTCCGCCTTATCCCGGCGCCCACGCATCACCGGCCCGGCAGGCTCATCCAGCTCCCACCGTCGCCACGACAAGGTCGTGTTCCCCGCGTCAACTATCAGCGCGCGCTTCATGGCAGCCTCACCGGCTCGACCTCGACGATGGCCCGCCCGTCCTCACCGCGATCCAGGCTGATCGCCGTGACCCAGTGCAGGTAGCTTCCGCTATGCACAACCTTCACCGCGCCGTCCTCACCCAGCGGCTGTGTCGTCAGCACGTGGTCATGCCCGCCGAGGATCAGGTCCACCCCTTCAATCTTCGCCGCAAGCTCGAGGTCTCCCGCCAGCCCCAGGTGGCTCAGCACCACGACCCACTCGGCCTCATCCTTCGCGCTCGGCACCATCGCCGCCAGCGCCTCAGCCGGGTCACGCCATCTTACTTTGCCCAGCGGCGCGATCCACGCCGGCACGCGCATGTTCCTTGCCGCGCCCAGCACCGCCACCTTCCCCGCCGCCGTATCGAGCACGACCATCTTCTCGATCCGCGCATACCCCGGCGCGTCGATATTCGTCGCCACCAGCGGGAAGCTGAGCGTCCGCGTCACGCACCACACCCCGAGCGCCGTGAAGTCCCACTCGCGGTTGCCCATCCCCATCGCGTCGTAGCCGGCCGCGGCCATCGTGCCGGCCATCTTCGTCCGCCACGACACGGGCATCACGTTCGGCACCGTCACCGCGTCGCCGCTATCCAGCAGCAGCGCCCCACGCTCGCTCTTCATCCTGCGCAGCAACTCAGCCCGCTCGACGGTCAGTCGCCCGTGCATGTCCGCCGTATGTAGAAGGACCGGCCCTGCCATCGCTTCTCCCGGTGAGCTGGCCTCAGGCAAGCCCGGCCCGCATCAGGTCCTGGATGTCGAGCACGCCGACCGAACAGCCGCCCGCGTCCACCACCGGCAGGTTGTCGAACTGCCGATCCTGCATCATACGCGCCGCCTCGGCCGCCATGGTCTCGGGCGAGGTTGTCGTCGGCTTGCGAGTCATCGCCTCGCTGATGGGCCGCTTCATCACCGCAGCCCAGTCGCCCTCCCGCTGCATCAGCACGCGGAAGTCGCCGTCGGTGAAGAGCCCCAGCAGGCAGCCTCCGCCATCCACCACCGACACCACGCCTCGGATCGTCGCGCGCGTCATCATCAGGAGCGCGTCGGCCACCGTCGCCTCTTCCGTCACCGTCGGATTGTCATCGCCCGAGTGCATGAGATCCTTCACGCGCATGAGCACCCGCCGCCCCAGCGTCCCCGCCGGATGCGTGAACCCGAAGTCCTCCGCCGTGAACCCTCGCGCGGCCATCGTCGCCATCGCCAGCGCATCACCCATCGCCATCTGCGCCATGGCCGAAGCCGTCGGCGCGAGCCCCAGCGGACAGGCTTCCTTCTCCACCGACGCGTCGAGGAAGATCTCCGACTCTTTCACCAGCGTCGAGTCATGCCGCCCGCAGATCGCGATGATCGCTGCGCCGAGCCTCATTAGCGCCGGCATCAGCGCCGTCACCTCATCGGTCTCGCCGCTGTTGGAGAACACGATCACCACGTCGTCGCGCGTGACCATCCCGAGGTCGCCATGCTGGGCCTCGCCGGGGTGCATGTAGAAGGCGGGCGTACCGGTGCTGGCCAGCGTGCTCGCGATCTTGCGAGCCACGGCCCCCGACTTCCCCACCCCGGTCGTCACCGCGCGCCCGTGCATGGTCAGCAGCATCCGCGTCGCGCGGTTGAACTCCTCGTCCAACCGCTCGACGAGCCCGGCCACCGCCGCCGCCTCGATCTCCAGCGTTTCCCTCGCCTGGTCCAGAGCCGACCAGGCGGCCGGCCGCTTATCCGTCGTCATCTTCGTTTCCTCGCTCCCACGACACATCCGGTGCGTCCACCATCGCGTCTCGTATCGCGGCGACCTGATGCAGCAGCGCTTCCATGTCGCTCAGCGCCACCATGTTCGGCCCATCGCTCATGGCCTTATCAGGTTCCGGATGCGTTTCGACGAACAGCCCGTCGCACCCCGCCGCCACCGCCGCTCGCGCCAGTACGCCCACGAATTCCCTCTGCCCACCCGACGCGCCACCAGCGCCCCCCGGTTGCTGCACCGAGTGCGTCGCATCGAAGATCACCGGGTACCCCGCGCGCCGCATGATCGCGAGGCTTCTCATGTCAGCGACCAGGTCATGGTACCCAAAGCTCGCCCCGCGCTCGGTAGTGAACACTCGTTCATTCCCGGTGTCCGTCACCTTCTTCACCGCATGCGCCATGTCATCCGGCGCGAGGAACTGCCCCTTCTTGATGTTCACGGCCTTCCCGGTCTCACCCGCCGCCTGTAGCAGGTCCGTCTGCCGGCAGAGGAACGCCGGGATCTGCAGGACGTCGGCCACCTCAGCCGCCTCAATCGTCTGCCAGGCCTCATGCACATCCGTCAGCACCGGCACGCCCAGCCGCTCAGCTATCTCCGCCAGCCATCCGAGCCCGACTTCCAGCCCCGGCCCGCGCACCGATCGCCCCGACGTCCTGTTCGCCTTATCGAAGCTCGCCTTGAAGATGTAGGGCAGCCCGAGCGCATCGCACACCTCGGCCACCTGCTCGCCGATCTCCAGCCCAAGCTCCAGATTCTCCAGCGTGCACGGCCCGGCGATGACCGTCAGGGCCTCGCCGCCGATAGGCTCGGCCAAACCCGGCACGTCCACCATCTTCACGGGTCGCACCCTCATCCTCGCCCCTCCATCTTGCGCCGCACGGCTTCCAGGTCGGCCTCCGTGTCCACGCCGATGGGCGAGTAGTCCACCGTCACTACGCGTATCGGGCAGCCATTCTCCAGCGCCCGAAGTTGCTCAAGCTTTTCCGTCTGCTCGAGCGGCGTCGGCTTCAGCGCCGACAGCCAGAGCAGCGTCTCCCGCGTGTACGCATAGAGCCCCAGGTGCTTCAGCGGCCACAGCTTCGAGGTCGGATGCTGCCTCTTCTCCTCGATCGACCACGGCGGCACGCCATCGATTCTGAAGTACGGTATCGGCGCGCGGCTGAAGTACAGCGCGTACCCGCGATTGTCGAGCACCACCTTCACCGCCGCGTCGTCCAGGTGCTCTTCCGCCGTCCTGATAGGCGTCGCCACTGTCCCCATCCGCAGCCCCTTTTCCATCAGGAACGGCGCCACCACCGCCTCGATCACCTGCGGGTCCATCAGCGGCTCATCGCCCTGAAGATTTACGATCAGATCAGCATCGCTCCGCCCCGCCACTTCCGCCAGCCGATCCGTCCCCGTCGAGTGGTACGGCGCGGTCATCTCCGCCTTCCCGCCGAAAGCTCGCACCGCGCTAAACACTCGTTCATCATCCGTCGCGACGATGACGTCTTCCAGGCTCCGCGCCTGCTTGGCCCGTTCCCACACGTGCTGGATCATCGGCTTGCCGGCGATGTCGATGAGGACCTTGCCGGGCAGCCGGCTCGATTTGTACCGCGCCGGGATCATGCCGACGATCTTCATTTCTCACCCTCTTCGCGCAGCCAGTCGGACCCGTGGGCTTCGAGGATCCGCCCGATGGTGATCGTCGTTGAACGACCGTTCACCTGCCGCGCGATCACCACGTCGCCGCCCAGCGACCGCACCAGCGGCGCCTCGGGAATGTCGTCCGGCGTCCGGTCGCCACCCTTCACATGGACGTCCGGCCGCACGATCTTAATGATCTCATCCGGCGTGTCTTCCTCGAAAATGACGACGTAGTCCACCGACTTGAGCCCCGCCAGCATCTCCCCGCGCTCGCGGTCCGGCACGATCGGTCGCGTCGGGCCCTTCAGCCGCTGCACCGACGCATCGCTGTTGAGCCCCACGATCAGCACGTCGCCATGCGCCCGCGCCTCGGCCAGATACCTCACGTGGCCGATGTGCAACAGGTCGAAACACCCGTTGGTGAAGGCCACTCGCTTGCCCTCGGCACGCAGCCGGTCGACAAGCTCGGGCAGATCCTCTCGCTCGATCAGTTCACCCATCGTCGCTCACATCGCCCTTCGGTCAGCCAAACCGGAGCCCGCGCGCACCGAGGTCTCGTGCGCCCACGTTACCAGCAGGTAGATTGGTATGCCCAGGATCGCCGTGTACAGACTTGCCCGCGTTGCCCCACCCGCCGCCAGCACCAGATCGCCGCCGCCATGCAGGATCGCGAGAATGATCCGCAGCGCTATCACGCTCAGCACCATTGCCCCGGCCGCCGCGATCAGCCGCCGCGTGAGAGCCTGATGCCCGACCGCCCCGTTGATCAGCCCCACTGCCATGTAGCCGATGAAGAGCGCACCGTATGCC
>PMZA01000318.1 GCA_003170595.1 Armatimonadota bacterium
CGCCAGCCTCTCCCTCAGCGACGGCATCAGCGGCGTCGGCAGCGACATCTGCGCAGCCATCGCCCGCGCGACCGCCCCTGCCATCCCCCGGTCCGCCGCCTGAAGCTCGGCCCACGACCCATAGCCGCGGCTGTGCGCCTGGGCGTCAAGCTCCTCCTCACCCACCTGCCAGATGTGGTCGCGCAGGAGCTTCAGCGCATAGGAATCCGCCGACAGGGGCAGCTCGAGCCCGAAGGGTTTGCCCGCCGCAGCCATCTCGACGGCCGAGAAGATGATGTCGCCCAGCGGCTCCTGGCTGCCCTGATGATCCGCCAGAGGCACCGGCACGACGAGGCACGCCGGGAGGTCGGACAGCTCGCGCCGCAGCCCCTCACCGAGGCCCCACGTCTGCCCGAGGACTTGCCGCGCTGCGGTGAACTGGGCCATCGCGGCGAGCACGAGGAGGAGATGCGTCTTCCCGGCGCCGGGCAATCCGTGGACGAGATAGCAGCCGCCACTGCCCTGCCGATCGGCGAAGCGCGTGAGGATCTTGGCGAGGATCTGCCCATGCGGACCATCGCTGGCCCAGCCCGAGAGGAGCCAATGCGCGGCTGCGGCCTGCCCGAACAGAGGCACCTGCTCCGGACGCTGGAGCAGGGCTTTCAGGCGCTCGAATTCGTGCAGCGATCTCGGAGCAACTGGCAGCTCCGCCGCCGCGACCAGCTCAGCCATGCTCATTCGGTGTCCGCCTTACCGCGCATGTAGTGTGTCCGCCCGCGCTGTCTACCCCCACGCTCCCGCCAACACTCGCAGATACACCGCGACCACCGCCGCCATCCACACCGTCGCCACCCACCATCGCCAACTCATGGCCGCGCCCTCCGTCCGTCCTGCCCGAGGCGACACAACTCAGCGACCAGCAACTCCGCCACCGCATCCGCCGGCAGCCGCCGGTCGAGCACGCCCTTGATCGTGAGGTCCGCCGCGTACACTTGCCGCAGCGCCTTGATGATGCTGTCCTCGGTATGACGCCCGGCCTGGCGCATCAGCCTCTCGGCCATCCACTTCTTCCCCGCCACGACCGCGACGACATTCGGGTCCGCCGGGAACTTTCCCGCGAACTCCTCCGGCACCTCGTTTAGCTCGGTCAGACGATACTTCGGCCCCATCGCCCGCACTTGCCACAGCAGCCGCAGATGCCGCGCCAGCATCCCCATCAGCCCGATCACCGCATCGTCCATCCCCGTCGGCGGCAGGTACTCGCGCACCAGCCGCTGCGCATCCTCCGCCCGTCCCTCGGCCATGGCATCGACGAGGGCAAAGATGCTCCCCTCCGCCGTCCGCGGCGTCAGGAGCGCCACATGCTGCGCGGTCACCTTCTGCCCCGGCCCGGCATAGGTGGCGAGCTTCTCGATCTCGCCCTCGATGCGATCCTGATCCTCGCCGACGCGGCTCAGAAGTTCCTCGACGGCGCCGCCGTCCATCTCGACGCCCGCCTTGGCCGCCCGCTGGCTGATCCACTGGCCGAGGTTGCGCTTTTGCACCTTCTGCCGCTTGACGACCTTCCCCTGCGCCTCGATGTACTGGAGGAGGTCGCTGACGAGGGGCGCATGACCCGTGGCCGCCTCGCCCACGACGGTGAGGATGATCGTCGTCCCGGCGGGCATGTGGCGGAGCATGGTCACGACGTCGCGCTGCTGGGCGGCGCTCCAATCATTGGCGCTGCTGACGACGACCACGTGGTCGTCGGCCATGAGGGACGCGCCCATGAGGTGAGGCTGAAGCTCGGCGGGCGGCGTGATGGCAGCCTCGACCCGCACGAGCGCGTAGGGGTCGTAGTCCGCGCCGAGGACGGAGCGGACGAGGTCGTCCACGATCTCGCGCACCTCGACGGTGGCCGGGGCCATCACCGCGATAACGTTGGCAACCTTGTCCTTATCCTTCGCCATCGTAGGCTTCCTGGTACAGCGCGGTCATGTCGTCGGCCGTGACTTCCCGCGGGTTGAGGGGCACATGCGCGGTCTTCATCGCTTCCGCGACCATATCCGGTATGGACGCGGGATCGACGCCCAACGACTTCAGATTCGTCTCGAGGCCCAGCGACTTCGCCAGCTCCCGCACGACCTCCGCCGCATCCTTACCCTCCGCCCACATCGCCCGCGAGACCTCGGCATACAGGTCGCCCGCGGCCGGCATGTTGAACCTCATGCCGTACGGCAGCAGCACGGCATTCGTGACGCCGTGAGGTATGCCGAACAACGCCGATAGCGGCACGGCCATCGCGTGGACGATGCCGAGGCGCGTGTGGGTGAAGGCGAGACCGGCGACGGTCGCGGCCCACTGGGTGAGCGCGACATCAGGTGCGCACGGCACCTCAGCCCCGGCGCCTGGGAGGGCGACGGCGAGGTCGCCGATGGCGGAGAAGCATCGCGCCCGCGACTCGTTCGTCCACTTGCGGCTGGTGAAGGATTCGATCGCATGCGTGAGGGCATCCATGCCGGCGGCGGCCCGTGCGCGCGCTGGTGCGGAGAGGAGAAGTTCTGGGTCGAGCACGCCGTACCGCGCGAAGAGCGCCGGATGGTTGAGCGTCAGCTTCCGCCGCGATTCGCGGTAGGTGATGACGCAGAAGGGCGTGACCTCGGAGGCAGTACCGGCGGTCGTCGGGACGACGATGCAGGGCAGCGGCGGCACGGTGATCTCGGTCGCCTGCCCTGGCACGTCATNNCTTTGGCTGCGTCCATGCTGCTCCCGCCACCGATGCCGATCACGCAACCGCAGCCGTGCCTCCTCGCGGCAGCGGCGCCGCGCTCGATGGTCTCATCGGAGGGATCGGGCTCGACGCCGATGAAGACGGCCATGCCTGGCGGCCCGCCGTGGACGATGTCGCCGAACCATCGCTGCTCTGCGACGGTCTCGCCGCAGACGATGAGCGGCGGAGCGGCGGCGAGGTCATCAGCCATCTCCCACACATTCTCAACCGCACCCGCACCACGAAGAATTGCCACTGGATTGTCATCAAACCTGAGCCACTCGATCAAAAGCCCTACCTCCTGGTCCTGCCTTTCTGCTTTGTGTAGGGCGGGCATTTATGC
>PMZA01000026.1 GCA_003170595.1 Armatimonadota bacterium
TTCAAGCTACACGGCATCATATTAGCAGTCCTCGGCAACTTTGATAGCCTGGGTTCCGCCAACACCTACTTAGGAGCTCAAATGACGGGCCCGTCGGGCCAAGGCCACCTACTTGTGTTAACTGCATAGCCCTATTGCCTTTTGCCCTTCCGCCCTTATCCGTCATCCTGAGCCTGAGCTTGTCGAAGGCGAAGGATCTGCGGTGGCAGCGCTGTTGGGCTTTTCGGAGGGGCCGAATCAAAGAGGAGCGCATCTCTGCGCTCCTCGTGAATCCGGCCCTCTCTTTTCGCCTTTGCTGTACGTCTTGGACCTTACGCTGTCATCCTGAGTGCGATGTGTGCGCGAAGGATCTCCTTTTGGCTTTGCCTCGGCAGCTCAACCCACCCCTCGCGTGTCAGTCCTCGATCTTAAGGAGGGGTCGAATCAGTGAGGAGCGCGATTTCGCGCTCCTCGTGAATCCGGCCCTATCCTTATCCTTTGCTCTACGCTAAGCGCTCGGTATCGCCGTCTCGAGCACTTGCTGCATGTCCGTCACGAACACGAAGCTCAGGTCTTCCCTCACGGAACTCTCGACGTCGTCCAGCTCCGTCAGGTCCGGCTCGTTCTCGGCTGGCATGATGACGATCTTCATGCCTGCGCGATGAGCGGCGAGGATCTTTTCGCGTATCCCGCCGACCCTCAGCACTCGCCCGTGCAGCGTGACCTCTCCGGTCATCGCCACGTTGTTCCTCACCTTCCGCCCCGTCAGCGCCGACACCAGCGCCGTCGCGATCGCTATCCCCGCCGACGGTCCTTCCTTCGGCACCGCGCCCGCGGGCACGTGGATGTGGATGTCGCGCCGCGAGAGGGTCTCGCCATCGATGCCGAGGTCGTTGGCCCGTTGCCGGGCATAGCTCAGGGCGGCCTGCGCGCTTTCCTTCATGACCTCGCCGAGATGGCCGGTGAGGACGAGTTCGCCGCTGCCTTCGAGGACGGCGACCTCGATGCCGATGATGTCGCCTCCGTCCCACGTGAACGCGAGGCTATGTGCGACGCCGACCTCCTCGCGATGCTCAAACTCCTCGCGCCGGTAGCGCTTGGGGCCCAGGAATTGCTGCAGCACATCATCGTTGACCGACACCGGGCTCACATCGCCCGACGCCACCCTTCGCGCGACCTTCCGGCACACGGAAGCCATCTCGCGTTCGAGGTTGCGCACGCCCGCCTCCGACGTGTAGTGCCTGATGAGCCCGCGCAGCGCCCGGTCGCCGAACCGGATGTGTTTCGCCGCAAGCCCATGCACCTTCCTCTGCTTGGGCGCGAGGAATCGCTTGGCGATCTGCAGCTTCTCTTCCTCGATGTACCCGGGGAATTCGATGATCTCCATGCGGTCCAGGAGCGCCGGCGGCATCGGCTCGATGTAGTTCCCGGTCGCCACGAAGAACACGCGCGACAGGTCGAAGGGCACCTCCAGGTAGTGGTCCTGGAAGCTGTCGTTCTGCTCCGGGTCGAGAACTTCGAGCAGCGCCGACGTCGGGTCGCCGCGGAAGTCGACGCCGATCTTATCGATCTCGTCGATCATGAACACGGGGTTGTTCGACCCCACGCGCTTGATCGTCTGCAGAATCCGTCCGGGCATCGCCCCGACGTACGTCCGCCGGTGCCCTCTTATCTCCGCCTCGTCATGCACGCCGCCGAGGCTTATCCGTATGAACTTGCGTCCCATCGCCCGCGCGATGCTCCGCCCGATCGAAGTCTTGCCCACGCCGGGCGGCCCGATGAAGCACAGGATCGGTCCCTTCGATTCCCTCACGAGCTTGTGGATCGCCAGGAATTCCAGCACGCGATCCTTAACCTTCCGCAGCCCGAAGTGGTCCTCATCGAGGATCGCCTGCGCCTCAGCCACGTCGAGAATGTCCTCAGTGCTCTCCTGCCACGGCAGCCCTATCAGCCAGTCGAGGTAGGTCCTTATCACGGACACTTCCGGCGACATCGCCGACATCCGCTCCAGCCGGTCCAGCTCGTGCTGAGCCTTCTCCATCGCCTCCGGCGACATCCCGGCCCCTTCGATCCGCTGCCGGTACTCCACCACGTCGCTGTACACGCCCTCCCGCTCGCCCAGCTCAGTCTGGATCGCCCTCAGCTGTTCGCGCAGGTAGTACTCGCGCTGCGCGTCCTCGATCCCGGCTCGCACGCGATGATGGATCTCGCTTTCGATGCGCAGCACCTGCAGCTCCTGCTCGAGGGTCGTCTCAAGCAGGACCAGCCGTTCCATCCCATCGACGGCCTCAAGCACGGCCTGCTTCTGCTCAGTCTTGACGCCCAGATACGCGGCTACGAGGTCGCACAGTTGCCCGGCATCCTCGAAGTTCTGCGCGGCCGTCGTCGCCTCGGACGGCACGGTGTTCGACAGCTCGGCGGTCTCGGCGAAGAGCGAGCGGATGACGCGCATCATCGCCTCGGCCCGAGGTCCTTCAGCCGGCTCACCGGTGAGCACGTTGAACTGCGCGCGGATGTGCGGCTGCGACGCGGTGACCTCGGTGATGACCACGCGCTGCAGTCCTTCGACCACGGCGCGCGGCTCAGTGTCGCCGGGTTCGAGAAGTTGCATGAGCCGTGCGAGCGTGCCGACGGTGTACAGGTCATCGGGCGAGGGCTCGCCGGGGCGCCGGTGCTTGAGGGCGACGACGAGCAGGAGTCGATCCTTGCCCCAGGCGTCGCGGGCCGCGTCGAGAGCGGCTGCGGTCGTGAGCATCAGGGGCATGACCATGTGCGGGAACAGGACGATGTCGGGCGTGGCGAGGACGGCCAGTTCTACCGGCGTGCCCACGCTAGCCCCTTCACCGATTTGTTCGTCAAGCTTTTCGAGCAGTTTTGCCAGTAAGTCGCCGTTATCTATATCAGCCATTTTCAGTCCTCGTGAAGAGCCTTTCGATCCCTACCTGATTCGCCCTGTCCTGCCTTTCGCCTTCTGCCCTTCGGTTCTCCATCTTGCCTTTGATCGTTCCTTTCTACGCTGTCATCCTGAGCGAGCAGCGGTTTGTGCTGCTCCGAAGGATCTCCTT
>PMZA01000035.1 GCA_003170595.1 Armatimonadota bacterium
TGGACCCCAAAAACTGGACAGTCGGCTAAGGTAAGGTCGTCGGCCCGCGGAAGGGAGATCCGACGATGGCAAAACGACGACTGCACAGTGCGGAGTTCAAGGCGAAAGTGGCGGTGGCGGCGTTGCGCGGCGACCGGACGTTGAGCGAGCTGGCGACGCGGTTCGAGGTCCATCCGATTCAGATCGCCAAATGGAAGAAGCAGGCGCTGGAAGCCTTGCCGCAGGTCTTCGCGGCGCGCCCGGATACCCAGGCGGAAGATCACGCGGCCCTGAAGGCGGCGCTCTATCAGGAGATCGGCCAGCTCAAGATGGAGCTGGACTGGCTGAAGAAAAAACACGACCTGGTCGATCGCTGACCGACGCGCCGCGATCGACCCGACGGACCCGAGGCTGAGCGTCGCGCAGCAGTGTGCCTTGGTGGAGCTGCCGCGGTCCTCGTTGTACTACCGCCCGGTGGAGGTGAGCGAGGAAAACCTTCGATTGATGCGGTTCCTCGACGAGCAGTACACCGCGACGCCGTTTTATGGGTCGCGGCGCATGCAGGTGATGCTCGCGCAGCGGGCGGGCTATCCGGTGAATCGCAAGCACGTGCAGCGCCTGATGCGGACCATGGGGCTGCAGGCGGTGGGCCCGAAACCGCGCCTGAGCGTCCCGCATCCGGGCCACCGCGTGTATCCGTACCTGTTGCGCGACGTGCCGATCACGCGGGTCGACCAGGTCTGGAGCACCGATATTACGTACGTGCGGCTGCGTCACGGGTTTGTCTACCTCGCGGCGGTGCTCGACTGGTTCAGCCGGTACGTGCTGGCGTGGGAGTTGTCCGTGACGGTCGATGGCCAGTTCTGCCTGGACGCGCTCGAGACGGCGCTCGCCGGCGGCACGCCGGAGGTCTTCAACACGGACCAGGGCGCGCAGTTCACCGCCAGCGCGTTCGCTGACCGGGTGGAGGCCGCGGGTGCCCAGGTGAGCATGGACGGCCGCGGCCGCGCCCTCGACAACGTGTTCGTCGAACGGCTGTGGCGGTCGGTGAAGTACGAGGAGGTCTACCTGCACGATTACGGGGCGGTGCCCAACGCCCGGGCGGGGCTGGCGCGGTACTTCCACTTCTACAACCACGAGCGGCCCCACCAGGCGCTCGGGTACCGCACGCCCGCCGACGTGTACGCAGGGGCGAAAGCGGCCTGACTTTCACGGGGGGGGGCGCTTCGGCCTCTGACGAGGCCTCCGCGCCTGTAATGGGACCGAAGACTTTAACTACGAGAGCCCCGAAATCTGTCTAGACAATGGGGTCCACTTCAACCGCCGCAACATCAGAAACGACCCAACACGTGGAACTACTGACGTGTTTTGTGGAGGGGAGCCGCCCTATGGATGCGATCTAACGCAACCTCTCGAGCACGGGCGCGGTGAGCTCGAAGGTCGCGACGGAGGATCTCCAAGACGTTCTCGACGGTCAGGTGAGAGTTGATCTTCGCGTAGTAGAACCCGTCTACAACAGCCTGAGCGGCATCTTGGTGAGCACGATACGGCAACACCGGGCCTCCCAGCGTGGGGTCTTCCTCCCAGACGTTCGAGACCCTAGCCGCCATCAGGCAGATTGCGGAGTGCTCAATCGACACCCGCTCCCTCGACCGGGAGGTGAGCCCCAGGGCGCGCGGGATTCCCCCCTTCCGGTTGGCCGGGATCTCCAGGTTGACGGCAAGCGCGCGCCGGATCAGCCGGACCGCGTGGACGTGGCGCGCCCGAACCCCTGGGTCTCCTGCCAGTCGCCCTAGTGCGGCCCGCGCCCCTTCGGCGGTGGTGATCGGCGTCGGCCGAATACGGCACTCCTCGTAGCAAGCCCGGGCGAGTTCCGCCAAGTCCTTGTCGCTCAACATCGTGCCCTCGTCCGATGTCCCTCGGTACGGGAATGCAGTCGCCGGGCTCCCGAGGGAGGAGCGTTCGCCCTGGGTCATGAAACCAGAACTAGGCGGCGAGAACAGCTTACACGATCCAGTGCGCGTTGCCAGTCTCGCACCAACGTCGCGGCGACGAGGCCCGCGGGCTTGCGCGCCCTCCGCTATGGTCCCTGCCATGACGGCTTCGGGACTCACGCAAGCTGCCACCGGCTATCCCGAAGCCACCGTTTCGGCGCTGCGGTCGCGACGGGACTTGCGGAGTGTCCCTTGCCCGACCTTCCCGCAGAACCTGACCTCCTGAACCTCGTCACCCTCTGGCTGCCCGGTCCCGGCGCGTGAAGTGGTTCCCGCCGACGCTGACCGTTGAAGTGATTGCGGCCATTCACCGAAGTCTCCTAGCCGGCGCACACTGAGGCCGGTGTGTAGTCGCCCGCCCGTGCCGGCCGCCTCGCGTCGGCTGCGACGCTGCGTATCGAGTGCGTGCCGCGTGTCGAGTTTGACTGAGGCCGGTTGAGCCGCGATAATGCCCTCGCCAAACGTCGTGCCTCAATTCCGTAGCCCGATTTCCCGAGAGGTCAGCGGCGGACGCAGACAGAGGTACTTGATGCGACACCCGACCCTCCGCACATGCATGGGCGTACTGTTTCTTGCGCTCGGCGTGACATCTTCATATGCACAGCCCCCAGCCAAGAACAGCGGCGAGATCAACGGCTGCAAGTTCCTCGTCATCCCAGACTCGCCCCAAGACAAGTGGGGATTAGCAAACGAGTTGAGGCTGCAAGGAAAGGCCGGGGGCTTTGTGGTTGTTAACAACGTGACAGCTATGTCTTCTGATGACCTCCTTAAGAC
>PMZA01000185.1 GCA_003170595.1 Armatimonadota bacterium
TGGTCTATTTTGTTAATGGCCATAAGCCTGCGACTACGGTTCGACGGTCCTCCGAGATCATCGAGGCATTCCCGTTCTTCGGGCCGAGGATGCCACCGGCCCTCTGATAGGACATCTGGAAGCGTTGGCGGACTCTAGACCGGGACGGTGGCTGAAGCTCGGACGGTATGCGGCGAACGATGCCGCTATGCCAGTTCAGACGAAGCGCGGATGCTCCTTCGGCTGCATCTACTGCTGCTATCCCCTGCTCGAGGGGCGCGAGTGGCGGCTGCGCGAACCCGAGTGGGTGGCCGCGCAGATGCGTGAGGCGGCGCTCGCCGGGATGCGCGGCGTCGAGTTCGTCGACAGCGTCTTCAACTTTCCGGCGGATCATACGGTGGAGTGCATGGAAGTGATCGCGAAGACCCAGTCGCGCTGGTCGAGACCGTGGCTGAGCACCTTCGAGGGCAACCCGGTCGCGACGTCGCCGGAGTTGATCGATGCGATGAACGCGGCGAAGTTCTCGGCGGTCGGCGTCACGGCGGAGAGCGGGTCGGAGGCGATGCTCGACGCGCTGGGGAAGGGCTTCACGACCGACCACCTCTCGCGGGCGCGCGAGGACCTACGACGGCTGCGGGCGCGGAAGATATGGGTATTCATGCTCGGCGGGCCGGGGGAGACCGAGGCGACCATACGGGAGACGGCGTCGTTCCTCAAGAGCCTGCCGAGAGGGGACGTGGCCCAGGTGACGTACGAGGTGAGGGTGCTGCCAAGGACGGAGCTAAGGCGAAGGCTCGTCGAGGAGAAGGAGGTCGCCGAAGGCGATGAACTGGTCGATCCGACGTTCTACTGGTCGCCGAGGGTGATGGGCTTGCGTGGGCGGTGCGTTGCTTTCCCGTGGGACATGTCAATCATTTCCTTGTCACGAGCAAGCCTAGGGGAGCGGCTTTAAGGTGGGCTTAAGGCGAGGTTAAGTCGTGGTTAAGGATGGGAAGGCGAGAAGGTAGTGAAGGTGGACATGGGGATCCTTCGCTCGACACAAGACGTCTCGCTCAGGATGACATCCAAGAGCGAATAGAGCGAGAGGCAGGGCCGGATTCGTGCGGACGCAAACGTCCGCTTGAGATTCGGCCCCTCCACAAACCAAGCGGAAGGCGGAGGCCTAACTTTCGGGCTTGCGGAGGGTGAGGAGGAAGGTGGCGCCGCCGCCGGGCGTGGCCTCAATCGTGATCGAACCGCCCATCGCCTCGACCGCGTGCTTGACGATGCTGAGGCCGAGGCCCGTGCCGCCAAGCTCGCGGGAGCGGGCGCGGTCGAGACGGTAGAAGCGCTCGAAGATGCGGCGACGCTCGGCGTGGGGAATGCCCGGGCCGTGATCGATGACAGCGAGGCGGACGGCGGGCAGGACGGGGTCGGTGGGGAGAGCCTCGACCTCGATGCGGCCGCCCTCATGGGCATACTTGAGCGCGTTGTCGATGAGGTTGACCAGCGCGGTCGTGAGGTTGTCGACGCTGCCCAGAGCGGCGAGGTCATTGGGGATGCGGACCTCGACCGTGACGCCGAGAGACTCGGCCTGAGGGCGAAGGCGGTCGGCCGCTTTGCGCGCGACCGGGGCGATCTCGATGGCCTCGACGGGTTCGCCGGCGCCGGCCTCGAGGCGGGCGAGTTCCATCATGTCGTCGAGGAGGCGGCCGAGGCGCGCGGTGTTGTCGACGATCTGCGAGAGGAAGGCGGGGCCGGCCTCGGGGTCCTGGGCGGCGCCGGACTCGAGGGCTTCGGCGAGGGAGCGGATGGCGGCGACGGGGGTGCGGAGTTCGTGGCCGGCGTTGGCGACGAAGTCCTGACGGATGCGCTCGAGACCGCGGACCTGGGTGACATCGCGGAGGACCACGACCACTCGGCGGTCGGGGCCGGGTGCCTCAAGGACGGGGGCGACGGAGGCGTGGAGGACGCGGTCGGTGTCACCCGGCACCTCGAACTCGACCTCGAGCACGGCGCCAAGATCGAGGGCGCGGGCGATCGCCTCGATGAGTTCGTAGTTGCGGACCAGATGCTCCAGGGGCCTGCCCGCGGTGTCGGCGCCCGCGTTGAGGAGGACGGTGGCCGCCTTGTTCAGCATGGTGACGCGCTGCGCACCGTCAACGACCACGAGGCCGTCGGCCATGTGCTCCAGGATGGCAGTGCCCTGGCCTGTGGAACGGACGAGGTCGGCCTCGGCGCGCTCGAGGCTGTCGGCCATCGAATCGAGAGCATCGCCGAGCTGGGCCACTTCATCGCGGCCGGTGAGGCCCGCGCGGGCGGAGAGGTCTCCCTTGCCGAGACGCCGGGCGGCCCGGGCGATGCGATCAAGACGAGCCGTGATGCAGCGGGCGAACCAGGCCCCGACGATTAGGGCAAGCCCGACGCCGAGGCTGATGGCAGACACGAGCGCTCGGACGAGGTCGGCGTTGATCACCTGGCCTTCAGCACCGAAGTCCCTCGCGACGATGTGCCGGCTCCAGAGGCCGAGGTCGAGGACCGCGACCAGCGCCACCAGTAGAAAGGCCAGGGCTAGCTTGGACCTAAGCGGCAAGGTGGATCACCTGGCGGACTAGCGGGCCAGCTTGTAACCGACGCCCCGGACGGTGAGGATGATCTCGGGGCTGCCGGGGTCCTGCTCGATCTTCTGACGGAGCCAGCGGATGTGGACGTCGACGGTGTGCTCGTCAAGGAACTCGTCTGAGCCCCAGACGTGATCGAGGATGGCGGCACGGGTGAGGACGCGGCCGCGGTTGCGGGCGAGGTGCTCGAGGAGGCCGAACTCCTTGGGCGTGAGGGAGACCTCCTCGCCGCGGATGGTCACGGCGTGGCGGGAGGGATCGATAAGGAGATCGCCGAGGGTGAGGACCTCGTCGGCCGCGACTTCCTCCGGGCGGCCGCGACGAAGGACCATGCGCACGCGGGCGACTAATTCGCGCATCGAGAAGGGCTTCACCACGTAGTCGTCGGCGCCGAGCTCGATGCCTGAGACGCGGTCGCTCTCCTCGGCGCGGGCGGTGAGCATGATGACCGGGACGTTGCGATGGCGGCGCATCGCGCGGAGGAGGTCGAAGCCGTGAAGGCCCGGGAGCATGAGGTCGAGGACGACGAGGTCGGGGGTATCGGCGAGGAAGCGGTCGAGGCCGGACTGGCCGTCGTAGGCGACCGTCACGCCGAAGCCTTCCTGCTTCAGCGTGTACGCGACCGAGTCGGCGATGCTGCGGTCGTCTTCGATGATAAGGATGGTGTCCATGCGTGCGTTAAGGTATCAGCAAGCACGCAAGGTGGCAATGCGCTGACGGGCGGGCAGGGGCGTCAGGGGTGGAAAGCGCGGGCGGCTTCGGCGAGGGAGGTGACGGGTGCGGCGGCGGCGAGGTAGGTCGTGAAGCGATAGGTCTCGCCGGCGTTGAGGGTGCGGAAGATCCAGGGCTCGACGGTGTAGAGGTCGGCGCCGATCCAGATCGTCACCTGCTTCGCGTCGGTCGGGAGGATATGGGCGACGGCGGCGCGGGCGGATGAGTCGAAGGCGCCGGCGTAGGCGCCGTTGAGGGAGAGGCGGAGTTCGCCGGGCTTGAAGGATGGGGCGGCGGGATCGAAGACGTCGGGCGAAAGCTTGTCCGCGGTGGCGACGAGGAAGTGATCGCCCGAGGGACCGGCGCCGATGCCGAACTCTGTGTGGGCGCGCCAGACGAAACTCGTGCGGGCGGCGCCGGTGTTGGTCGCGGCATAGTCGAGGCGGAGGCGCGTCTCGCCCTGGCGAAGGGAGACCGTGCGCTCGAGGTGGACGCCAGCGGGGAGGTCGCGCGTGCAGACGACGGATACCTCGGCCTCGGTGTCGCTGCGGAGGGCGAGCTTCCAGTCGGCCATGTTCTCCGCGAAGAGCGTGGCGCCGGCGTCCTCGTAGCCGCCGATGTCGGTCCACGAGCCGGGGGTGACGGCTCGAGTGAGGCCGGCCTGGTTGAGGAGGGCGATGCCGTCGAGGCGGAGGTCAATGATGCGCGCGCCCTGATCCCAGAGGATGGCGCTGAGGCGGTCGTTCTTGAGGAGGAAGCCGGGGCGGTCGCCGAAGACGGTGGGGACGATGACGGCGCCGCGCTCGGGAGCGGAGAAGCGGTGGGCGTCGAGCTGGCCGACGCGGGCGGCGAGGGTGGCGGCGAGGTCGAAACGACCGTGGGCCTCGAGGTCGGCGATCTGATCGCGGAGGGCGCGGTAGGTGGGGCCGGGCGGGGCTGTGACGGAGAGGAGT
>PMZA01000377.1 GCA_003170595.1 Armatimonadota bacterium
TAGCGTCTATGGGGGCAGGTCAGGCCGCTGCGGGCCCTGGATGGCACGATGTCCGACGGCAGACTTGCGCGGTCCTCTGGGCCTCGCCGACTACTTCGGTTGGCCTTGGTCCGCGCTCGCTGGGGGCGGCTTTGGTTCCACGTGGTCCGTGCCCTTTGGAGCCGCCGTCAACAACGTCGTGAAGACATCCTTCAGCTTCTGGATGGCTTGCTCCGTGAACAACCCGGCGAGCAGGGCGAAGCCCGCGAAGCCGTATGGGTTGACGCCGGTTGCGCCAGCCCCACCTGCTCCGGCTGAGGGCTGCAGCAGCAGCCCTCCCCTCAGTCCGAGGTAGAGAGCAACGCCGAGGGCTGCACCGACGAAGGGCAGCATCATGTACATCGGCAACCAACTCCACAGCACGTTGCGGTTCCCGGCGTACCAGTAGAACGAGCGGAGCGAGTGGACCAGGCCGCCTAGCGCACCGGCCATCGCGACGAAGAGGAAGATGCGGATCTGCCCATCCTGATCAGCCACTGACGTGAAGCCTAAGCTGATAGGGGTGGCAGAGGGGCTGCTGCTCGCAGCGGGCCAGAACGCGACCAGGCCACACATCACCACGCAGAACAGCAGCAGAAGCACCAAGCCGATGACCACAACCCCGACCGCCGGCACGGGCGTTGCGCCTGGGCCCGGTCCGGGCGTCGGGGGCGGAGTCGGTGCGGGAGAGGGAGAGGGAGAGGGAGGCGTGGTGGCGGCACCACCAGTTGGGTCCTTCGGACTTCCGTTTGGATCGGTTGTAGCCACTGTTGTTACCCTCCGACGGTCGAGGTTGTCATTGCAGCCCACATCACAGCCTGAATAGGTTCTTTTCCTTATACCTTGCGTATCCTTCACCCTGCTGACGAGTGTTTTCGCTGCAATTCGCATGCGTAGCAGTTCGGAGGGATGGCGGGGTGCCCGACGAGCGGCATGACGTGCCTGTTCGCTGGCCGCATCTTGCGACGTATCGGGCGCCGCTCCCCCCAAGGCAAAGCGCGTCTCGGCGAGGCCCCCGAGAGCCGCGCCCGATCCGAGGGGTAGAGACTCCATCCGCCCTGGATGGGCCGGGACACCACCGACCTGCATCCGCGCGCAAGGCTACCGTCGACGAGCAGTCTACTGCAGTCGGGCTTCCTCCTTGCTGTGGCTTGCGTGTGTAGGTAGTACCTGTGGGAGGGGCTTGGCCACCGCATCAGGGCGGCTCCATTGACAGTGGGGGCTCATGACCACATCGCCGGGTAGCGTCGCTGTGCACCGTGCTCGGCGGTGAGCAACGACGAGGGGCTGAAACGCAGGGGGGACTCGACCACACCCGCTGTCCGTCTGGGGTCAGAGAGCGTACGCCGCCCTTTGCCGGCTCTGGTTCTACAGCGCGATCACCTGAGCCGGGTCGCTTTTCCCGTTTACACACTTCCATGCCTGGAACTTGGCGTCACAACCGCGACTCCAGTCGGTGAGCTGGACCACTGATGAGCGACAATCAGAAGTGTCGGCCCCGTTGCCTCACGAGGAAATGTTACCATACAGGAGAGGGGTTCCCGGAGCAATCCGGGCACCACGGAAGGGCTCTCTGAGACGGGATGTAGGCACCGCCTCCCCCGAGGGGGAGGCGGCCGGCGTATGGCCACAAACGCGTCTGTCTCGTAGGCAAGCGTTGCCTCAATGTGCGCAGCAGCGCTCCGGGGCCGCCCCGTGCCTGCGGTGATCAGATACCCGTGGATGCGGCTATCGACTGATCGCGTGGGCCGTTGCAGGTCAGCTCACATGCTCGACGGCATCGCCTACGACCACAGCCCGTGACGCCTCGTCGTTCTCGTCGAGGCACCCATAGACGAGGTCTCTGGCCATGATCTGTCGCCACTCCTTGACCCGGCGCTGCAGCGTCCGAAGTTGGCCGTCGGCGAACTCGCCGGGACGCATCATCTGAAGGCGCTCGAACAGACTCTTGGCCGTGGCGTCGGGCTCACACTGCAGCCAACCAAGGACTTCCGGCCACACGGCCTCGAAGGGATCTTTCACCGTCCGCCACCAGTGTGGTTTGGCCGGCTTCCGCCGATGGGTAGGCCGGACTTCGCCGGATCGCCAGAGGTCGGGAAGCAGCGACAGGAACTGCTCGAGGGACTTCTTGCCCAGCTCGCTGGACGCGTTGCTTTCTGAACTCAGGGTTGCCAGGGCCGCCTGGCCCTCCCTGATGCAGTGCAGGAGCTCGAGAGGGTCGAGGTCCGCGCTCTGAGAGCGGAGGGCCTCCTTCTGCTTCTCGTCGATGGCCGGGTGCCTGAGCAATCGCTCGCAGGGCGTCAAGGGCTGGTCGTAGGTGCGCGTCACTCTGCTGCCCTCGCGCTTCTTCGCCCGCAGCTTGAACGACGGCTGGAAGTAGTTCACGTACAGCCGCGCCGTCTGATATAGCCGAGCGAGGGCCTGGCCGGCCAGGATGCCCGAGAACCGCTCGTGGCCGACGAGTCGCCGGACAACGGCGCCGTTCTTCTGCTCAACCCTCGCCTGGTAATTCTTCTGGTGGGCACGACAGCGCGTGAACTCGATCTGCCGCGCGGTGCAGAAAGCCAACAGCGTCTCGTTGATGAAGGCGCTGTCGTTGTCCGA
>PMZA01000027.1 GCA_003170595.1 Armatimonadota bacterium
AGGGACTTCTTGCCCAGCTCGCTGGACGCGTTGCTTTCTGAACTCAGGGTTGCCAGGGCCGCCTGGCCCTCCCTGATGCAGTGCAGGAGCTCGAGAGGGTCGAGGTCCGCGCTCTGAGAGCGGAGGGCCTCCTTCTGCTTCTCGTCGATGGCCGGGTGCCTGAGCAATCGCTCACAGGGAGTCCGGGGCTGGTCGTAGGTGCGCGCCACTTTGCTGCCCTCGCGCCTCTTCGCCTGCAGCTTGAAGGACGGCTGGAAGTAGTTCACGTATAGGCGCGCCGTCTGGTATAGCCGGGCAAGGGCCTGGCCGGCCAGGAGGCCCGAGAACCGCTCGTGCCCGACCAGCCGGCGGACAACTGCGCCGTTCTTCTGCTCGACCCACGCCTGGTCATTCTTCTGGTGGGCACGACAGCGCGTGAACTCTATCTTCCGGGCGGTGCAGAAAGCCAACAGCGTCTCGTTGATGAAGGCGCTGTCGTTGTCCGAATCGATGCCCCGCGCGGGAAAAGGCATGCGCCGGAACACGATGTCAAGCGCCTCGGCGACGAGGGACTGCTCGCGGGCCAGGAGAGGCACGCACTCGGTCCATCCCGAGCACACATCCGTCGCCACCAGCGTGTGGATCACCTCGCCCGACATGGAGCCGCCGCAGTGAGCCACGAAGTCGATTTCCAGGTAACCCGGCACTGGCTCCTGCCAGTCGGCGAAGGTTCGGACTGGGATTGCCTCGCGGGTCTTCGGGGGCCGGCGCCTTTTCTTGCGAGGCTTAGCCTCTCGCCGGATTGGCGCCAGCAGCCTATCGATCGTAACGGCACTGACAGCCAGCAGGCGATTCCTCACGTGGCTGTCGAGGGCCAGGTGCCCGTGACGCTCTAAGGCGGCGATCAGGTCGGGGAGGATCGCCTTCAGCTGCTTGCCGCAGATCCGGTCCGCCGCCTCCCAGAGGACGATCAGTGCCTCTCGCACTGCCTCGTCGTAGATCCGACGCTGGCAGCCGGCGCTCATCCGCCCCTCCGCCAGCCCTGCGTCGCCGGGCGAACCGCCACTCCCGAGCAACCGGATCGAGTGCTTGCGGTGACACCCGCTCAGAGCCACGAACTCATCAAGGATGCGGCTCTTGCTCTTCTTCGACGAGGTGCTGTAGCGCCTCCTCAAAGCTGTGAGAACCTCCGCCTTCGTCTGGTTGCTGATGCTGCGGGCCATTGTTGCCTCCGGATTTCGATGACATTCCCCGTGAGGCAACAACGCCTTTTCGGTAGCAAAAACCTTGAGGCAACGCGCTAGCGGTCCCAGGCAATGGCGTAGAGGCGGGCGAGGCGCTCTTGAGGGCAGCTGCTCGACTGAGCGAATTGGGACAACCTGAACTCGGTTTTCACGCCTTCAGTCAAGCGATCACTGCATTCGCGGAGGCAGAGCGAGGCGACTGGGCCACCATGCGGCAGTTGGCGTACATGAATGAGAGCATATCACTGGCCTGAGGAATGGATGAGCGCCTGGCTCGACCGCTTGGTGGCCGACATAACACAGATGGCCCCGTCTTGGTCCCGCCTGGATGCTATGGATGGGCTCGCGGGCGTACAGTCGGAGCACGGTCGCCTCATCCCATTCTCACGTGATGACATTCTCAGCACGCTGCGGGCGATGCCTTCTCCTGTGGGCGGTCCACTCTTCCGGGTCGTCACGACTGCGGTTTCCGTAGTCGAGCGATGGACCCGTGCCAATTCGATGCTTATCGAGCCGGACGACAGGGAGGTACTTGCTGAGGTAGAGAGATACTTCGTCACAGCTGATCTCAGCGGCTTACGTGGACGGGGAGAGCGTTGGGAGGCGGGTGAGGTGGACCGAATGCTCGAGTTCCTCGCGGAGCATTACCGGCGGCAGGGCTGGCTCGAGGACGAAGACCGGGTGATCCAGACCATCCACGTCCCACGGTTGAGGGCCCACTACCGCATGGAGCGGCTGAAGGAGAATCTCGAAGGCCTGACGGTTAATGAGGCGCTCGAGCTGTACACGCGATTGGGCTCCTCCAACTTCGAGGGGTTCGTGGGGTACCAAAGGCAGTCGCTGGAGAAGGCCTTCTTCGACAAGGTGCTGTCTTTCGACAGGCCCCCACCTGGCCTGGAGGCCCTGCCCCAGGTCATCGCGGACAGCGCGAGTTCTGACGCCGATGTGCTGGTGTCACTGGCGAAAAGATGGGGGGCTCATCCGGCTGAGTGGGGAGGGGCGGACGTGAAGATTGCTCTGCTGCGCCGAGCGGCCCTGGATTTACGGCGTTCGACGCGCAGTGCAATCCTGGCTGGCCTGTCGCCTTCGGTAGAAACCGCCAAAGCCAACGAGGCAGCACGCAAGCTTCTCAGTGGCTGGGAACGCATCTATGTGTCGGGGCTCCATCGGGCCGACTGCGAGATCGGTGCTACCTTCGCTCTGCGGGCGCCTGAGTTTGCTGTCGACAGGGAAGAATGGCTTGGAGCGTCTCTGGGCGGCTTGCATCCTCTGGCGGTGTTGTCCGACGCTATGTCGCTCTCGGATCTGGGTGCCGTTCTGGAGATCATAGGGAAGATCGAAACTGCGATCGAGCGGATCGGTGCCATGATTGGGATCGCCCGGCGCCTGTTCGAGTATGATTCGGAGCAGGCGATCGCGTTACTGCACGATGCCGTAAGCCTTGCCGCCCAGATGCAGCCGCCTGGCGAAGAGGCCAGCCTCGACGGTGCAATCCGTGACGACGCCTACGTTGCTCTTCTCGAGGCGGCGCTCCTGTTGGAGTCCCCCCTGGCGCGTGAGTTATTGGCGCAGATCGTCGAGCCCGCTCAACGCTGCGTGGCGCATTCTGCCCTTGCGGCGCATCACGCCGCGTGTGGTGACCTTCACTCCAGCGCCCTGCAGTTGACCTTGTTGGAGTCGGAGTGGGTTCGGCTTGGCGAAGGTGATGCGACGTCGTGGCTCGTCTATCAATGTACTCGCAAGATCATTGGGTTGCCACCAGATATCGCCATACCGGTCTCGATCCAGTGGCTCGGTAGAGCACGAGATGCGATCTTGGCGGCCGGCGATCCGGCTTCGTTGCGATCTTGGTGCCTGGCGTTAGGGGAGTGGCAAGCATCGCCAGCAGAGCTTGCTGGTGTCCTCCGGGCAGTCGTTGGATCGCTACAGGAGAATCGGGCAGGTGATCTGCCGGAACTGCTGGAGTGCCTATCGGACGCGCGGCAGCACGCGACCGACTGGCCCAGCGAGGCTGATCAGGACATCGCCCGACTGCTGCTTTCAGTCGCGCCGGACCAGGGGCTCCGTTGGCTGCCCTTCCTGAAGCCGGGCGATGAGAGAGTGAACGCTCTGCGCTTCGTCGCCGGCGAATGCGACGAAGTCACCTGGAAGGAACTCAGAGGAAGCGTGCTGGCGCAAAGGGACTACCTATTCGAGGACAGCCAGTGGTTCGAGGCACTGCTCGCCGTGGCGCGTGCCGGGATCGGCGGAACAACGGACGACGCGCTGGATCTGCTGCGTACTGCCCTAATGACAGCGTATGCGAGGCCCGAGCATCGGATGGTGGACATGTGCTGGATAGCGGGCAGCATTGTGTGGCGGTTCGCTGACCACCTTGCGCCAGATGCCGCAGCGACGTTGGCATCGGACCATTACCGGATCACTGAGCCCTTCCGTTAGAGCCATACTCGGTACCGTTGGTCGACCGGCTGCAGAGCAGGTGGCGGACAGCCCTTTGAGCGATCCCGAGAGCAACCGCGCCGTCGGCGTCATCGTCGACATCACCGACCTTCCGCGCGGCCGCCCCGGAGGGTCAGACTGCCTCCCTCGCCGAGATCACCGGCATGCTCAGCCGCGTCCTCCAGTACACGCGCGACCTGACCTTCGAGATCAGCCCGTCGATCCTCTGTGAGGTCGGCTTCGACGCGGCTATCGAGTGGCTCGGTGAACGCATGGCGAAGCAAGCGCAGGCGAGCGAGGTCACGATCGAGATCGGGCGGGACGGGGATGAGATGCGG
>PMZA01000222.1 GCA_003170595.1 Armatimonadota bacterium
CGGCTGGGGATCACCATCACCGAGCACTACCCGCCCGACCCCTGCGTGGCGACGATGGATGTGGAGAAGGTGGCGCGGGTGGTGGAGAACGTGCTGGCGAACGCCCTGCGTTTCACCCCGCGCGACGGCCACATCGAGGTCTCGGTACTGCGGGCCGAAGGCGAGGTGCTGGTGAAGATCTGGGACGACGGCAAGCCGATCCCCGAGCAGGTGCGCGATCGGATCTTCGACAAGTTCGTGCAAGCGGAGGCAGCGCGGCGGCATCAGCGGTCATCGGTCGGCCTCGGCCTCACGTTCTGCAAGATGGCTGTCGAGGCGATGGGCGGCCGGATCTGGGTGACGAGCAGCGCGGCGGACGGCACAGCCTTCACCTTCACCCTCCCAGCGCGGTAGTCTTCCTCTTACCCTCCTCCGGTCCGTCCTTCTGAGCGCACCACCCATCGCCCATGGACGAAGCATCCCGCGAAGGATCTGAGGTGGCCGCGTAACAACCCTTCGCCCACGGGGCTTGTCCGCCTTTGACCTTCGAGCGGGAAGCGTGGCCCACCGCAAAGAATCCCCTGCGGCTGGTGGGGGCGTGGTAGGCCTTGGCCTTTCGGAGGGGCCGAATCAAGGAGGCCACGCGGCAACGCCTCGCATCGCTGGGGCGCGGCCTCATGGATCCGGCCCTGCATTTCGCCCTCGCCTTACGGGGTCCGCTCTGCCATTTCTCGGCAGTTCACGAACTCCGCGCCCCTCGCCTTCAGCCCTTTCACCAGCAGCCCCATCTGCTCGAGCGCGTACTCCCCGCAGTTTTTCGTGATGAAGGGATCGGGAATGACCCAGCCTTCGCCGACGAACATCTTCTCGGGCTGCTCGACGAATTCCCACGGGTGGAAGTAGAAGCACAGCACCGGCGGGACGCCCTTCCCGTCGACGTACGCGAGGAAGCTATCGATATGCCCGAGCAGCGCGTCGGCGCTTTCTGAGCGGAAGAGCGGCCACTGATCGCGGTCGCGCCCGAACTCGTCGTGGCTTTCCATGCCCATGTCGCAGAAGTTGGGGATTTCGACGATGGACAGCGAGCCCTCCGCGGTCCAGTCGTCGGCGCTGGGATGGTAGGGGCCGAGGCGATCGCGGAAGAAGTACATCGGGTAGCTGGCGTCAGCGAGGTACCCCAGCCCCTCGAGGGCGTTGATGACATCGTTGCTGCCGAAGAGGCGCGGGCATCGCCACGACACCGGCGTGTACCCCGACGCGTCGGCAACCCATTCCGTGGCGACGGCCAACCGGTGCGGAATCTCCTCCGGCAGGAGGGGTGTGATGCCCGGGACGTCGAAGATGGGCTCACCGACGGTCTCATGGAAGACGGAGTGAGCGCCCACCTCCTGCCCGGAATCGACGACCTGGCGCACGACCTCGGGATACTCGCGGGCAGAGACGCCGGTGAAGAAGAACGTCGCGGCGATCCCATCATCCTCGCACAGCCGGACGAGCTTCGGCGTCCCTTCCACCAACCCCCTATACGTCGTGTAGAAACTCCCCACATCCGTCTCGCAATCAAATCCCAGCACGACCGTCGGCTTGCTCATCGTTCTTCCCCCATCGTCCTTTCGCCGCAAGGGATGCGCCCCGCGGGCTGTAGCCGCGGGCTTCTAGCCCGCGGGGGTGGCGCGGCTGTGGCCGCCTTACCCTTTGCCTTCCCGTTCTTGGTTGTCATCCTGAGCGCGTCTTCTGCGCGAAGGATCTCATTCTGGCTCTCCCCCGCCGAACAGTCGCTCTGCCTCCCCCACGATCTCCTCCAACCGGTCCAGGTACTCGTCTAGAAGATCAATCGCTGGCCGGTCGCTCCAAGCGGCATCATGGAAGAAGAACCGATCTACGTCCCCAACTGTCGGCACCGGTGGCGGTGCGATCTTGGGCCTCGGCAGAGGCCGATGCCTACGACCTGTTCCGCGCAACCAGCGCTTTGGCCTGGGCGCGAAGTCCTCCCAGAGCACCTTGAGCCGCCTACGATACCAGGGACGCCCGCGTTTGACCGTCAGGCCGACCGCGATGTCGCTGGACCCGCCAATATCGAGTCCGCTGAGCGCTAGGCGCCTTCCGCCCCCCAGCCGACCTTCTTTTAGGACGTGGTTCCTTTCCTCCACGAAGAACCTGCTCAACGGGTCGGCCTTCAGCGGCCCTTGCACTGGTTCGTACCACTGCCAGAACCGGGTGTTCTTGTCTCCGCCGCCCTCCTTCTGAAGGTGAAAGGTGACGGAGCGACCGAATACGATGGCCGCCGTCACATACCGTCGAATCTGAAGGGTATCGCCCGCCCGCTCGGCCTCCCTGGCTTGGCCAGCGAAGTACCGCGCGTCATCGAGCGTGATCCGCGCCTGAATAGGCCTAGCCATGTCGCTCCACGGCGGTCGTCTCCCCGTCACACGTCCAATTCGATGATCTCCATCCTTACATCGCTCATCTTCTCTACCCCGCCTTCCGCCACTATCACGCCGTTCTCCCACCGCAGCCCGAAGTCCTTAGCGTACAGGAACGTATCGACCTGGAACGTCATGTTCTCCGCCAGCAGGTACTCGGAGTTGCTCTCCATCCACGGCCTTTCGACCTCTATGAGCCCTATCCCGTGGCACGGCCCGTAGAGCAGGTTCTCCCCGCACCCGGCGTCGACGACGAACTGGGTGAACTTGGCGACGACTTCCTTCGCCGGCACGCCCACCTGCATCCATTCCTGCGTCTTGTAGTGCGCCTCGAGGCCCACTTCCGTCAGCTTCCGCATCTCGGGCGTCATCTTCCCGAGACAGAGCGGCCGCCCCACGCTGGAGGAGTACCCGTGCACCCGCGCGCCGATGTCGAGCTGGACGTAATCGCCCTTCTGGAGGACGCGATGGCTGGGCCGCCCGATCGCGTGCGTCGAGTTCACGCCGGCGAGGACGTACTGCGGATGGCCCTCATACTCGGCGCCCTCGGCGTACATGGCTTTCTGGGCGATGCCGACGACCTGGAGTTCGGTCATGCCAGGCTTGATCTCGGCGAGGACAACTTCCAGTGCCGCCTCGGAGATCCTGAACGCCTCTTTCATGCACGCGATCTCAGCCGGGCTCTTGATGGTGCGCATGTCGACGATGATGTCGTCGGCCTTGATGATTTCCGCGCCGGGGACGGCTTTCTGCAGCGCCTGATAGATGGTGACGGGGAGGATGGACATGCCGGCGATGCCGATGCGTTTGGGTGCGATGCCGAGTTCGGCGAAGATGGAGTCGAAGGTATCGAGCTTGAGTTCGGGGTACTCGGGCTCAGCGGATTCGCGGTATTCGAGGATCTTGCGGATGGTGGAGAGCTTGGAGCGATCGCGGCCATAGGTCTCACTTTCGGGGCCGATGATCTGAACGGCGTTGCCGTGAGCGGGGACGATGACGCCGGCGGTTTCGAAGATGGGCCAGTAGTCGGTGAGATACCTGACGTTGGCGAGATCGGCCTCATCGGAATGAGCGACGAGGACATCGAGGCCCTGCTCTTGCAGTGCCTTCTGCACTCTCTTGATTCTATCCGTGAATTCCTGATCCGGTATTTCGACTCTGGGCATATCCGACTCCCTCCCGTAGTTGTCCTGCTTGGCTTTGGTCTTTCTGCCTTCTGTAGGGCGGGGATTTACTCCCCGCCGCGTCTTTCGCTCTTGGATGTCATCCTGAGAGCGACGCACTTCGTCGCCGAAGGATCTCCTTCTGGCTTTACAGCCGCTATCGAATGACCTTTCCGTCTGTGTATCGATGCCCGAAGGAGTCGTGTGACTTGAACCGAGCTATGACCGTGAGGGTACTGCCCTTTGTATACTGAAGGAGCACGTCTTTCTGGTCAGGCCTCATCTCGACCCACGTATCGGACAGCAGGCTCTGGGCACCGCACTTCATCGAAACACTCAGGCCGCTGTCGTAGCTCGAACTCGACACGTCATCTACCTGCCCGGTCATCTGCACCCAAGCGCCCGCTAATTGCTTCGCCGTTTCCTGCCTTTGGATTTCGGTCGCATTGGGATCGTTCACCAGACGCTCGATGTCCGCCCATTGGTACTGTGCCATGACTGGCGCCTCGGGAGGCTTCTCCGCGGGTGCCGTCGCAGGCCCTCCGTGGCTGGCTGCCCCCATAATCATCGGCAGTGCGACCACCAGACCGCACCCCACCATGCCAACCACAACAAACAACACGATGGCTGTGAGGCAACCGGTCGTAAGCCCAAGCCCGGCCGCGAAGGAATGCCCCACGCTCGTTTGATGCACAACATTTACCTGCGCCTGCGGCGGCCCGGGCTGCTGTGGCGGCGCTGGCACCATCGGCGCTGGTGGTGGCGGTTGTACGGCCTGCTGGTGCGGCTCTATAGGCGGCAGCGGCTGGCTGGCGGAAGCGGCGCTGGCGGCTGGCTGCGCCGTGTCGGTCCCAACCGCCGGTCGCAACTCCCTGTCGCACGCCCAGCACGTCTTGTCGATAGGCCTGTTGCTTTCCCCGCAATGTGGGCACCGAACAGTCTGCTCGCCCATGAGGGTCCCCCCGGCCACCTTCTCTCTCGCCCGCCGTTGCCCTTTCCGCCTTAGCGCCCGAATCCCTCCGCGTACTCCCGCGACACGATGCCTTTCCACTGCCTCCGCCCTAACCTTTCACCGCCCCCGCCGTCAGCCCCCTTACCACATGCCTTTGCAGCGCCAGGTACAACGCCACGACAGGCGCCGTCGCGACCACGACGCCCGCCAGGATCGCCCCCCAATCAGCCGTATGCTCGCCCTGGAAGCTGAGCAACCCCCTCGGCAGCGTCTGCCATAGCGGATCCTTCGTCAGCACCAGCGCAAACGGCAGCTCGTTCCATATCCACACGGCCTGGAAGATGGCGACGGTCGCCAGCGCCGGCATGGCTAGGGGGACGAACACTTGCCACGCGATGCGCCAGTGACTCGCCCCATCGACCACCGCCGCGTCGACCAGTTCCCTCGGCAGGCCCGCGAAGTACGCCCGCAGCAGGAGGATGGTCAGCGGCAGCCCGAACGCCACGTACGGTCCGACGAGCGCCGGCAGGTTGGCGAGGTGAAGCTGCTGGCTGAGCTGATACACGGGGATGAGAACCGCATGCGCCGGCAGGAGTATGCCCGACACCGCCAGCCCCATCAGCAGTCCGCGTCCCTTCATCGGCAGCCGCGCGAAGGCATACGCCGCCGGCACGCCCACGAGCAGCATCAGCCCCACCGAGGCGATGGTCACGACCGTCGAGTTGAGGAGATACCGCAGGATATGCCCCTGCAGCGCCGCATCGAAGTTCGCCCACACGACCTTGCTCGGCAGGGCCCACGGCCGCAGCATCAGCTCATCCGCCGGCTTGAGCGCGCCTAGCACCGCCCACACGACCGGCGCCAGGAACGCCAGCGACACGATCGCCATGAGCCCCATCCCGGCCGCCCTTCCCGCGCGCGCGAGCATCACTCGTCGTCCTCCCCGCCAGACAGCCGGAAGTATACGACCGTCGCCGCCAGCGTGAGCACGACCATCACCGTCGCCACCGCCGCCGAGTAGCCCATCCGGTCGATCGTGAAGCCGCAGTAGTACATGTAGGTCGCGAGGACCTCGGTCGCGTGGTACGGGCCGCCGCCAGTCATGACCCAGATGAGGTCGAAGAGCTTCACGCACCCGACGGCGATGAGCAGCGCGTCGACCATCATCACCCGCCTCATCAGCGGCAGCGTGATATGGCGGAAGGCCTTCCACACGCCCGCGCCATCGATGAGCGCCGCCTGGTAGTAGTCGTCGCTAATCGCCTGGAGCCCGGCGAGGAGGACGATCATGTGAAAGCCGGTGTACTTCCACCACGCGACGAAGATGATCGATAGCGTCGCTAGATGACGGTCCCCGAGCCAGGAGATCGGGTTAGCGGCGCCGGTTTCCTGCCCGCGATGGAGGAACTTCATCACCGCCCCGACGACCGCATTCGCCATGCCGAAGTTCGGCTCGTAGACGATGAGCCACACCAGCCCGGCGGCGACTACTGGCATGACGAAGGGCGTGAAGATCGCCGTCCGCCAGAGCCTGTGCCTCCGCAGCGATCCATTCACCGCCACGGCCAGCAGCAGAGCCAGCGGTAGCTGCACCACCAGCGACGCCGCGATCCACACTCCGTTATTGCGCAGGCATACGAGGAACGTCTTGTCGTGGAGGAGTTCGAGGTAATTCGCCCCGCCGATCCACAGCCTCGCGGGGGACATGGCGTTCCACGAGAAGAGGCTGAGGACGAGGGTGGCGAGCATAGGGTAGAGCACGAAGACGCCGAAGACGATCAGCGCCGGCGCCACGAACAAGTAGGGTTGCAGCCCCAAGGCCTTCGGCCTCATGGCAGGGCTCACATCTCGCGGGCCTTGATGATCGTCCAGTGCCCGCCCTTCACCTTCAGATAGACCTGCCACTTCTTGATGTCGCTCTGCACCATGATCGTCGCATCGTGGGACGTCAGCCGTTTCACCGAGACCCTCCGGTCAGGGAGGGTCTTGAACTTGGCGTTGGCATCGAGCGAGCCCATGATCCCCTTCGGCACCGCGGCGGTCGCCTTCGCAGCCCCGGCGGCCTCGGCATCGGTGACGTTGAAGTCGCCGAGTTCCTTGTCCCACTGGACGACGACGTCGAGGGTGATCTTGCCGTCGGGCGAGGTGGCGCGAACGGTGGCGGTGCGGTAGTCGGGGGCGTGGGTGACGATTTTCGACTGCCAGCCGGGGAGGCTTGTCAGCGCGTACTGGGTGATGGTCTCGGGCCGCTGGGCCATCGAGGGCATGGGCATGAGGGCGGCCTTACCGGTCTCAGGCTTCGCGGAGGGAGCGGCCTCCTCAGCCCCGGGCTTCTCAGCGCCGGGCTTTTCTGCACCGGGCTGTTCAGCCTGAGGCCCCTCGGCCTCGGGCTTCGCGTTTTCACCGGACCGAGCCTCAGCGGTCTCATCGCGACCGGGCACGGCGGCAGCGGGGCCGGTCTCGCTAGTAGCGACGGAAGGCGGCTGACCGGGATGGCCGAAGGTCTCATAGTAGTAGAGCCCCCCGGCGACGAGGAGGAGGAGGAGGACGATTATGACGAGGGCAGAGAACAGGCGGTTCATCACGGCGTATCACCGGGGACCATTCTACCTAGTCCCCCCATCCCCCGCCANNGCCAGTCCCGCGCCCTGCAGGTCCTTCCGCGCCTCCACCGAACCCTTCCTCATGCGCACACCCGTCGCCCTCTCTCTCGCCTTCGCCCTGCTCACGGCCTTCGCCCATGCCGCCCCCTCCTGCTCCACCCTGGAGCACCGCCTCGGCCCCTACGACGATCCTCGTCCCTACCAGAACAAGTACAGCGAGAGCCTCCACCTGGGCTACGTCACCTCCAGCCATGGCAAGAGCGCCGCAGTGGTCGATGGCAAGCAGGGCCCCTGGTACGACGAGATCCACGACAACGCTGTCATCGTCACGGAGAGCGGCCGCTTCGCTTACGAGGCCCGCCGGGGAAGCCACTGGCTCGTCGTCTTGGACGGCACCGAGGGCCCGGAATACGACGCCCCCTTTGACTATCCTGTTTTCAGCCGAGACGGACGCCGCGTCGCCTGCATATTGTTGAAGGGCACGCGCCATATCCTCGTGGTTGACGGCCGAGAGACCGCCGAGGCCATTGCCGCCCACCGCCAGTACTTCGCCTTCAGCACCTTCGGCCACCGCCTGGCTTGCGCCGTCAGAGTGGGCGCCAGGCAGGCCATGCTCGTCGACGGCCGCGTGGGGCCCGCTTACGACGAGGTCTGGCCCGACTTTCGCGGCTTCAGCTACGACGGCCGCCACTTCGGCTACGTGGCCCGCAACGGCTCCAAGTATTTCGCGGTCGTCGACGGCGTTGCCGGCCCGCCATATGACATCATCTCGCAGGAGTTCATCTACTTCAGCTACGACAGCCGCCACGTCATCTACACCGCGGGGCGGGGCAGGGAGTGGTTCCCCGTCGTGGACGGCATCGAGCGCTGCTGGCCCGGTTGGGAGAGCGCCTACTTCTGCGAGTTCAGCCCGGACGGACGGCATTCGGCCTATCTCCTGAGGAAGGGCGACATACCGAAGCATATGAAGATCGCCTACGTGGTGGACGGCGTTGTGGGTCCCGAGTACGACGATGGAAGCGAGTTCGTCTTCAGCCCGGACAGCCGCCACTTCGCCTATGCCGTGCTGAGCGGCGGCTCCGACCTCGTGGTCCGCGACGGGGTCGAGGGCCCCAGGTTCTCCTCGAACCAGGTCTTCCAGGCCGAGATCCGCGATCTCCGCTTCAGCCCGGACAGCCGTCGCCTCGCGTACTCCGTGCCCATCGCCGGGAAGAGCAAGCCGATGACCCCTGACAAGCGCGCCCTGGTGGTGGATGGCATCCGAGGGCCCACCTACGCCGGCTTCAGCCTACGTCCTCAGTTCACCTCCGACAGCCGCCACTTCGCCTACTCGGCGGAGAAGGGCGAACCGGCGCCCTTGCGGACGCGCCTCGGCGATTATGGCTCGCCGCCGAAGAGGACGAAGTCGGTCATGGTCGTCGATGGCGCCGAGGGCCCCGAGTACGACGATATTCAATGGCCGTCCCCCTACCTAGGCCCCCTGTCGTGGCCTCACGTCACCTACGCAGCGAGAAAGGCCGGCAAGTGGTTCCTGGTGAAGGAAGGCGTCGAGGGACCGGCTTACGACGCCATCGAGCGCCTCACTCTCAGCCCCGACACGCGCCACATTGCCTACGAAGCGAAGCGAGGCCAGCGGTGGATGATGGTGATTGACGGAGCGGAGGGACTGCGGTACGACGAGATCCTCGCCGCCCAGCGCCTGGGCAACGACGGTGCGATCGACTTCCTGGCCGCGGACGCCGGGACGCTCTACCGCGTCCACCAATCTCTTCCTACCACCCGCTAGCGTCGACCTATCGCCCGCGCCGCATCGTCCCGCTGGCGATCACACTGCCTCGCGAGGAAGCGACCGCGTAGCGGGCGCGTGGGGTCAGGGGCCCGCGGCCCCTGCGGGGGGTGGGGCAGCGCCCCACAGTTTCCTCTTTGTCGTTAGCTCTTGCTTTCCGCTTGTATGCGTTTCTTTGCGTCCGCCTGCTTCGTCCTCATCGCCTCGAGCACTTCGCTCGGCGTCGCTTGCCCGTCGAGGATTGCCTGCAGCCCGTTGGTCATCTCATCCACCACCGACCGCTCGATCATCGTATCCGTCCACGGGTCGACTTCCTTCGCCTTCTCGACCATGTCCGCATACTTCGTCAGCGGCCACTTCGCGTTATCCTTCGTCACCGCCCCGTTGACCTGCACCAGTTCCTGCGTTCGCTTCACGAATTCCTGCGCCACGGCCACGCTGGTCAGGTACTTCATGAAGTCGACCGCCGCGTCGACGTTCTTCGACCGCGAGCAGATGACGTACCCATCCGGCGATCCGGTCAGCGCCGTCTGGTCACCCTTCCCCCCGGGCACCGCCGGGAAGTTGAAGAAGTCCCATTGCGTCCAGAACGATTTCGGCGCCTCACCACCCTCGACCAGCCGCGGGAAGGCCCACGTCCCGGTGTAGAACATCGCCGCCTTGCCCGAGTAGAACATCGCCCGCGCGGCCTCCTGCGTGACGGCGTTCGGCGCGGCGTTGAAGGCCTTGTGCTTGATCAGTTCCTGCAGCATCTCGATGCCCTGCGTCCACCCGGGCTCAGAGTATTGCCCCGCCCCCATCACATCGTAGCTGGCCTCGACGACCTGCTCGCCCATGATCCTCTGGAACATTGCGCTCGTGAGGATCTGCGCCGGCCAGTGGAGGACGTTCCCGAGCGCGATGGGCACGTACTGCCCCTTCCCGGCGGCGTTGATCTTGTCCACGGCGGCGAGGAGGTCCGGCCAGGTCTTCGGCACGGCGATCCCGAGCTTGCCGAAGATATCCTTGTTGTAGAGGAAGAAGGTGCACTGGACGAAGTAGGGCACGCCCCACACTTTCTTGTCGAAGGTGAAGTGGCGGAGGGCCTCGGCATTGATGCGCTTGCGCCACTCACCGCCGCCGTCGTCCATGGCCTTGGTGAGGTCCTGGACGGCGCCGTTGCGGACGAAGTTGTGCATCCACTCGCCGCCCCAGGCGAAGAAGATGTCGGGGGGATCGGCGGAGCCGAGGCGCACGCGGATGGCGGTCTTGTAGGCATCTGGTTCCTGGGCGGTGACGACGACTTTGACGCCGGGATGGTCTTTGTTGTAGGCGGCGACGATATCGGCGAGGGCGGACTTGCGGGGCTCAGCGTTCCAGATGGACCAGAGGTTGACGACCTTCTCGCCGGCCGAAGGTCCCGAGCCTGTCGAGGGAAGGGCGGCGCCCGTCTGTGGCCCCTGCTTCTGCCCACAACCCGCGACGACGATTGCCACGATTGCAGCTAGCACGATAGCCTTCATCTTCATTCCTTTCCGCCTCCCACTAGTCCTGCGATCCTACCGCCAACTACTTGTCGCATGCGTGTGTGGCCCATGCCTGGGGGCGCTCACATGGAAGACCCGGTGGGCCATGACGGCGAGCATGATGATGAGCACCACGGCCATCACGACCTGGTCTTTCACCTTCATCTTCATATTACTCGCCCTCTTAACCTTCCGCCCCATCCTACCTCCGCATCGCCTCGAACTCCGCCTCGCTCATCCACCTCACCGCCCATTCCGCTGCCCCGCCCCTGTCAAACCGCGTGACGAACGCCACGTTCCTGCCGGCCGGTCCCGCACGCTTCAGCCGATGCCACGGCCCCTTGTCCCACACGAGCGGCTTTCCGATCACGTCGTCGTACCTCTTCCCGCACAGCTCCAGGTTCCATTCATAGCTCGACCGCGCCTGCGCCTCGTAGGTATCCTTTGAGTTGTCGGGGTCGCTGGGGCATCGGCCTACGTCCGAGTTCTTGCAGTACGGCTCGACCGGCCCGGGCACATCGACCACCGCCTTCACGAAATGCCGGCCGAGGCCCTCGCCATGCAGCGGCTTCCACGTTCCCATGAAGTCGCCCTCCTTCGGCCTTCGGGGCATATGTCCATCCCAATCTATCGCGTACATGGCCATCGACGACGCCAGCAGCCGCAGGTCGCTCTGGCAAGCCGACATGCACACCCGCTCCCGCGCCGAGTCGAACAACGTCCACAGCGCTGTCGCCGCCACCACCAGGCCCACCCCGGCGACCGCAACCTTCACGACCGTCTTCCGCGTCATGACGTGCATCCTCCCGGCAGTTACGTCCATCCTACCNNCCCCCGCCGCCCCACCGCCCGGCTGCGGCCACGGACCCAGCTCTATCTTAGGCACGTCGGCCAGGAGCCATCCCTCGCCTTCGTACACCAGCCCGCAGGTGACGACGACCGTCGGCGCGTTCGGACGTTCCTCGACGTCAAGAACCCCGAAGACCCACCGGAGAAGCAGCTTGTCCGGCCCCGGCGACACCACCGTCGGCTCACCCACCGCCTCCAGTGGCTGGACCAGTTCCTCCATGCTGGGCAGTAGCTTGGATAGCCGCTCCGGCGTAGCAACTGCCCGAGCGGCCGGCGTCAGCAGCTCCAGCGCTCGACCCGGCTCCATCATCAAGCTGCGCATGAAGTCCCGAACCGTCTTCGCCGCACGGCTCACCGCCGCGTCGATGATCTTCTGGTTCGCCACCCTCCACCCCCCGGCCTCCAGCGTGAAGCCCAATTGGGGTGTCATGAGTATTTCCTTCTCGGGGTCCCTTGTTCGATAGCAGAAGGCCACGAGCCACGCGGTGGCCGTCGAACCGTTCATCTTCGGAACGCACACCTCCACGACTCGCCTCGGGAGGAGGCCGAACGTCACCCTCTTCTCGCCAAGGCTGTGTCTCTGCACGCGCACGACCCACGGCGCCATCGCCCACAGCGCTTCGTTATCGGCTCGCGCCGCGGCCGCGATGTACTGCTCCCCCGCGGCTACGACCCGCCTTTGTTCAGGGCTCAAGTCCGGCTCCCACCAATCCGGCGGGCCGCCCCCCGAGATCTTCGCGTTCCGCCACTGGCCGTGCTCGCGGATCAAGTACCAGGTAATGGGGAGGAACAGCCCAGGCTGTACGGCGTCGGGGCCGATGACGCGGACTTTGAACTTGAGCATAAGCCTGTCCGCTCCGTGCGGATAGGCGCTGCCCGACCCCTCGACGACCTGATAGTGGGAGAATACCGCTGACGCAAACTCTAGGTACTCCTTCCGCGTGATCATGTGCTGAAGACGCTCGCTTAGGAGCGAATACGCCTCATCCGCGGTGGCCGGGCTGTTGGCTCCCGCGAAGGTGGTATGGATGATGTGCCATGCGGAGACCTCACCCGGCGCCGCCTGTATGCTAGCGCTCGCCCCCGCCATGGCCGTGACGATCGCGACCACCACAATAACCGTCCGCACGGCGTCGAAGGTATCTCTCTTCATGGCGGTCGCCCTCTGCCAAACACTCTACAGCGCCTCCTCCCCCGCCAATCCCATCGATGCGGAGAGGTTCCACGACACGCCTCCCTTCACCTCTCCCCGCCTCCTGCTATACTACCGCTCGGCCCTCGCCCGGCCAAGCTTGCCCGCGGAGGTGGCTATCTTGTCAGATACCGATACCGATGCCCTTGCCATCCTTAAGCAGTCCATCCTCGATGCCGGTCCCGCCGACGCCGTCCTGGACCCAGTCGTCCTCAAACGCATCCTCACCGCCGCCAACTTCGAGGAGCCCGATCAGGTCCCCATCTGGGATTTCATCGACTCCTGGCCCATCTACCAGGAGTACGCCCCCGGCGAGACCGATCCCGTCCGCGCCACCGCCGCCGTCTTCAACGGCCTGGGCATCGACATGTGCCGCTCGGTCTACATGCCCGTTGGCCTTGGAGAGGAGTGCGGCAACATGGAGGCCCAGGAGCATGGCCGCACCCATTGGGCCGGCCGCCCCATCACCTCCCTCGCCGAACTCCACGCCTTCGAGATCCCCCCGCCCACCGAGCTTCAGGGCTGGGAATGGGCCAAGTGGAATCTCGACGCCCGCCAGGTCTTCGCCCCGCGTACGCTCTACGTTCCCTGCGACGGCATCGGCTTCCACGCGGCCTACGGGATGATGGGCATCGAGATGTTCTCCTACGCCCTCATCGACGCTTTCGACGATGCCGCCCGCCTGGTCGAGGGTCCCGGAGATCGCCTTGTACTTCACCTCGGCGGCCACGTCGCGCGNNGTCACCTGGTATTGTTTGACAAAGCCACCGACGGAGGCTACTTCCGCCACGCCCTCGACCGCGCCCAGGCCTTCGCCCAGACCAGCGTCTGCCCGCTGTTCATGTATGGCGACGACATCGCCTTCAAGGGCCGCGCGATGTTCTCGCCCTCAGTCATGCACAAGCTCTTCTACCCCTACCTCGAGGAGCTTTGCCACGTCCTCGGGCAGTCGGGGATCAAGGTCATCTTCCACACCGACGGCTACGTGATGGACATCGCGGCCGACCTCGTCGCCTGCGGGATCGCTGGCCTCAACCCCCTCGAACCCCTCGCGGGCAACGACATCCCCGAACTCAAGCGCCTCTATGGCGACCGCCTCATCCTCGTCGGGGGCATCGACTGCTCGCAGATCCTCCCCCTCGGCACGGTCGACGACGTCCGCGCCGCCGTACGCGATCTCCTCGACACCTGCGGGCGGGGCGGCGGCCTCTTCATCGGCTCATCCTCGGAGATCGTCCCGGTCACGCCGGTGGAGAACATCCACGCCTTCTACGACGCCTGCCGCGAGTTTGGCCAGTATCCGCTCGACCTCTGACGCCCACTACCCATGACCGCCGAAGCCAGCATCTACCTGGGTCTCGCCCTCGCCGTCGCTGCCTCCCTCGGGCTGGCGGCGTATGTGCGCTGGCTAATCCGGTACCTGATGGCGATGTGGTACGAGGCGGCGGCGGTCGTCGTGGCGTCTACGATCTTCGCCTTCGCGGCGGTCCTCCCCATGGCGAACAACCTCGGTCGTGAGGATCCCGCCCGTGCGCCGGCGGTGTTCTGGCTCATCCTCGTCTGGGTCGGCGTGGTCGCTGGCGTAGCGGGGATATTGATGCGGCCGCGGATGAAGGCCGGCGAGTGCATCGCCCTGGTCGCGTTGTCGATCCTGCCCGGGGCATGCATCGCCACGCCGGTCGGTGCGGTCACCGGTGCGCAGAGGACGCTCCACGACTGCGAGGGGAATCTGAAGGCCCTGGGCACGAACTTCGGCCGCTTTGCCGAGGACAACAAGCGCTGGCCCGCCGAGGACAAGTGGGTCAACGACATCCTGCCGTACCTCGACTTCCCGATGGCCTTTCGCTGCCCGAGCCGGTCGGACAAGGATTACGTTTACCACAAGCCCCCGGCGGGCGCGAAGGACGACTTCGTGCTGATCAGTTGCGTGCACCCGTTCCTGCACAAGAGTGTGGTCCTGCACAAGGACGAAACGGTTACGATCGACGAACTCGCCCCAGGCACGCGCTAACGCGGACATCACCGAGAAAGGCCCACCACCGGCCACAGCCGCACCCTGAAGGGTGCGACTACTGTTCAACGATAGCCTGCGATAGGCAAGGGTGTACCGTTCTGAGAGGCGGGGAGGAGCCGGAGGGCAAAGAATGTGGCGGGGATGGAGGTAAGGTCGTTCGAGCTGAAGCCGTAAGGGAGGCAGGCCGGGATGATGCCGTACCGGTGGCCCGCGTTCGTTCTCTCGGCGTCTGTGCTCGCCGCCGTGTGGGTTGCCCGTAGGCCGAGGGATCTTTGGCCCGGGCGGTGGAGGGACGCGATAGTCTGGGCGTGTTTGGCCGTGGCAAGCGCCTTTGGTATGGCGGCAGCGATCGCCGCTTGGTGGGGGGCCGCGGACAACGACTCGCCTCTGTTCCCGTTGCTTATCAGCTGGGTCTGGTTCGCGACCGGCGTGGGCTCCGCTCTTGGCCTGCGCAAGGGCGCCTGGTACTTGGGCCCAACCGCAACCTGGCCCGGACTAGTGGCATGGGGTGTCCACCGCTCACATATGCTCGGCCAAGTCGCGGACTGGCACTCGATATGGGAGACCCTGATTGTCGGCGGTGCCGTGGCTGCGATAGGTGTGCTCGCGGGTAAGAAGTGGGGGCGAAGCGCGGCGTCTGGGGCAAGCATGGCGTCCGGCCTGGAGTCGGACATCAGACCAGTCGGTAGGCCAAGAGCCATCTACAACGGGATACGTCGAGCGCGGGCGAGGTTTCCGCGTGACGTTCGACACCCGCGACGCGCCGGTCGAAACCGCCAGGGGGACCGGCGGATGTCCGGTGTCGCGAATCGTCGTCGGAGGGAAGGCCCACCACCGCCCACAGCCGCACCCTGAAGGGTGC
>PMZA01000159.1 GCA_003170595.1 Armatimonadota bacterium
CGGTGGGGCTGCACTGGACGCATGACGACCTCGAGCATGCGGTGCAGGCGGCGCTGGCCGGGAAGCTGCAGCAGGCGAGTGAGGGCGAGGTGGCGACGGGGGAGACGTCGGTGCAGGTGAGGGCGCAGGTGACGACGGGGTCGGCAGTGGCGAAGGGCAAGCGGTATGCGGCGGTCATGATCAACGGGAACAACGCGGTGCTGATCCCGGAGAGCGGGAAGGTGGGGAACGCATCGGGGAGGGCTGAGGCAGCGGCGGCCGCGCTAAGGAAATGGCTGAGCGGGGGAGTGAAGCCGTCGGATCTGGTTGTGGCGCACGCGGCGGAGGGATGGTGGGTCCTGGCCGGGGGGAAAAGGGTTGTGGTGGCAACGGCGGCGGACGGGAAGGCGACGGGGATGCAGCCGAAGGCCGTGGCGGAGGCGTGGGTGAGCGGGATAAGGCATGGGCTAGTGATGAAAGGGCACTGACAGCTGACTATNNATCACTCCGAGAGCTTCGGCCTAAGCCAGGTCACTTCTCGTCCTCGTCCACTTCGTCCTCCTCAGGATCGCCCGGATATGGTTGGTATTCCGGATGCCGCCAGTTCTCGAGTGCAGGGGAGTCCTCCGCCCAGCCCGGTCGGCCCGTCCGCCCTTTCAGCAGTGGGGCTTGGTACACGAACCGCAGGTAGTACTCCCGGTAGATCTTCTGGAACAGATCCTGGTAGAGAAGAGGGCTGTCGGGTTTCGGGAACGTGTCAATGACGCTGCCGAGGCCGGCGTCATCAGCATCGATGAGCGTCAAGGCGACCGCCTCGTACTTAGTGATGTGATTGCGGGTTCCAGACCTGTCAGCTAGGCCGAGGAGCGCGTAGTGGTACCGCTCAAGCGTCGCGACCGGCTTCTCGCCTCTGATGGCGATGTCGTTCGACCGGCACTCGTCTGGAGGGGTCTTGTCTTTCTTCGTCCGCGTCCGCAGGGCGGCGGGCGCGTTTAGGGGGAGTTGCCCGGGGCGGTTGGCTCTGATGACGTGCCAGAACGCATAGACGAGCGAGGGATAGGAGAGATGTAAGTTAGTGCAGTCCCCAACCGCCTCCTCCATCCTGTTGGTGAGGTTTCGGACTGCGTTAAGGGTCCCTTTCAGCGAAACGGCCACGACGGGACCGATGCCCGATACCGTCACCACTACGTCAACATTTTTGGTCTTGAGCCCACCGAGTATCGTCTCCTCTCGTGCTTCCCCCGCCTGTGGATCGAAGGATATCACCAGCTTCTTCTCTTTCTTCCTCTTGACGACCGTGAACGGCGGTCTCGGACTGATCTGGTCGGGGTTGAAGCCGCCCTCCAGGCACAGACGGCAGGCCACGTACCAGTGAAGTGGCCTGATGTGTTCCCCGGATTGGGTGCCCTGCTCTGCGAGCGCTGAGGCCGCGAGGGCGTCCTGCAGCGTCGGCCACTCGCCCGGTCGCGGCTTACGCATAGTGTCGCCACTGCCTCATGAGAGATATCCCCTCTTCGACCAGCGCCTGCTGGTCGGGCGGAATGGAGCTTTCTGGGAGGAGCGTGCTGGCGGCTTCGCGAGGCTCGATCTTCAGCATGCCGCCTCCGAGCGGGTGACCCTCCAGCTCGCAGCTCAGGCGCGCGATGGGCGTATCCCAACGCCTGCGAAGCTCCCCCATCGGCATCTTCCCGGTTAGGGCTACGGCGTGCACGGAGTTCGTGCAGACGCATCCGGCCTCGTTAGACACCAGGGCTGGCGTCTCGCCGCTCATGTACGACAGGAAGGCGTCAGGGATTCTGACGTCGGGCACCACGTACCAAGGCTTCCTGTTCCGGCACTTATACGCGCCACGCGCCTGCCGGCCGGATGGGCCGTCGAGGTACCGCTGCACTGTCGGGGGGACTTCTTGTCCCGGCCTGATGCGAAGCAGAAGGACCGGATCGTCGNNATCCATTGCTGCACGGTCGCAGGCGTGACGGCCTTCTCGGGAAGCATGCGTCCGTTGCGGACGGCCGGCTGAAGCAGGTCAGAAGGAATGCTCTTCTCGCCTGCCTCGGAAGGCCGGAGATGGAAGAAGTCGTTGTCGCCGGTGACATAGCCAATGCCGACCCTGGCTACGTCGCCGAGGCGTCGCGTCCCAGGGCTGGAAGCCGCCTCCTCGTAGGCATCCCTTACGCCGGACGGCAGGAGAAACGGTCGCAGTCGCCAGTTCCATCGTTTCAACTCAGCGAGAGGGATGCTGGTGAACTGGGCTGGTGGGGCGGTGCTGAAACTGAAGCGGTCGAGCGCCGTGAGCCGGACCTTCGAGGCGGGCGAGCCGAAAACGTCGGAGAAGAGGAGCCAACAGTCCTCTGACAGCTTGGGGAACATCTTCTCGCGGACAGCAATGAGGTGAACAACTCCGAAGTTGGAGGTCAAGTACTTCAGCAGGGGCGCAGCGTAGGGAGCGTGTCCTACTTCGGCCGGCACAACGAAGGCCATCCGGCCGCCGGGCTTCAGGAGTGACGCAGTCGCTACGAGAAACGGCGCCCAAGAGGATGAGAGCCCCGAAAACCCAGCGCCAAGATCAGCGCAAACGGCCAGAGCCCGCTTTCGGACCGGCCCGGCAAAGCTCTGGTAGCGAATGAAGGGCGGATTGCCGGCTGCGCACTCGAACCGATCCACCGTTTCTCGCGCCCAGGAGAAGAAGTCACCCTCGTGGATCATGGCACCGGGCGCTCGTGTCCACGCTGAGGATACAGCCTCGGGGTCTTGCTCTACTCCCGCGCTGTGGTGGTGTAAGGCGAGGAAACGGCCGTCTCCGCATGACGGGTCAAGCAGCCGGTCGTCGCTGTGCCGGACCGCCCACTGAACGAGAGCTTGGGCGATGTCGTCAGGGGTGTAGTAGGCTCCAGATGCCTTCCTGTGGTCGGTGTCCATAGCCTGTCTCTGATCTGCCATCTCGACGGTCGAATAGACGGCCGCATGCAGCAGATTGGTAGCTGGTGCGGGGCCGTTGTGAAGTTTAGCATGCACACGGCCAGAGCACCAGACTTCTCGCTCAAATGTTCGCGTCAGTCGCTGAGGAGGGGGGCGGTGAGGGTGAAGGTGCTGCCAAGGCCGGGAGTGCTACTGATGGCTAAGTGGCCGCCGAGGTGGGCAAGGCGTTCCGATATATCGAACAGCCCGAACCCTCCAGTCACGCCTCCCACCATCGGCTTCGATGCATCAAAGCCCACCCCGTTGTCCTGAAGCACCACCCGCATCTCATCCCCGTCGCGCCCGATGTCAATTGTCACCTCGCTCGCCCGCGCGTGCTTCGCCACGTTCGTCAGGATCTCCCGCACGCCCTGGAATAGCACGATCCGCGCGTCCTCGCTGATCTCCCGCGCCTCCTCATCCGCCGTCACCGTCACCGCGTAGCCGTGGTGCTTCGTCATCCGCTCGCCCAGCCACTCGATCGCCGCGTCGAAGCCGACCTGGTAGAGGATCGGGGGGCTGATCTCGAAGGTCAGGTCGCGCGTGTACTGGAGGATACGGGCGAGCATCCCGACGATGTCCGCGAGGGCGGCGGCCTGCTCCTCCGAGACGGCCGCGGCCCTGAGCTCCTCCAACTGGAGCTTGCTGAAGGCCAGCGTCTGGCTGATCTCGTCGTGGATGCCGGCGGCGATGCGGTGGCGCTGGCGCTCCTCGGTGAGGGCCAGTTCGGCGGCGAGGGAGCGGAGGTTGAGGGAACGCTGGGCAAGCTCGGCCGTGCGCTCGTCGACGAGGGCCTCAAGCCGATCGCGATGGCGGAGGAGTTCGAGGCGGGCGCGGTGAAGTTCGGTGATGTCGCGCACAATCGCCACGGCGCCGGCGGGCTTGCCGTCGCGATCGCGCAGAGGACTGGCGGCGAGGACGGTGGGCACCTCGGAGCCATCGGCGCGGCGGAAGGTCATCTCCACATTGCGGGCCGACTCGCCGAGACGCAGGGCCCGGACGAGGGGAAGGTCGACGGGCGCGAAGGGTGTGCTGTCCTGGTGGCGGATGGTGTAGCCGGCGCCGACCTCTCCGACGACGGGGCCGATGGGGCCGCCGAGGATGCGGCGCATGTGCTCGTTGACGATGGTGATGCGGCCCTCGGCGTCGGCGACGATGACGCCGCTGGGCATGGTCTCGACGAGGGTCTCGAGCATCGCGGTGGTCTGCTCGAGGGCGACGCGCTGGCGCTTCTGCTCGGAGACGTCGATGCCAAGTTCGAGGACGAGAGTGGAGCCGTCGATGTCGACGAAGGGGTGGAGGTAGACCTGAAAGGATGCGCCGGAGGGGCTGGTCCACTCCCACGTGTGGGGCTCACCGGTCTCAAGGCACCGGAAGCTCTCGCACCAGGGGCAAGGTTCCTCGCGGCCAAAGCGGGCCTGGTAGCACTTGCGGCCTGCCGGGTCGCCAAGGATGCGGCGGTAGCTGTCGTTGACGTAGGCGAAGCCGTGGTCAGGGGTGAGGAGGCAGACGTAGCCGGGGAGCATGCTGAGGATGGAGAAGAGGCGCTCGCGCTTGGAGAGTACGTCGCCGAGCAGGTTCTCGGCCTGGCGCTGGGCCTCGACGATGGGGGTGACGTCGCTGAAGGTGATGACCGCGCCGACGACCTCGCCGGCGGCATCGCGCGCCGGGGCGTAGCTCATGGAGAGCCAAAGGTCCTGGTCGGTATCTCCGGCGTGAGCAGTGATGAGCAGGCCGGCGCCGGACTCGCCGCGGAGGGCGAGGGCGGTAGGTGAGTCCTCGTAGTTGACCAGTTCGCCGGAGGGCCATTGGGGCTGCATGATCTTGATGCGCTCGGCGAAGGGGAGAAGCATCTGCTCCTCGGTGTGGCCGAGGATGCGGCGGGCGGCTTCGTTGGAGCGAATCGCAGTGCCGTCGGGGCGGTAGATGACCACGCCGTCGCCGATGGAGTTGACGACGGCATCGAGGAGGTTGGCGTCGCCTCCACTGTGGTCCTCGGCGGCGGCGAGGCGGGCCTGCAGTTGGGTGATTTCGTCGCGGAGTTGGGCGACGGTGGGGTCGTGGATGCTCAAGAGAAGTGCTCCTCGGTTGTTGTCGAGAAAAAGCATACCCAACGTAAGACGAACTATGGCGGGCGTGAGTTCGTGATCGAAGGGGCGCCGGATGAAATAGACATAACGCAGAGACGAGACGGGGAGGGTGACGGAGGGCGTGGTCGACATACGTTAGGAGAAACGTCTGAAGGGGGCGAAGGGTTCGGTGCGGGGTCAGGGCTTGCGGAGGATGCCCTGGGCCTCTTCCTCGGCGCGTTCGAGGTTGAGGGCAAGAAGCTTCTCCAGCAGTTCCTCGTCGGAGATGTCGGGGTCCCAGCCGTAGGCGGCGAAGACGGCGGCGTCGAGCTTGCGGTGGGCGAGGTCGAGCCAGGCGGGGCGCTCGTTGTAGAGGTTTGTGAGGGGGCGCTTTTTCAGCTTGGCGGCGCACTCGGCGTCGCGCGGTTCA
>PMZA01000077.1 GCA_003170595.1 Armatimonadota bacterium
TATTCGGCCCCTCCACAAGCCAAACCGTGCAGAGCCGGGAGGGATGGGTGTGAGGGTGCTGATGATCGCTGCTGTCGTGATGAGTCTGGTGGGCGCTGCGGGGGAGAGGCGGATGGAGAACGGGTTCTTCAAGATCAACATGCAAGGGCCCAAAATCCTGGAGATGCAGGTTGATCCCTCCGGCAAGGGGCACTATCAGCCCATCGGCCTCCTCGAGATGGGCTATCAGGGCATCGAGGTCGGCCCCGCCACGAAGGTCATCAAAGCTACCGCGACGTCCCTCGAGCTGGGCGGGCTGGAGGCTGGGACCGATAGCTCCGTCGAGGTGCAGAACGGCGCCGTGGCGGAACTGCTTGCGCCCGGGCACTCCATCGGCCAGACCTTCACCGTCGAGACGGGGACCATCACGCGGCTCGAGGCGAGCATCCCCACCTGGGCGACCAAGGACTCCTCGGCCACGCTGTCGCTGCGGAAGGGTGGGCCGGATGGGGCGGTCATCGTCAGCCGCAAGATCGAGAACGCGGTGGACAACGCGGAGCAGGAGCTGACCTTTCCGGCGCAGGGGCCGGGGGTCTACTGCGTCGAGCTGTCGGATGCGAAGGGGCAGATCGGGTGGTGGAGCGGCCGGGACAAGCGGTATGCGGGCGGGTCGGCGACGAGGGATGGGCAGCTCGATGCGACCATGGAGCGGGCGCTGAAGGTGTATGGGTGGAAGCCGACCGGGACGGCGGGGATGACCGTGGAGCTGGATGGGGCGCGGCTGAAGACGAGCGTGCGGCTCGGGGCGGCGGAGGGGGCGAGGCCGCTCATGATGCGGGTGAAGTGGAACAACGACGGGTACGACACCTCGGCGGCGGCGGTGCCCTTCAGCCGATTCTTCAGCGACGCGATGCGGTACATGCCCACCCAGCAGCTCAAGCGGTGGAAGGAGCGGGGCGGGCGGTACGAGCTGTCGATCAGCGGCGACAGGTGGATCGAGGCTGAGGGCAACGGTAACTGCGACCTGCGATTCGTCGGGCAACATCCGACCCTGAGCTGGCAGCTCGACGGGAAGGCGACGACGCTGATCGTCACGCCGGAAGTGGCGAAGAGCGAGGGTGGGGCGGATAGCAGCGTGACCGTGGAGGCGCTGGCCCGGGAAGATAGCGTGCCGGCGGAGTGGCCGAGATTCGTGACGCCGAATCCGAGGGATGGGGAAGAGGCGTCGACGTTCTTCTGGGAGCGGGGCTTCAGTTGGGGGCCGCTATGGGGCCCGGCCGCGTGGCAGGAGTGGAACCCTCTCGCGCGGGCGTGGCAGGCCGGGGCGCACCTGCCGGAGCTTGGCAAGATGCTGGAGACGTACCCCATGAGCGCGGAGGGGTACGTGTACACCTGGGGCGATCAGCCGGGATGGCCGTTCCCTGACAACACGAAGTTCGACACGCGGCACTCGGATACCAATGCGAAGTTCCTGATGGGCTGCCGGCTGTATGCGGCGTGGACCGGTGACACGGGATTCCTCAAACGGCAGGCTGAGCGGATGCGGAAGGCGATGGAGTACCAGTTGGCGCAGATGCACGGCGCGGATGGGCTGATCATCGCGCCGAGCAAGGACGTCACCGGGCGGCATCGGGGGTGCGGCGATAACTACTGGGACATCCTCCCCTTCGGGCACCTGGATGCGTACGTCAATGCGGCGTGGTACGGATCGCTCGAGGCGATGGCGCAGATCGAGGAGATGCTGGCGGATGCGGGCGGCGTGACGACGAGCATGCCGGCGCGAAGCCCGGAGGAATACCGGCGGCTGCGCGAGAAGGCGAGGCAGGCGTACAACGACACGTTCTGGGATGAGAAGGCCGGGCGGTACATCGGGTGCGTGGATGTCGACGGGAAGAGGCACGACTACGGGTTCACCTTCGTCAACGTCGAGGCGATGGCCTACGGGCTGGCGAGTGAGGCGCAGGCGAAAAGAATCTATCACTGGATGGAGACCGAGCCGACCAGCACCGGCAAGGCCGACACCTACTCGGCCTACGTCTTCGCGCCAAGGGCCAATACCCTCCACAACCCGATGTGGGATCCGGAGCATGGGAAGACCGAGAAGGTACCGCAAGAGCCGTGGTGGTTCGACGGCTGGCGCGGGACGGCGTATGGGACCGCGCAATGCCAGGACGGCGGTGCGATTCTCTACACCAGCTACTTCGACCTGATGGCGCGGGTGAAGCTGATGGGGGCGGACAACGCGTGGGGGCGGTGGGAGGCGATCGTCGGGCGATGGCGGATGCCGGATCACCTGGTGGGCGGGGATCCGCTGTTCCATGGCGAACATCCCCAGCAGATCAACCCCGGGGCGACCGGGACGGACATACCATTCCCCGAGAGCGGGATCGTGCCGTGCTGGTTGCTGTATGGGGTGGCCGGGGTCGAGCCGACGAGTAGGGGCCTCGTGATCGCGCCGAGGCTGCCGAAGGGAATGGCGTGGCTAGAGATAAGGAATGTGGAGTACCACGGGGTGACGATGACGGTGAGGGTGACGAGGGATGAGGTGAGCGTGCGCTGCGACACCGAAGGGCACAAGTTCGCGTGGACGCAGAAGGTTGGGGCGGAAGGGAAGGTCGTGTTCATGGTGCCGAAGGAAGGATGAAGTGCAAGGGCGCGCGGCGTTGGCGGGGTTGGAGAGGGGATCCTTCGGTCGGCCTAGAACGCCTCCCTGCGATGCTTCGCATCGCGAGGATGACAAGCAAGAGCGGAAGGATGACAGGAGAAAGGCAAGAGCCAGAAGGAGATCCTTCTGAGCAGCACAGAGCGCTGCTCCATCAGGATGACAGACCGGGGGGGTGACCGGGTAGGGGGAGGCAGGATGACGACCAAGGGCGCAAGGGCGAAAGACGGAATCGAAGAACCGGAATCGGGAACCGGCGGGCCTGGAAAATTGTTTTGGCAGGTAGGGTACAAAAGTTAATGCACATGGTATACTATGCTCAATAGTAGATAGGAGAGGGAAGCGCCAGAAGCGCTACTAGCGATTGAAGAAGTTCCGGAGGTGGCTTAGATGAACCGCAACGGAATCTTGATGGCGATAGCGATCCTCGCAGCTCTCACTCTGCTCACCAGTCTTTCGATGGCTGACCGCGGCGATCATGGCGGCGGCGGTGGCGGTCGCGGCGATCAGAGCAACGGCAGCAGCAACCACTCAAGCTCGACTACGGCGACGCAGTCGACGTCGTCGCACAGCTCCAGCCAGAGCCAGTCGGCGAAGAGCTCGACCTATACGCCCTCGACCTCGAGCGGCTACAGGCGCAACTCGTCCTCAGGCTACTCGGGCCGATCGACAACCTACACCCCCTACACGGGCACCTGGCAGAGCCATGCATCCCCCAGCCAGTCATACCCGCCCACCGCGGGTGGCAACGGCGGCACGTGGCGATCTCGTAACAGCGACGCCGCTGGCACCGCGGCGGCTACCTCCAACGGTGGGAGCTGGCGCAGCCATACCACCGGCGGCCAGTACGGGCAGGGCAGGGCGACCACCTCGACGTCTTCGCGGCCGAGCTTCAACACCGGCTCTGCAAATAGCGGCGGGAAGGCCACTACGGAGCAGGGCAGCGGTCAGGGCTCCGCGAGCGGTAGCTGGCGCGACCATGTCCGTGGCGGCACACAGTCCGGCGGTCAGACCAGTCAGACTGGCCACGGCACGCAGGGCGGGGCCGTCGGGACCGCGGCCGATCATCGCGGCCGGCCCGAGTTCAAGGTCCAGGGCCAGCGCCTCGACTTCCCGCGCAGCCCTGAACAGCGCGACGGTCACTGGGCGGCGCCCGCGCGTGCGTTCTTCGACCGGGTAGGCGCGCGACTGTGGGAAGACAGCAACGATGGCTATTACCATGCTCGCCGGGGCGACCATGAATTCCGGTTCCGCATCGGCGACCGCAACGGGTGGTACGATGACCGAGAGTTCCTCTTCCCGTGCGCACCGTACCTGCTGGGCGGCTTCCTGTACTGCTCGCTCGACCCCTTCGCCGACTACTGGGGCGTGCCGTACGATGTGGAGTACGTGCCGGAGCCGTATCCGGTGTATGTGCCTGCGCCTCAGGCGCCTCAGGCGGCTGAGGTAGGCAAGGGGTTGGCGATCGCGACGGCGACCGAGTACCTGCGGAACGTCGGGGCCTACCCGACGGACGTGCAGGACGTGACCGCTCATGAGAACAGCGCGCCGGCCAACCGGTTCTGGGACCTGGTGACCGCGGGTCACGATCCCATCCCGGATGCGCCGATGCGAATGTGCTGGATCGTCGAATTCGACTACCCCGGTGGGTGGCAGCAGGTGTTCATCGATGCCGGGAGTGGCGAAGTGATTGGTGGGTCGGCGTCGTAAAGTAAAGAGTAGAGAAGAAAGAAGGAAGAAGGAAGAAGCCCGGCGAGAGATCGCCGGGCTTCTTTTTGTGTGGGGTGGCGGACGGGTGCGGGGGATCCTTCGCGCAAAGGGCGCGCTCAGGATGACAAGCTAAGGGCGGAAAGGTAAAGGCGAAGGCAAAGGCAAAGGCCCCAGGGACGAAGGGTTGTTAGCGAGCCACCGCAGATCCTTCGCGGGGGGGGTGTGCGTGGGCGATGGGTGGTGCGCTTCCTTCGGCAGGCTC
>PMZA01000031.1 GCA_003170595.1 Armatimonadota bacterium
GGCGCGTGCGGTGTTCAGAGCGGTAATGCGCCATGTCGAGACCGGCAAAGGATAGCCGGTGGAGGCGGCCCAACACAGGTTTGTGGGAGCGGCGGCCTCGGCTTCGGTCGGCATGCTTGCTGCGCGCACCTATCTGGCCGAGAACAGTGCCGGGCCGGGCGAAAGCCGCAGAGATCGCCTGAGCCAACAAGGATGCCCTGCGAACGAGGACGGCCGCCGGCTACCACTTGCCGCGGTCGCAGGGCGGAACCCGCATCGCCGACACCGCGTCCAGGGCTATTTTGACGATAGATGCGACACCTGAGCATCAAACGACAAGTACGTCTTTGGATTCGACCGACGAAATCGATTCATGATCGCCGCAGAACCCTTCAAGAAAGTAGGGCACGGACCATGGTGGCGCATTGCCCCGGGCCCCAAAAACCTGTTGCTTTCGATGGCCCTCTGAGCCCACCAATAGTGGTCGCCAGGCCACCGGTAGATGTAACCGGTGGGCCGGCAGAGAATGCCACGAAGGCGTCCGGCGGGCAGAGCGGGCAGGTCGACGAAGCATCTCAACGGGCGTTTTCGAGACCGAATTGCAATTCTGAAACTGGGTTTGGATCTGCGATTCCATATATCACTCGCAATCTAGAATCCGATTCTCGACTGAAAACCCGAAGAATCGTTTTCCTTGTCCAGGGGTTCTTCGTAGGGTCCCATAATGATCTGCGGTAGGGGAAAGGACCGGTCTACCTGGAAACCGTTGGTGGATCAGTGCAAGCAACCATCGCCCGTCGCGAGAAATAGATGGCCAGACGAGATCGCAGCACCTGTCGTCGGCGAGCTGCGGCGGATAGCCGGCGGCTTTTGGCGGCGCTGGGCTGTGCTGGTCGCTTGGGTCGGAAAGTGCGCTGGGTCTGACGCAGGGGTTGGCGCCATTTGAGGGGGTAGGTCAACGGCGTCCGCCTGCGTCAGATACCCCACGGCCGAGGGCGGCTATCGATGGTTAGGTATGCGATCCACGCGAAGTCTCGCTGCTCACGCAGGTCGGCCACCCACTCGAAGCTCCACGGATCGCCCATCGTGACGACCACGTCCCCGCCGCTGGCCGAGAGCGCCCGGGGGAGGTTGTCTTGCGGGGTTCGCCCGCCGCCCTGGGGCAAGATGCGGTACGGGAAGACGGCCTCGTCGTAGGGCTCGCCGTCGTAGTACCAGCCCAGGCAGCAGATGTCGCGGCCCGGAAGCGCTGCCAGCCGCCCCAACACCAGCCGGCCCACCATGCCAAGGCCGGTGGTTCCCGCCGGCCGTTCCATGCCCTTCCTGCGTCTTCTGTGTATGCGTTCCCAATTTGCCACAAAAACGAATCCTCAGCTTTCCTTGACAATAACTTGAGTTTGCACTATGGTACATCCACGCCGTTCGTCGGCGTAACTATCGCGCACCGCCTCTCCGGCGGAGAACGTCCACGGCTTACTTGCCTATAGGGCTCGGGCTCCCGGCGCTGCGGTCACAGGAGGGTTTGCGATTAGCACAACGATCTTCATCTTGGAGTTGCTGGCAGCATGCGCTGTGGGGGGCCTTGTCTTCACGCTTCTCTTCTCGGGCGCATCGTCGAAGGGCTTGGGGGCGCCGGCAGATCGCCAAACTCGCCTCAATAGCATGCCGTTGCCAAAGCGCCAGGGCCGCTGAGGCCCTGATCGACTACCCGTCTCTAGTTTCCGTCCCTTTGGCCTTGCCGTGCCCTCGAGCACTCCCATTCCAGATGGATCAGTATCCGGGGTGTTTGACGTCAACTACTTTTTCCGCTGGACGAATGACACCCCCTAGACATGGGCGATCCCGGCTAAGGTCTTCAGGTTCATACAGACCGCGTGCTTCGATGCGGGACTGGAGTGTGAAGGATAGCTATGTCCTCCAACCTCACGGGGCAGTATGTCCTGCCACCGCCTAACGACCTCCTGACCTCCGAATGGGCGGTGGAGATCGCCGAGGGTCTGCTGAGCACCGATCCGATCTATGTGAAGATCTGGCTCAAAGCAAGGGCACGGCTCTCTCCGCCGCGCGAGTTCTTGGAGCTGAGGGCGGCAGGCGATTTTCTAGTCGTGCTCTTCCGGGAGTTCGGGATGGCCCTGTCGGAAGGCCATCTGCCCGAGCCCCACAGGTCCGAGGACGGGCGTGTCGAAATCAGCGCGTCGGGAGACGCCGAGGCGATCACCCTCGAAGCGTCATGCAGCGGGCTGCCGGCAGGGCGCTCGTGGATGACCGCGCCCCGAGACCGGTGGGTCCGCCTGCTCGCAGCCCTGTCTGCCCACTTTTCCGATCCCGGGAGTTCCCCGCTCCTGAAGACCCACTGGTAGCACTGCAGCCGCCCAGGTTTTCCTGCGCGTATTGCGAACGCCCCCTGCCCTAACCATCATTAGGATCCGTTCCCGCCTCAGCAGGACGCCCACCGTCCAGAAAGCGTCGATTCTGACCCCCGTCCCCCCGCTCCTTCCCTATGTTCACAATTGCGGCCTCGTACCGCGAACCTACTGCGCTTGTCTGCATTATTTCTTGAGACCCCCTTGACTTTAGTCTGCTCGTGTGTAACTATGATCTAGCTTGCGGACCGCACACACCGCTTGCGGTGCAGCATCCATCGTAGCCCACACCCCAGCAACGCCCCGCGGTCCTCCGCCTGACGCCTGCACTGATTCTCGTTCCTTCGCAACGCGCGGCCTTCCGCGCCGCGGTAGTTCAGTTCAGGCGAGCGAGGCTGAAGAGGGATCCCCTGGGAGGGGAGATCATGCGCGGTACACGCGCCTTGAACTGCTTTACTCGTTCGGCCCCTTTGCGATCTTCACGCTGGCGCAGCGCCTCCGCCGGCACCGTCATGACTTTCACTGGCGTATGCTTGCTCGCCATCGTCGGGATGGCCGCGCTGACGATCGACGTCGGCAAGATGTCCTTCAGCAAGTCCAAGATGCAGGGCACCTGCGACTTCGCCGCCCTCGCCGGCGCGGGCAACCTCACCACCCAGACCGCAGCTCAGAACGCCGCGGCCATGTGGTACCTCTCCAACATTGACCAGACCTCAAGCACACAGCCCACCGGCTCCGGCACCAACCCCAAGACCTACACCATCGGCGGCGACACCGTCGTGGTCACCACGCCTTACAATGACACCTTCACCGACGGCAAGGGCTGGTCTGCCTCCAATCTCGTCAAGGTCCAGACCACCCGCACCGTGCCCCTGGCCTTCGCCGCCGCCCTCGGCATCAAGCAAGCCAACGTAGGGGCCAGCGCCGTCGCCTTGTGCCTGAACGCAGGCTCGGTCGGCGCCGCCGGTGAGGGCTGCCTCTTCGCCACCGATCAGGGCTTCGCCATAAGCTGCAACAACTTCACCGTCAAGGGCAGCGTGTACACCAACTCGTCGATCGCCATGAGCCTCAACAACGTCTGGATCGGCGACACCCTCCACGCCAAGACCTCGATCAACCTCAGCGGCAACAACTTCACCGGCCACTTCGCCCTCCAGTACGGCACCACCTATTCGATCAGCTGCAACACCAAGGACATCGCCTCCTACGCCCAGTTGCCCCAGGTAGACATCACTCCGCCCATCAATTACACACCGGCCAACTACGCCTCCGACTTCAACATCGACTACACCGTAAACGGCAACTGGAACATCAGCCAGAACAACTGGACCTGCCCCCCGGGCACCTACTACGTCAACGGCAACATGAACATCAGCTGCAACAACGCCACCCTAGACGGCTGCACCTTCATCGTCAACGGCAGCTTCACCAATAGCACCAACAACACCACCCTTTCCCCCTCCGCCACCACCATGAAGGACGGCTCCACCAACTACATGTGCGTCTACCTCCTCGGAGCGGGCACCATCGGCCTTAGCACGAACAACATCACCGTCAACGGCGATCTCTACGCACCCAACGGGTACATCTCCTGCAGCGCCAACAACGTCCACAAGGGCTACTGGGTCGCCCGCAAGATATCCATCTCCTGCAACAACTTCGAACTCGACGGCAT
>PMZA01000122.1 GCA_003170595.1 Armatimonadota bacterium
ATCGCCCACCGCCTCAGCACCATCCGCCGGGCGGACCGGATCCTGGTGATCGAGGACGGGCGCATCATCGAACGAGGCACCCACGCGGACCTGCTGCAGGCCAGGGGCGCATACTACCGGCTGCACGAACTGCAGTACGGCGGCCGCATGCTTGAGGGCCCGGGCGATCCGATTCAGTGATCGTGAGCCCGCGCCGGCGGTGCGATCAAGCTGGTCTGGCCGTTCGGTACCGTCACCTCGAAGTGGTCCCTCGTCGCTTCCCTCATCGACATCGTCTTGACGTCGCGGCGGGCGGTGATCGTGTAGTAATCGCCGCGGAAGAAGACGTCGCGGACACCGGCGAAGGTCAACTGTGACGGCAGCGAGGGATGGATGCGAAGGCCCTCCGCCGTCGGCTCGACGCCCAGGAACCCGTAAAGCATCGTCAGCGGGACCAGGCCCGACTCGGGGAAGGATACCCAGACGCCGACGCCAAAGGCGGGCGTCCCGGCCTGCCCATAGTAGCCGGGCTTCTCAGGCCGCAGCTCGTTCCGGTTGAACTCGTGCATGATCGCCTCGAGCCGGAAGAAGGCGTCATCGGCGCCGGTCGTTCGGAGGCGGGCCAGGATGTCGTAGTAGGAGACGTAGAAGACGGCGCCGCCGTTCTGGATGTTGACGCCCCACTGGCCCCAGGCGCCGGGGTCGAGGTAGACGCCCGCGAAGCCTCCGGCCCACCAGTACGGCTTGACGCTCTCGAAGGCGACGGTGTTGGCGCGGGGAGCGATCCGCCAGTGGTAGATATCGGCGCCCTGGGCTGTGTCGCCGGCGACGATGCGCTTGCCGCTCAGCCACTCCATCACGCGGGACGCTTTCGTGTCGTCGGCGACGCCGTAAACGATCGCGTAGAGGTTCGTGGATGTGATCCCGTAGTCGTAGACGACCCCGTTCACGTCGATGGTCGAGACGAACCTGCCCTTGTCCTCGTTCCAGAAGGTGCGGTTGAACCGCTGCTTGATGAGCGGGAGGAGCTTCAGGTAGCTGTCGCGGTGAGCGGGGTCACCGGCGATCCTCTCGATCTCCGCCATGGCCTTCACGGATGCGTAGAACAGGGCGTTCGGATAGGCGGACAGGTAGCCGGCCGGGTAGGCGTCCCAATAAGTCGTGCCCTTGCTGGTGGGCGTGCCGTCGTAGCCGGGCTCGGTGATCCTGAGCAGGCCCTCGCTGCCGTGGAGGACGTCCAACTGGTACGCCATCTCCAGGCGCAGCCTGTCGAGCATCGTCGTCGCGCCGACTGGGAGTTTGGCGCGCACCTCGGCGGGGAGGGGGTCGGTGAAGAACCCCGGCTCGCCGGTCCAGAGGTAGTACTTGAGCGCTGCGATGATGTGGAGGGAGTTGAGATCGAAATGCTTCTGCGCGTTGAGATGCAGGGGCGCCACGTCGCAGGCCCAGACGTAGCCGTCGGGGTCCATCGGCATGATGCGGATTTCCTGCCCGACGCGGCTGACGTATTGCCGATCGTCCGTCCAGCAGAGCTTCATGACGTCCCACTCGTGCCAGTCGGTGCTGCCGAAGGCGAGCGCACCGCCGAGGCCGTCCCACCAGGCGTCGCCCTTGGGCGTGATCTCGTTGCTGGCCAGCCCGCAGATATTCCACAGGTTGTTGAGGTCGGCGTCGAAAGTGCCGCTTGGAGCTCCGCTCAGGGAGGTGAAGAAGGGGGCCTGGCGGGAGGCGAGGAGGGAGATGCCGCGGAGGCGGAAGGCTTGTCCGGCGGCTCCGGTTACTCGAATTTGCCGCGCGACCAGGAGGCCGGTTTCTAGCAGGACCGTCTCGTCGCCCGGATTGGGGTAGTTCACGCCCGTATACCTGGGGATCGCGTACCAGGTCTTGCCTGCGTCGGTGCAGTAGTCCACCGAGAAGGCGGCCGGGAAGCCCTCACCCTTCGGCAGTGGATAGAGGGCGATCTGATTGACCGTGCGCGGTGTGCTGAGGTCGACGATGATCTGCTCCGGATGGCCGCTCGGGGTCGATAGCGTGAGGGGGCTGAGCGGCCGGGGGGCGTCGTGGGCCGTGGCGACGTCGATCGGGCAGGGGTCGGACCAATCCGACGCCGCGCCCGAGGGAGGGCTGCAGCGGGCGCGGATAGCGTAGCGCCCGGGCTTCGTCCACACATGCACCGCCCGGCTAGGGCTGCCCGGGTTCACCGGCGAGCCGAGGCCCTGCGTGCCGTCGCCCCAGTCGAAGACGTACTGGCTCATGCCGCCGGCGATCGTAAATGCGGGGAAGGCCCAGGCTCCGCTCGCGTCCAGGCGGACGGTCGGCCGCGGGGGCTGGCACCACCCGCTCGCGGTCGCGATCAGCCCGACGACCGCGCCCATCACTATCGTCATTCTCATCTGCCGCATGGGGTCACACGCTTTCAGAGCTGCTCACTCTCCCGCGGGCTCGACAATCAGCAGGGCATCCTCCCAGCCTTCGGGCGTCATGAACTCCTGGACGCCGCGGGCCGGGAAGTCGCGGATCGGAGTCTGCCCGCCTGTCCTCGGATCGATCCAGAACGCGGTGGCACGGTCGGCGCCCGAGAGCTTGCTCAGGTCGATGGAGAAACTCGCCCGGTCGGCCAGATATACCATCAGCCACTTGCCGTCCTTGTGCCGCGCGGCGAGATCGAGCACCCGTCCCTCGGTGATGCCGCCGATGGCGAGAATGGTCTGATCGGGGACGAGGTACCACCACTCCTCGCGGGCCTCGAAGATCGTGCGGAGAACGCCCATCTGCACCGCGCCCGGCGCATCGAGAGCCTGCTTCCACATAGGCAGCACGCGCCAACTGTCGTTGTGCCCGTAGGTGTGGTGAGCGCCGGCAAGGAACGAGTAGTAGGCCTGCCTCCGGACCCACAGCGGCGTGACGTCGAAGCCATACTCGGAGCCGTCCTCATACGCCCCCTCCCCCATCAGCACGGGCTTCACGGGCTTGAGATTGTAGTCGTGGGTGACGAAGGGGTAGATCAAGTCGACGCTCGCCCAGGTCTGCATGACGTTGAAGTCGAGCCACGGCTCTTCGTGAAGGAAGCTGGAGGAATAGGGCGCCGGGTCGGGCTTGAAGGTGATGAGGTGGGCGCCGCCATCGCCCTCGCGGAGCCCGGCCGCAAGCTCGCGGAGGACGGGGGAGAACTCCGGTTTGGCTTCGGGGGTCATGGACCAGACGATGTTTGGGACATCCTTGTAGCGTTGCGATAGCCATCTCGCGAAGCCCCGCGCGTTCTCCTCGGTGATGATGTCGCGCCAGCACTGATGATAGAGCGTGAAGGAGATGATCACGTCGTTCTCGCGGGCGAGCCGGAGGACGGCATCGACGTTCTTGTAATACGCCTCGTTCGGCGTGAGGGGATCGGCCCCGGCCCAGGGCTCGTCGCCGTGGACGTTGGCCTGCGTGCCATCGCCCACGCCGAGGAGCATGACCTGCGCGAAGGCGAAGCCGTGGGCCGCGCTCCTCTCGAGGATCGTCCTGGCGTCCTCCAGGCTGTGCTTCCGGAAAAGCTCCCACTGAGTTGTGCCCAACCAGAAGACGGGGCTGCCCTCCTGGTCGACGAAATACCTGCCGTTCTCGCTCACCTTAACCGGGAAGATCGTCGCTGGCATGTTCATCCCTCCTCCTCGATCACGGCATGACCATCTCAAAGCTCGCGGTGCGTTCCTCGCCCGCCTTCAGGCTGACCTTGCCACCGTCGAACAGCGCGAAGAATAGCGCCGCCGAGCCCGTGCCGCCATCGAGTAGGATCGGGTTCTGCGGAGCCGTCGGCTCGCCGGTCATGCCCCGGATCAGCAGACGTCCGCCGACGAACTGCAGGGCCAGCTCCGCCCGCGGCAGGTCAGGGCCGAGGCTCCCGCCCTCGAACACACGCTTCCCCGCGTGCTCCCCTGTCGCGCCGCCGAGAGGCTTCGCAAGGCCCGTCACGTCCCAGCGCTTTACTCCCGCGAAGGGGATCCGGTAGGCATAGAAGGCGCTAGCGTCGGGGTGATCGGTCGTGGGCGTGAGGCCGAAAGTGACGCCGATGACCGGCGAGGCATCGAACCGGTAGGTGAGGCGGTAGGCGACCTCGGGCCCGGCCACCGGCGCGGTCTGCACCCCGTTCCACGATGCCCCATGCATCCGCCCGCGGAAGGTGACCTCGGTAGCGCCGGTCTTGTCCGCGACCTCCAGCGTCGGGCTTGTGTCGCCATCGCTGGAGATGTGCTGGCCCTTCTCGAAGAGCCCCCAGTCCGTGTAGACCTCGGTGGCGCCGTCGGTCCACGAGGTCGCCGCGCCGGAGGGGCGGAGGTCGAAGATGGTGCCGCCGTGACGCCGCGACAGGGCGAGCGCGTACTTGCCGTTCGCCACGCGCACCCACTGCGGATCGACGCTGACCGGTCCGCTCTTCAGCACGCACGACCTCTGCCGGAGGCCATCGAGGTACGCGCGCCCGTGGGCTTGCTCGACGATGCGGAAGGGCGGCTGACCGGGGGTGGCGTCGACGACGATCTCCATCGCCTCCCCGCGCAACGACGGATCCTCGATCCTGACGCGGCGCAGCCGGGAGCGGTCGGTGACCTCCAGGACCACGGCCCGCCCGTCGGCGCTGAGTCCGCCCAGGCACGGCGAGGCATACGCATCCCAGAGGCCGTGCTCCAGCGGACGCCAGCATCGCGCGAGCGGAGGCGTTGCATCGACGTGCGTCTCGCCCGGCTTGACGCCCCGGTGCCGGTCGACGAACTCGTCCTCCAGCAGACCCTCGCTGGTCATCACGAACCAGCGGCTCATCGGCGCCAGGCGCACGTGAGTCCGGACTTCGCCACCGGGAAGGGTCTCCGTGACGGGCGGCTGCGAGAGGGGGCCCGTGCCCTTCGATGCCGGCGGGTGCACGACTGCCACGTCGCCGCCTAGTGCAAGGATCCTCGGCCGGAAGGGCGGGATGAGGACCGGTTCGCGCAGGTCAACCGCCTCGCCGGTGAGGGCGTCGCGGCAGCCGATCGCTGGTCGTCCCTTCCACTGCAGCCGGCAGTGCGCCGCCTCAGCGCCGAAGTTGATCGCCACCAGCGACGCATTCTTGCCCTCCTGGCGGAGGAAGGCGAGGACGGTGGGAACGTCGGCCGACACGGCCCTGAAGTCGGCATCGCCCTCGCGCAGTTCGGGGCGCTGATGACGGAGGCGCAGCCAGTCGCGAAGCTCCGGCGCGAAGCCGATCTCCTCCTCCTGCTGAAAGAGAAACGTGCCCGGGATGAAGACATACAGAGCGGTCAGGGCCTGCGACGGCCCGACGCCGAAGTAGTCTGGCGCGGCCACGCAGTCGTGGTTCTCGAGGAAGCGCACCATCCCTGCCGCCATCCGCGGGGAGTGGGTGAACTGCTGCTCGGCCAGCCAGTCGCGCAGGCGGGAGAGCCACGCGCCGGCGTCGGGCTCGCGCGTCATCTCCCGGCAGATCATGTAGAGCGGGTAGTCGAAGAGGAGGTCGGCAGTCCGGAAATGACACGTCGCGCCTGCCTCGGGCAGGAGAACCGCGTCGGGATTGATACGCCGGATGGCCGTCCGCACCAGACCGTTCTCCTCGATCCCTCCGGCCAAGACCGGGGCGCTCGCGTGACGGCCGGGTTGCGGTTGCCAGTTGAGGGCCGCGCCGCAGCCTCCGCAGTCGAGACGAAAGCCATCCGCGCCGAAGTCCCGCACCCACCAGGACGTGAGGTCGACGTTGTGGGCGCGCCAGTCGGGGCTGCAGGTGTCCGCCGCGAGGACGCTGTCGCCCCACGCCTTCTCCTTTTGCCCCTTCTCGTCGTGGCACCAGGCGCTCTCGGGCAGCGTCTTCACGTCGGGGCTGTCGGGGCTGATCCCGTAGAGGACGAGGTCCATGAGCGTGCGTATGCCCAGCTTGTGGCCCGCCGCGATGAAGGAGCGAAGCTGGTCGGGCGAGGTGACGTCCGGGTCGATGTTGCGGAAGGTCGGGAGGTAGTAGACCCACGGCGGCTTGTTGCTGACGGGCAGGATCCACACGCCGTCGGCGCCCAGATCATGCAGGTACGGAAGCTGCGCCTCGACGGAGGGCATGCGGTCGCCACGATCGCCGGCGCTCCAGGCATCGAGCCGTCCCCACGGATGAAGCTCGACGATCGCGGCGCCCTTCAGCCACGCCGGGCGATCCGAGGGCGGTCCCTCGTTGACCCGCGTCGCCAGGTCGCGGCTGGCCGTGCGCAGGCCGCTGAGGCCACCGGAGGTGACGGCGATCCACTGCGCGCCGACCTCGATCGATCCGCCCGGCGGCACGTTCGCGAGGGCGTCGAACCAGTGCTCCAGGGTGACGCCGCCGGCCACTTCCTCGGCCTGCACACGGGCGTGATCGTCCTCGATCGCATAGGCCACGACGATGCCCCGGCCCGTCGCCTCGGAGCATGCGTAGCCCACGCCGGTGTCCGACCAGGTCCAGCCGGGCTCACGGGTGACGCGACCGGGCTGCGAGTCGGACACGGCCCGGCGCACGACGGGGTAGGTGCCGGGAAGGCACCAGGTTGCATCCGGCGCCGCAAGACTGACGCCCGGCACACGGAGGACCACGCATCGCACCCGCAGCGGCTCGACGCCGTGCCACGTGAGCTTCACGCGTCGCTGCAGCAGGGGCAGATTCGGCACGGCGCGGAAGGTCGTGGTCAGCTCCCACTGCCCGGATGTGCGGGTGAGGGCGAGGGAGTTCCCATCGCCGGCAACGCCCGCGGGCCAGGGGGCAGCCTTCCATTCGCCCATCTCCGGCCAGGGCTGCCCCTCGGCCAGGACCACGGTATCCGCCGCGGCCTTCGCACCGAGGAGGTTCGTGCCGGCCTTATCAGTGGACAGCCCGACCCACTGCCCGGTCGCGGCATCGAAATCCAAGGTCATCGTGCCGCAGGGCAGGGCGATGGTCTCACCTGCCAGGGCCGTGCTCAGTATCAAGAGGGCGAGAAGCGCTGTGCATGCCGGGATCACGAAGGGCACCTCCGAGATGCAGCCCTCTTCCGCTTCGCACCTCCTGCCCCTCCTCGACGCCTTGGGTCGGGCGCGGGCCGGCGGTATACTTAGGGCCACCACAGACTTGCCCCGGAGGCAAGGTTGATGACGCTCGCTCTGCTCGGCCTGCTCGTTCTCTCCGCACCCTTGCCGCCGGCGCCGGGTGGCGGCGTGGTGAAGGACCTGACCCCCTCGGCTCGCCTCGCCCTCCACGGCTACATGGTGAACTGCCCCGAGCCCATCGCGGGCAAGCCCGGCCTCCTCCGCGCCAGCTTCAGCTGCAACGCTCTGCCCTCGCCGGTGGTCGGCCACGCGCAGTGGGACTGGGGCGACTGCACCGGCCGCGCCGTCCAGGCCTGGCTGTTCGCGCGCAGGGTCACCGGCGAAGCGGACTTCGGCCGCGACGTCGAGGAGGCCCAGCGCGCGACACTCCTCTCCCTCCTCACGCCGACCCGCGGGATGCCCTGCGTCCCCGATCTCTCCGACCCGGAGCACGGCGTCTACCACTATCAGATGTGGGATCAGGGGCGGACGATGCGCGGGCTGGTGCGCTGGTGGATGAACGAGCCGGAGGGCCGCGTGAGGGCCGACCTGCAGGGGCGCATCCGCAAAATGATCGCCAGCCTCGATGCTCTGGCGACCCATGGCCACGACGCGACCTACGGCGACTACGCGGTCTATCCGTGGGACAACATCGTCGAGACCACCCTTGCCGGCGCCCCGATCAAGACCGTCCCCGGGCAGGACCTGTGGATCATGCGCGGCGGGCAGCTTCTCGAGCCGCTGGCGCTGTACTGGGCAGCTTCATCCGACGCCGAAGCCCTGCGGTTCGCGCGGCAGATCTGCGCGGGGGTCATATCCGGCCACGAGGCCGACACTTACCAGGGCCCGACGGTCGCCACCTTCCGCTTCGGCGCCGACGGCTCCTTCGGCGGCCACTTCCACGACCACGCCTCGATCGCGCTGGGCGTGGCGAGGCTGGGCACGGCCCTCGTGAATCGGGGTGAGCGCGAGGAGGGCCTGCGGCTGCTGCGCTGGGCGAAGACGGTATACGACTGGACGATCTCCCCTGCCAACGTCAACGCGGGGGCGAGCTGGGGATGGTTCCCGGAGAACGTCGGCTCGGACAATACGCAGGCCCGCGAGGTCTGCGAGATCTGCTGCACCGCCGACATGATCGAACTCGCCGCGGCGCTCGCGGGAGCTGCCAATCTTGACCCCTCGCTGGCGTCGTGGGACGCCCTCTGGGATCATGTCGAGCGCTACACCGCGAATACTATCCTCCCCGCGCAGTTCCGCGTCACGGGCCGCTACCTGTCACTGCTGGAGCGCGGGTCCACGCCAGTGCGCAACGGCTACGTCAGCTTCGAGCTTGACCCCAACGGCTGCTACAACCACGAGGTTGTCGGCCATCAGACTCTCGCCGCCCTCGACGGCGGGCATGCCTCTCAGATCCTCTACGGCGTCGCCTACGACGACCGGAAGGCGTTCTTCGCGTGGGAAGGCGGCGGGAAGTCGATGCAGCCTCACGGGTTCGTGACCGAGGCGCCGTCAGCGATCGTGGGTGGCCGCCTCACCGGCGCTGTCCATACGGCCGACGGCGCCCTGCGCATCCAGCATGAGACTTCCTGCGGGCAGGGGCCCTACGTAACGACGCGGTTCACGGTGACGAACACCGGCAGCGCCGCCATCACCGACGCGCGCCTCGCCTACTTCGTCAACCTCGACTACCCGGACTACCAGCTCAACGAGGGCCTGGCAGACGCCGCCCGCGGGCGGTTGACCGTACGGTCGAAGACGTCGCCCGGGGCTCTCGGAATGGCGGGGGATCCGGTCCCGGCCTACGTGACTGTTAGCGACGCCGTGTACCTGATGCAGAACCTGAGCGCCTTCGACTGGAGCGCGCCGACCGCGACCTACACGGGCAACGCCGCGGGCGAGCTTGGCTGGGACCTGGGCCGCCTGGCGCCGGGTGAGAGCAAGACCGTGAGCGTGACCCTGGCCGCTGTAGCCGACGCCGAGGCGATGGATAGGGCCCTCGGGCACGAGGTCTTCCCGCAACGGGATGTGCCGGCTCTGTCGCCAGAGATGATCGCGGCGAAGCGGCTGGAGGGGGCGTGGATCGCTGCCTACCAGCCCAACGATCTGGCCATGCGCGGCGATGACGGCCAGGGGGTCTACGCGAACATGATGGGGTGCTGCCATCCCGCGGGCGTCCGGGGCCTCTACACCTGCTGGAACGCGACCTTCGGCGACGATGGGACGACCCTCCGCTCGCGGCTGCCCATCTGCCGCGAGGGCAAGGATGACCCCGCGAGCCAGTGGGTGACCGAGAGCCCGCGCCGTGTCGAGCAACGCGTCAAGCTGCGGTCAGGCCGACGGCTGATGGTTCGCCTGCCCGATTGGGCTTCGTCGGGCGAGGCCACCACTTCTCTCAACGGCCGGCCGGCTACCTTCCGCGCTGACAGTCGATGGCTCGACTTCGGTCGCCTCAAGGCCGGCGCGACGGTGACGCTGACGTACCCAATGGTCTGGCGCACGACCAACGAACGGGTCGGCGGCAACGGCAAGACGGGCGGCTTCTGCCCGGCGGCCGAGAAGCGCGAGTTCACGGTCCTATGGCGCGGCAACGTGGTCGCCGGGATGGATCCGGCCGGCAGCCTGCTGCCGCTGTGGCCCTCCGTCGCGGCAGCGCGAAGGGAGTATCGGTAGGAGGAACGAGGATGAGACCGGGGACTGCCGGGTGCCTCCTGATTGCCGCCGTCGCTACGCTGCCGGCACAAGCCGCCGATCCACTGCGCCCGGCTACTGGCCTCTGGTATACCGCCTGGTGGACGAAGGACGACCAGTTTCGCCACTGGTCAGACTGCGGCGTGCTGCCCCTGCGAGGCCCCTACGAGGCGGGCGACCCGAAGGTCATCGCCGAGCAGTACGCCCAGTTCCGCGACCTCGGGATCGACTTCGTCATCATGGACGACACGAACGGGTGCGGCAACGACGGCGGGCGCATCAACGACAACATCCGCGCGTGGTTCGACTTCATGGACGGGCGGCCGGCCGCCGAGCGCATCCCCATCTGCATCGGCGGCGGAGGGGAGATGCGTGCCGTCGGCAGGTCCGCCCAGCAGACCGCGGCGGATTACTACTGGAAGAACTGGGCGCAGCGGCCCAGCTACTACCGCTTCGCAGGCAAGCCGCTCCTCCTGATCGATACCGACAAGAACTACGGGCCGGGCGACTTCGACGACGCACGCTTCACCGTCCGGTGGTGCTACAACGGCGATAACTGGCAGGCCATGAGCGAGCGGAAGGCGTGGGGATGGGGCTCCACGGCGCCGTCGCCCATCCTCGAGGAGAGCATGGCCCTCTGGCCGGGCCACCGCTTTCATGCGCGCGTCATGACCCTCGGCCGAGATCCCGAGGAACAGCCCCGCGAGGGCGGGCAGCTTTACGTGAGGCAGTGGCTCCGCGTGCTGAAGGCCAACCCGCAGGTTGTGACGATCGCCGACTGGAACAACTTCCAGGAGGAGAGCGCGATCGAGGACAGCTACTCGTGGCAGGACGCGCAGGGACGCGCGGTGCCCGACCTCTACCGGCGCATCACTCGGGCATACTCGCGCCTGCGGGGCGGGGCGCTCGTGAAGGGCGAGTTCTACCGCGACGAGACCAAGCCAGAGGTGTACCTCTTCGACGGCGCGAAGCTCGTGCATCAGGGCGCGATGCCCGGCTGGGCGACGGTAATCCTCACGCCGGCGGGAATGCTGGACCGGATCCACCAGACGATCGGCGAGTGAGATACAGACAGAACGGGGAGGTCCTGAACTGACATGTGGGCTATCACGATACTTCTCGCCACCCTCTCCTCGCCGGCCGCGGCGAGCGTTTCACTGCCGGCGGGGGCGACCGAGGGCGTGCGGTGGGCAGCCGAGAGGCTTCAGGCTGCCGCGCCGGGAGTGGCGGTCACGTGTGCACTGACGACGCGGAAGGACCTCGGCGTCGAGGGCTTCCGGTTGAGCGGAGATGGGAAGGCGGCGCATGTCGAGGCGGCGGGCTGGGCTGGGATCATGTACGGCCTCCTCGAGCTTGAGCGGAGGGCGAAGAGAGGCGAGGATCTGCGCGCGGTCAAGACGCCCGCCGATCGACCGGGGCTGGCCTTCCGTGCGGTCGCACGATACCCCGGTCTCTGGCTGCACATCCCCCTCTATGACGACTGCAATCGCGGCGCCGAGCCGCAGGACCACTCGAGGAACTGGTGGTTCCATGACGAGAACCACTGGCGCGAGACCTTCCGCACTCTCGCCCGCGAGCGCATCAACGGGATCATCCTGCTCCACCCGCTGCTCTTTCCGGGGTTCATCGACTACTCGGCGCGATACCCTGAGGCGACGTACCTGCCGCCCGGGGAACTGGCGGCGAAGCAGCAGGCTCTGCGCATGGCGATCCGCCTCGGCCACGAGTACAACATCACTCTCCACTGGCTGCGGTGGAACATCTGGGTCCCCTATGGCTACGCGAAGGCGCACGGGATCGAGCAATCGGGCGTGGATACCGAGGCGACGCGGGAGCTTGAGGCGTGGTCGGTGGCGGAGTTCTACAAGACCTTTCCCGGCTTCGGCAGCATGATCTCGATCTGCGGCGAGACCCCTCCCGGGTGCATCGACTTCATCGCCGATGGCACCGTGCGCGGGCTCCGTCGGGTCACGCCGAGACCGACGTTCGTAGTCTGGAACTGGTGCGCGAACCCGCCTGACATCAACCGCATCATCAAGGCCTACGACGGGCCCACGACCGTGATGCACTACCTGCAGTACGAGCAGCTTTTCTGCGACCGGGCCGACCCGCGCATCGCCGCCTTCAGCCGCGCGACCGGCAACGCGCCGATGATCGCCCTCGGCGGTCCCAAGGCCGCGCAGGGGTGTCTCTTCTGGAGCGACCCGCAGTGGGCGCGGGGGCTCATGCACACCCTCGCCGACGGGCACGCGGGCTGGGGGATCGGCATCGAGTTCACCGACCCGCCGGAGCGATGGCTGGGCGAAGAAGCCTTCGCCCATTACGCCTGGGCGACAGACGAAACGTACCGGCCGGAGCGGTGGATCGATGCGATCGCAGAACGCTATGGCCGACGAGGGATGGCCGCGCCGCTCCTCTCGGCGATGGAGGCTGCCAGCCGCATCACCGCGCGGCAGGTCATGCTCACCCACTCGCAGACCGACCACTTCATGCCCCAGCTTGGGCTGAGCCTGCAGCAGTGCGTCGAGATGCCGTCGATCACCGACTACATCTTCGAGAACGCGGTCGACCTCGACAAGGATGGGTACCTGACGCCGAGGTACGGCCTGTGCTGGCCGAGCAGCAACTATGACTGGGGCGAGCGGGTCGTGCCGATCAGGCAATATGCGCTCGGGAAGCTGCCGGGCGATAGACGGGCGAAGGCTCTGACGGAGTGGATCGCCTCGCGGCGGGGGCGTGGCTACGCGCCGGTGCCGGCCAGGAAAGGTGACACTGAGCCGCCGGCGATCGCCGCCGAGCTGGACGATCTGGCCCGGCGGGCTGAGATCGGCGCCGATGCGGTTGAGCACCTGGGAGCGCCGCCGCTGCGGGCTGATGAGCTGACGCGCGTCCTCAAGATGATCCGTCTGAACGCAGCTCTCGGGCGGTACTATGCGGCGCGCGACCGGTCGGCCATCGCGTGGGAGATGTACCGGGCGCTCGGTGCGTCTGAGCAGAAGCAGGCGGCGCTCGCTGAGATCGCGGCGACCGTCGCGGCGTGGGAGCGCTATGCGGCGCTGCTGAAGGGGCTCTATGGCGAGCAGATCTCGGGCACCATCTCCTTCGTCTCCAAGCCGCCGCCGTGGGGGCAGCTCGACCTGTGGTACGGCTACCGCGGCGGAACCTGGCGGATCGACGACCTTACGGCGCGATGGCAGCGCGAAGCCGAGGTGCTGACCGAGCGGCTGAATACCTGGCCGCGCGAGACGCTGGAAGGCCCGAGCTTCGACGAGTTGCGGACGCTCGACGCGGGGGCGCAGCCAGTCGTGACCCTCGACTTCGAGCAGGCGGACGATCCGCGGTACCGGGTGCTGACCACCTGGGCGCCTGATGCGGCTGTCACGCGTGACCCGAAGCTCGTGATCGAGGGCGCGGCGGCGCTCCTCGTCGACAGCCGCCGGTCCACGAGCGAGTGGAGCGCCATCTTCGAGACGATCCCGTCGGCCGTCCACCTCGAAGCCGGGGCAACCTACCAGGTGGCGCTCAAGTACCGGGTGCTCGACGGCGGTGAGGAGCGCTACGCGGCCGGGCCCTTCGGCATGGCCTTCCGCTCCGACAAGGGTGGCGTGCCGAGCGATAAGGGCGACTCGCGCACCTGGGGCGGGCGACCGGGCGGCGTGCACGAGCATATCCTGGAGGCGACGCTCGGCGACTTCGACGACTACCACCTGTTCATCTCGACACACGGGCGCGCGGCGATGGTCGTCGACGACCTGCGCATCGTGAAGGTGCGAGGCCGATGAACGGTAGCGTCAAGAAGGCTTCGGGGGCGATGGCGATGACTATCCTCCTGCTCGCTGTCTGTGCCCTGGCCTGGGGTGATGAGCGGGATGATGCCAGTCCCTGGGGGATGGCTGCGGGGGCCGAGTCCATCGGGTACTACGGGCAGTTCAACCCTCTGCTGAACCAGGCCGGGGTGAAGTGGCTGCGCCTGTTCCCCGAGTGGCAGACGCTCGAGCCGAAGCAGGGGCAGTTCGACTGGACATCCTCGGATAAGCTGGTGGCTGATGCGCGGGCCAATCACCTTCACATGCTGGGCACGTGGCTCTACTTCGCCCCGTGGGCGTCGGCGGACGGCGGGACGCGCAAGGGGCCGATCCGGCACATGCAGTTCTGGCGTGACTACGTCAGCGCGACGGTCGGCCGGTACCATAAGGACATCAAGTACTGGGAAGTATGGAACGAGTTCAACGGCAGCTTTTACGAGGGACGGGATGGGGCGGACCGGGTGAAGGATTACGCCGACTTCGTCGTTGCGGCGTATGACGCGGCAAAGGCGATCGACCCGGACGCGAAGGTCGGGATGAGCGTGGCGAGCTTCGATGCTGCGTTCCTCGATGCGGCGATCAAGGCCGGGGCGGCCGGGCATTTCGATTTCATCTGCGTGCATCCGTATGACAACCTGGGCACGCTGGCCGAGGGCGGGGAGGTGGGCTTCCTGAATATGGAGGGCTACCTCCGCGCGATGCTCAAGGCCAACGGCCAGCCTGTGGATACGCCGCTGTGGATCACTGAGGTCGGGGACATGGCGCCGAGCAAGGCCGAGCCCGTGCGGGATGCGCATCAGGCCGACATGCTGGCGAAGGCGTACCTGGCGACCGTCGCGCAGGGCTTCCAGCGCGTCTTCTGGTTCGAGGCGCGGGGGCCGGCATATGAGAAGGACGCGGAGTTTGGGGTAATTCGCCAGGACTGGACACCGCGGCCGTCGTACGTCGCCTACAAGACCATGACGGCGATGCTGGGCGCGGAGCCGAAGCCGCTCGGGTGGCTCGATCTGGGCAGAGGCGGGTATGGATTCCTGTTTGCCGGAAAGGGCGGGCCGGTCCTCGCGGCATGGTCGTCGGCGGGGCAGCAGAGCAGGTGCGTGTTCGGCGGAGAGGTGAGGGTCAGCGATCTGGCGGGACGGGAAACGAAGCTGCCAGGTGGGCAGGAACTAGTGCTGACGGAAAGCCCTGTTCTCATCAGCCATCTGCCGGGCGGTCTGGTGGCACAGGCGAAAGCTAACCGTGGGAAGGCGTATCCGTGGGGCGGGGATCACTCGCGGGCGACGGTCGTTAGCTGCCGCCTAGGCGCCGTCAACCGGGAAGATGGCGTCACGCAGGTCCATCCGCACACGACCGTCGTGGTGAACGGCCCGGAGGGTGACTGTCGCCGCACCAGCGTCAGTGATCCCGCCCTTCACGGTGAGGGACACTACGTGTACTTCCTCGTCCATCCGTCGTTCGTGCCCTACGGGACGAGGCGGCTCGAGATCACCGTTGTGGCGAAGCGGTCGGCTCCCGATAAGGAAGCGGGCATGACCGTCGAGTATGAGTCGACGTCGAGCTACAAGGGCGGCAACACCTGGTGGGCGCTGCCGGCCGACGATCAGTGGCATGAGCATACGTGGAAGGTGGACGACGCCTGCTTCGTCGGCATGTGGGGGTACAACTTCCGGGTGAACTGCGTCGGCTCGCCTAACGACTTCCTGCTAAGCGAGGTGCGGGTGAGCAGGGGCGGGTGAGGGTGGCGGCGCGACGCTACTGCCGGGCCTTGCTGGCCGACGCGTAGATCGCGCGGTTGGTCTCGGTCATCGCCTTCGTCAACTCGGGGTATGGGTTGAAGCAGACGTCCACGATGCCGCAGTTGCCCGACTCCCAGCCGTCGAAGCGCCCGACGCAGGGCTGGTCGTCCCACTCGAACCAGTGGCAGCCGACGAAGTAGGGGATCGACGCCAGATGCTCGACGTAGCGCCGATAGGTGGCCGCGCGGACGGCCTGGCTGTCGACCACTATGCCGCCACCCGCCAGCAATCCCCGGTCCCGCGCGCCGGAATTGAACTCGCCGACGAGGAAGGGCTTGCGGGCCTGCGCGTATAGCGCATCGCAAGCCGCGCGATCGACCTCGACGGCGTAGATGTTGAAGCTGACGATATCGCAGTAATGCCCGGCGGCGCGCACGGCCTCAACCGGCGCCTGGGCGAAGCGGGAGCCGAGGTACAGGTGGTGCGGATCGACCGCCTTCAGCTCGTGCGCGATGGTGGAGAAGTAGCGGTCAGCGGTGGCCTCGACGAAGGCCGAGAAGTCCGGCGCGGCGGCTTTCTCGCTCTCCGGAGTCAGCTTCACGGGCTTCGCGAGAAGGTCGTCGAAGCCGGCGAAGGATGCGCCCCAGGCGGCGTTGAGGGCATCGACCTTGTCGCCGTAGCGCTTCCGCAGCAGGTCCATGAGAGCGTGCTTCGCTGACGACTCGGGGCCTCGGGCGAGTACCTGCTGGGCCATGGTCACTTCCTTGTGCCAGCCTCCGCACCAGCCGATCTCGTTGTCATAGAAATAGCCGAGGCACCAGGGGTCTTCGCGGTACTTGGCCGCGGCCTGGACCGCCTCATGCACGCCCTTCTCCCACGCCGGGTCGTAGACGTCGACAAGGCCGTCGGCCATCTGCGGGCCGCCGCCCTGGTTGCCCATGATGAAGACGTACGGTAGGCGGAGGCCCTGCTGTCGGGCGACCTCGATATCGCACCAGGCGCCGAGGCTGTTGAAGCCCCAGTCGAGCATCCGCCTGGCCGCGACCCGACGCCACTGGGCGGCGTACCCCTCGCCGTAGCGCCGGACGAGGTTGGCCTTCGCGAGCACGGGCCCTCCGGTCCACGAGTTCTCCCAGGCGGCCGCGAAGGGGCCTTCGTGCGGCGGGAGCCAGGCGTAGAGCGGCTTGTGGTCGTCGTCCCACTTCGGGGACGTGGCTTCCATGGTGATGCCGTCGCAGCCCACCGACCAGAAGGGATTGCCGTCCGGGGTGACGAGCCACCATCGGCCGTCCCGCTGCGCCGTGTAGAACCACCCGCGGGCGTCGAAGCGCAGAGGCCTGCCGGCGCGGTCCTTGCCTCCGAGCCACCCGCCATACTGGTCGCGCTCGCCGTGGCTGAGGGGCGTCGACAGCTGGGCCAGGTCACGCTGACCGGCCCGTCGCAGCTCATCCTCGGAGTGGACCTTGCCCGGCCACTCGCGGAGATTGTACTGGCCGAACTCATCGACGATGGGCTTGTCGATGCGCGGGGTGAGGCGGAAGTTGTCGAGGTAGAGGACAACGGGGGCGGCGAGGTGATCGGCCAGGATGCCGAAGCGCTGCATGTCGGCGATGTCGACGTTGGTGTCCCAGGCGGCGATGCGACCGAAGGCGGTTCCGCTGGCGAGGAGGCCCTCGGCGCCGATCCTGAGGCCGAGGGTCGTGACGCTCATGTGCCCCTGCGTGCGACCGGTGAACGTGGCGACGAAGGTGCGCCTGCGGGCCGCGGAGCCTGAGCCGCTGGCAAACTCCAGGAACAGCGGCATGGCTACGTCGCCGGCCGACGAGGGTTTGTTGGGCACGTCCAGATAGAAGTCGAACTCGAGGCTCTGATACTGGCGCCAGTCGCCCGACGGGAAGGCTTTGCCGACGAGGAAGTTGACGATGGGGTAGTCGCCAGCGTGGAGGGTGACTTTCAGGGAGTGTGCGCCGGAGGTGGCGTGGGCGTCGGAGATTGCGACGTCGGCGCGGGCAGAGTCGACGCGGGCGAGGGCGGCGGCGTTCTCGAAATCGAGGAACACGTCGTCCGCATGACCGGCGGCACAGAGGCCGATCATGGACATCGCAACGACTAGCCAACGCCACGACATGAGGTAACCCCCGCGGAAGGTGATGAACCATCGCGCAACGGCATTATCGCACGGAGATGCCCGCCCCGGCAGGAGGTGGAGGAGCGGTACATCGCCCGGTGAAGACTGGAGGGCCAGGGAGGTCTGCGACCGTGAGGCCATGGACATGTTTGTGCGTCATGCTGGTTCAGGCCGCGTGGGCCGCGGGAGGAGATAGTGGCATGAGCAACGCCCTCACCGCCATGCCGGCGGGCTTTCATCTGCAGTACTACGACGACTGCGGGATCGAGGGGCGCCAGCCGCACATCCTCGCCGAGGGCCTGCATACGTATAGCACGGCCGAGGTCCACGCCGACGTGAAGGTCCGGTCGGTGGCGTGGGGTTGGCGCGAGGTCCGGGCGGCGTATGAGGGTCTGCGGGCTGACACGGACTACGTGGTGGCGATCACCTACGCGAACGAGGCGTACAACAACCGGGTGCAGAGTCTGTGGGCGGGGAAGATCGAGATCCATGGGCCGCATCCGCTGCCGAAGGGCGGGGCGGAGCGACTGCTCTTCCGCGTGCCGCGAGAGGCGATCGCGGGGGGCAAGCTGGAGCTGAGCTTCCGGCTCGAGGCGCAGGTGAATGTCGTCGTGTCGGTCGTCGAGTTGTGGGCTGCGGCGCCAGCGAGGAAGGAGCTTCGCCTCGAACCCATGACCGCGCTGCTCTCGGACCTGAGCGGGCAGGTGCTCGACCTCGCGTGGGATCCGGTGGCCGGGGCGAAGGTTGGGTTGCGGCAGGCGAAGGCCGGGCGAGCGCTGGGTGAGGCGACGTCGGATGGCGAGGGCAGGTTCACCTTCGCGCGCAAGGTCTTCGAGGATCGGAAGGCGGGCGATCTAGAGGTCGTGGCCGAGCATGATGGGCTGACGGCGCGACGAAAGATCGCAACTGAGGACCTTCACTACACGCCCCTCCGCTATCGGCCGATGCCCCTGGAAGAGCCTGGCGTTAAGGCGGCGGCGATGAGCCTCGATGGCGAATGGCGGCTGGACCCGGCGCCCGGGAAGGACGTGCGCAGCGTGCCGCTGGGCGGCAAGAACTGGCACGCGTTCCATGTGCCCGGGCAGTTCGTCGAGCAGGGCTACGATCTGCCGGCGGACAAGCCCGTGGCGATCGCGCGCGAGTTCCGGGTGCCGGCCGACTGGGCCGGGCGGCGGATGATCCTCCGGTTCGACGCCATCTTCGCGGGGGCGCGGTACTTCGTCAACGGGCGGCCGGTCGGCGAGAGCCAGAACCTCTTCACGCCCGTCGAGCTTGACGTCACCGACGCCATGCGGGTGGGCGAGGCCAACCGGCTCGACGTCGAGATGATCGTGGACACGCAGTCCGAGCGGATGTCGTACGCCTCGGGCTACGCCTTTCACAGCCTCGGCGGCGTGCACCGGTCGGTCCATCTCTTCGCGCTGCCGCAGGTTCACGTGAACGACCTGCGCGTGGTCGCAGACCTGGACGAGCACTATCGCGACGGACTGCTCAGCCTGCAGGTGGGCCTGGAGAACCTTGGGCCTGGCGAGGAAGCGGGCGTGACGCTTGCGGTGAAACTGGAGGATCCGGAGGGAAGCGAGGTCGACCTCGGGGCGGCTGTGCGGACGGAGGTGGGCGCGCTGGGACCGTACGGGCGGGTGGTGGATATCGCCGCGCACGTTCCGAGCCCGAGGCAGTGGAATGCGGAGAAGCCGGCGCTATATCGAATGCTTGTGAGCCTCATGAGCGGGCGGAAGGTGGTCGAGCGCGTCGAGCGGCAGGTCGGCTTTCGCAAGATCGAGACGCGGGATGGACAGCTTCTGGTCAACGGCGTGCCGGTGAAGCTGGCGGGGGCGTGCCATCATGAGATCGACCCCGTGACCGGCCGGGCAGACACCATGCGCCATGCCGAGGAGGACGTGCGCCTCTTCAAGGCGGCGAACCTGAACTATCTGCGCACGTCCCACTACCCGCCGACGCAGGAGTTGCTCGACGCGGCCGACCGGCTGGGGATGTACGTCGAGGTCGAGGCGCCCTTCTGCTGGGTCGGCGACGACCGCGACCAGTCGCACCTGCGGGCGGTGCTCAACCCGACGTCGGCGATGGTCGACTATCACGGCGGCCACCCGAGCGTGATCGTGTGGTCGCTGGCCAATGAGTCAGAGTTCAACCCTCTCTTCGAGGAATCGGCGCGGATGGTCAAGGCCCTCGACCCGACGCGGCCGACGATGTTCAACAACCCCGACCCCAAGCACATCTGCGATATCGTCAACGTCCACTATCCGGGCATCCCCTTCGACCAGGTCTACGCGGATGATCCGCGGCCGCTGATGATCGGCGAGTGGGATTTCCCCGTGTGCCACGAGCAGACGGACGTGCGGATCGACCCCGGCCTGCGCGAGCTTTGGGGCGCGGGACAAAGCGAGCCAGAGTCGGCGTGGGGGCGCAAGTGCGCGGAGAGCTATCCGCGTCCGTGGGCTCAGCCGGGTGAGCCGCCCGGAGCGTGGACGTCCATCGTCCACTCGAAGCGGGTGATCGGCGCGGCGATCTGGGCGGGCCTCGACGACTCCTTCTACCTCCCCGGAGGGAAGCAGGTCGGTTACTCGTGGCACCACGGGTTCTGGGGTCTCCTCGACGCGTGGCGGCGGCCGAAGCCGGAGTGGTGGCTCGCGAAGATGATCTTCAGCCCCGTGTGGTTCCCCACGAGGCACGTCGACTTCGCGGCCGGCCAGGCGAGCGTGGCGGTTCCGGTGGAGAACCGGTACTCGTTCACGAACCTGGGCGAGCTTGAGATCGCGTGGCAGTGGCGCGGGCGAAAGGGGAAGGTGGCAGCGGACGTGGCGCCGGGAAAGATGGGGGAGCTTCACGTGCCCGTGCCGCCCGATGCGCAGGAGGGCGATAGCATCCTCGTGCGGGCGACCGATGAGCGCGGAGAGGTCGTCACGGTCGCGGGGATACAGGTCGGCAAGCGTGCGGTACGAGTGCTGCCGACGCCGAGCGCGGGTGCGCCGAAGCTGTCGGAGGACGCGGCCACAGCGGTCGTGGAAGGCGACGGATGGTCGCTGGTGCTCGATGAGGTGACGGGCCAGTTCCGGACGACCGACCCGCGGCACAAGGCGGCCGTCGCCGAGTTCCCGACTGTGCACTTGACGCGGTTCGATTTCGGCGATCTGGCGCAGGCGCCGCCTTACGCGGTTCTGCCCGATCCGGCAACGCGGGTGGTCGAGGCCGTGACCGTGCGGGAGGTCGGGGGCGCGGTGGAGATGACCGTCCGCGAGCGATACAAGGACTTTGAGGGGACGACGCGCTGGGTCATCGACCGGGCGGGGATGGGGCACGTCACGACGGACTATGCCTACACCGGCGAGGACATGAGCGCGCGGGAAGTCGGCCTGCGGATGCTCCTGCGGGCGGGCTGCGACGCCCTGACGTGGAAGCGGTGGTCGGAATGGGGTGCATATCCGGCAGACAGCATAAGCCGCACCGAAGGCGTCGCTAAAGCCCATCGAGACGCCACGCTTGGGCCCGCCGATGACCGGACCGCGCCGAGGTGGCCCTGGGCGCTGGACGAAACGGAGCTTGGGACGAGCGACTTCCGCGGGGTGAAGCTGAACGTGTATGAGGCGGCGCTGACGTCGGCGGAGGGAGGCGGCGTGGGCGTCGAGGCCGATGCGGACCGTCATGTGCGGGCGTGCCTCGACGCTAGAGGTGTGTGGTTGCACGTGCTGACCGAGTGCCGGATCGCGCCCGTGGTCATCCACAAGGGCGACCGGATCGGGGCTGAGTACGTGATCGAGCTTCAGCCAGGGCTTCAGCCCGGCCGGTAGGTAGTTGGCACGGGGGCGGGTTCACAGGATATCCCTAACCGTGTATGATGTGTCGTATCTGGTATGCGCGCAGAAGGGGTTCTGCCAACGCGGCACGCTAGCGCCGCGCTGACGGGGCTTAGTCTGTTGATCGTAGAGAGGTCGGAAGACGGGCGGCCGGGAGAGGCCGCCCCGCAGAGACCACGATCAACCTGGACCCGTTCTCGAAGGCAGTGCCAGAGGGGGAGTCCTTCTTGATCATTGAGGCTACCGCACCATCCCGTATCGACCTGGCAGGCGGCACGCTAGATATTCATCCCCTTTACCTATTCGAGGACGGCGGCATCACCGTCAACGTCGCCGTCAGCGTGCAGAGCAAGGTCCGGCTGACCACCCGCGACGATGGCCTCATCGAGCTGATCTCCGTGGATACTGAGGTCACCCACGAGGTGCACTCACTCTCCGAGTTCGAGCCAGGCGGACCGCTCGACTTGATCCATCGTCTGGTTCGGTTCTACGCCCCGGAGACCGGCCTCACGGTCGAGACCCACAACGATGCGCCGCATGGCTCAGGCCTCGGGGCCTCCTCTTCCCTCCTCATCGCGACCACGGGCGCTCTTCTGAAGCTCACCGGGCGGGACCTCGACCCGATGACGATGATCCAGTACAGCGCCGATATCGAGGCCCAGAACATCCGCGTGCCGACGGGGCGGCAGGACTACTACCCGGCCACCTTCGGCGGGCTGCTGGCGATCTGGTTCGAGGTCGAGGGCGACCGCGTGGAGCCGCTGGACGTGGGCGAGGAATTCCTGAAGGCGCTGGAGGACAGGCTCGTCCTCTCCTTCACCGGCGACGGGCGGTTTTCCGGCACGAGCAACTGGAACATGCTGAAGATGTACATCGACGACCTGGGCACGACGAGAAGCAACCTCAAGGCTATCAAGGCGACGGCGCTGGCCATGCGGCAGGCTTTCCTGGACCACGACCTCGACCGCTTCGCCGAGCTTCTCGACGAGGAGTGGCAGAACCGGCGGCGGCTGGCGGAAGGCGTGAGCACGCCGGCGCTGGAGCACATGATGGCTGCCGCGCGGGAGGCTGGTGCGCTGGCCAGCCGCGTCTGCGGGGCTGGTGGCGGAGGGTGCATGAGCAGCTTCTGCGCACCCGGCACCCGCGACGATGTCTGCGCCGCTCTGGCAGGCGCCGGGGCCGAGTGCATGCCCTACTCGATCTCGCGCGAGGGCCTACAGGTCAGGATCGTCGAGGACTGAAGACCCGGCGAAGGGTCTGGCACGAACGAAGGATGGTTGTGGAAGACAGCGGCTTGCCGTCGGGAGGCGCAGCCGAATGAACAGCCGCCGGTGCTTAGGCTTGGTCGTCGGGCTGGTTGTGGCGAGCTTGTCAGGGGTTGGCGGTCGCGAGGTGCTGGCCGCGGACTATGCCGCCGCCAACCTCCTGCTGTCACCGACCTTCCGGCTCGGGCCTCACGACTGGCGCACGGCCGGTGAGCCAACGACGGCGGTCGTGGACCCGCAGGTGGCCCACTCGACAGGCCACGCGTTGAAGGTAACCGACGTCGGCCCGGAGATGGGTCAGTCCACCACGCCCTTCATCGCCGCGCAGGAAAGCGCCATCTACTATGCCGAGGCCTGGGTGCGCCTCGACCCCGATCTGCACGATCGCGGCACGGTGGACATCGAGTTCTACGACGACAACGGCTGCATCGGGTACATGATCCTCGGGGAGACGAGGGGCACGGATTGGCAGAAGGTGAGCGGGTACTTCCCCACGATCCCCGGCGAGACGGCCTTCGTGCTCCGATTCATGCCGGCCGTGACCGACAACCCCTCGCACGGGGCGGGATGGATCGATGACCTGGTCATCGCAAGGGCCGCGCCTGACGACCCAAAGGTTCCGGGGCTGGCGCAGCCGGTCCTGCCCGACGACCCCGACGGACTGAGGGGTGAGGCCCCGCGAGACCTGCGCCCGACGTGGTTCGCGCACGAGCCACTGGTGGACTTCGAGGACATGGCGGGCTGGACGTGCAGCTTCTACCCGCCGGGCGCGGGGAGGTTCATGAGGTCGCGAGGGATGCCGTTGGCGGGGGAGCATTCGGGGCGGCTGGAGTTCTCCTGCCCTCACGATATCGGGTGGGCGCTGCTGAAACCGCCGGCGCCTATCGTTGTGCGCGAGCCCTTCGATCACGTGCAGATGTGGATCTGCGGCTTCGCGCGGGACCTCGGTTTCTGGCCGGTGGTTGTGCTGAAGGACGCCGCCGGGAAGTACCGGCGCATCCCGCTCGGGACCATCTACTGGCCGGACTGGTCGATCGCCGACGCAGCGGTGCGCGACCCGATCGCGACACCGGCGACGGTGGTGGGCCTCGAGGTATGGAACCTGCATACGCCTACCGATGCCGCGCAGTCGGTCTACTTCGACAACCTCGCGTTCTATCGGGAGGCGCAGCATCCGATCAAGCTGTCGATGCCTCCCGCGGCGGCGCTGCCGTGCGCGAAGTTGCCGGTTCGCGAGGAGAGCGTTGTGCCGACGCCTGCGCCGGGGACGACGGGGCAAGTGACGCAGGAGGGCAAGGTCTGGCGGGCCACGATCCGTAGCCGCGGGGAGGCGATCGAGTACCGCTATGAACCCATGACCGGAACCCTCGACGATCTGACCGTGACCACCGGCGGGACGACCTTCCGCCCCTGCGCGGGAGGCGGACCGCGCCCTCTATCCGGCAAGGCGAGCTACGCGATGAGCATCGTCGGCGGGTCGCTGGTGATCGATGTGCAGGGCGACCCGGTGGAGAAGTTCGAGGCGGGGCGACCGCCCGATGATGCCGGGTTCAAGCCGCTGGCGGTGCCCTATCTGACGTACGGCCCGGGCGGGACGCCTGTGATGATCCGCCGCGATGGCCTGATCGGGTCGTGGCTGTGGGACTACTACCGCTCCGACGCGTCGAGGCTGACCAACACGGCCAGCGAGTACTTGCCTTTGACCGACGGGCGGCGCAACCCTCTGCGAGACCGGCTGGTCCTGACGTTCTCACGCAAGCTCGAGGACGTGCTGCCGAACATCCCCAACCCGCGCGCAGAGCAGGCGCCGAACGCAATCGAGGATATCTACTGCGCGCTGCAGGCGCCGTCGTCAAGGGCGACGGAGGTGCTGGGGTTCTGGCAGCAGATGAAGCGCTACGGGGTCGACCACCTCATCGCCAAGCAGCACGCCGAGATATGGAGCCCCGGCAGCGGGACGGGGATGGTGCCGTTCTTCCAGAACCCGAAGGCCTCACCCGCGATACCCGGCGGCGACCGGGCGCTCACCGAGTACATCGCGAAGGTCAAGGCGCTCGGGTATCGGTACGCGCTGTACACGGACTATGTGCTGACGGCGCCGGTGGAGGAGCAGTGGAACGAGGACGATGTGGCGCTCGATTCCACGGGCAACTGGATCCGCAACTGGTACCAGGCGTTCACGCTGACGCCGCTACGAAGCTGGGAGCGGGCGGGTCACTATGCGCCCCTCATCGCCCGCTTCGGCAACAACGCGAGTTACTGCGATCAGCACACGAGCACGCCGGTGTGGAATAAGACCGATTACGATGCGCGAAAGCCGATGGCCGGCATGTTCCGCCCCATCATCCAAGCCTACGCGGCGGTGTTCGAGGCTGAGCGGCGCGCCTACAAGGGGCCGATCTTCTCGGAGGGCGACCATCACTGGATGATGGCGGGGCTGTGCGACGGCAGCTACGCCCAGTTTCATCCGGACGACCGGCCCGCGTACAAGGCGCCGATGCTCGTGGACTTCGACCTGCGGAAGGTGCACCCGCTGGAGATGGACCTGGGCATGGGATGGCAGCAGGCGTATGGCCTGCCGGGCGGGTTCGATCCAACGGGGGCCAACAATGACCGGCTGCTGGCGGCGACCCTCGCCTTCGGGCACGCGGGGCTTCTATACGCGCCGTGGAATGCGCCGAGCAGTCCCTTCGGGGCGAACCCGCTGGGCGCCTATCGGGACGTCACGCTGCGAACGTACTTCATGACCCAGCAGGCGCAGAAGCGATACCTGATGCAACCGGTGGCGCGGATCGAGTACCACGATGGGCGCGGGTATCTGGACGCGGCCGGGGCGATCGCGTCGGGCGCCATCGAAAGGAGCCGGGTGCACGTGGTCTACCGCAACGGGCTGGAGGTGTGGGTCAACGGCGGGTTCGAGGAGAACTGGGAGGTGGACACTGGCGCTGGGCGATTCGTCCTGCCGCCGTCGGGCTACGCGGTATGGCAGAAGGGGCAGATGATCGAGTACTCGGCCCTGATCGACGGGCATCGCGCGGACTTCGCGGCGACGCGGGAGTACGTCTATGCGGACGCTCGCGGGCGGGCGACGCAACTCGGGCCGCTGCGGCTGTCGGGGGCGGCGGTGCTCAAGCCGGACCGCGCCGGACTGCGGGCGATTGGGCTTACGCCGGGCGGGACGGTGAGCGTCAATCTGGGTGCGCTGCCATGGGCGGTGCCGAAGACGGGGAAGATCGCGGTCCACTGGGAAGATGACGCCGGCCCGCACGATAGGGAAGAAGCGCTGAAGGCGGAGACGGCCGCGGTGGACCTGAGGTTCCAGTGATGGCGGGCTGCCGCGTCAGGGCCTGGTCGCCCCGAAGGCCTTCACCATCTCATCGAGGCGCACGATGCGCACCTTACCGTGGAGTTCGGCGTCGAAGCGCTGCTGAAGCCGCACGAGGCCGGTCGGCGACGCGCTGATGGTCGTATCGGCATCGACCTTCGTCTGAGGCGCGGCGATGGGCAGGTAGATGCAGCAGAACCTCTCTCCCCATGGTCCCTTCCCCTCGGCGATCCGGTCGAAGAGGAAGTCGATCATCGCGTCTTTTGCTAAGTAGTTCCGCACCTTGAT
>PMZA01000376.1:0-3034 GCA_003170595.1 Armatimonadota bacterium
CTCCACCATCGAGATGGGCTCCCTCGTCGGCGACTACATCACGGTCAACGCCGCCGCCCGCGCCGGCGTACGCATCGCCGCTACCGGCGCCCCCATCGCCTCCATCACCCAGCGTGTCAGCTCCATCACCGCCACCCTCGTCGCCGCCCGCCTCACCACCTCCCTTCAGTACCGCACCTCCTCCAGCGGCACCTGGAGCGACTGGACCACCATCACCGACACCACCTTGCACGGCGTCGCCGTCAACTCCGCCCCCTCCGCCTCCGAGATCCGCGTCCTGCTTTCCTACAGCCATCCTTTGGTCATCCCCAAGCTTTTCTCGGTCCTGGCGGACAACCCGCCGGCCAACGATTCCCGCACCATCAATCTCAGCGCCTACATGCAACGCGAATGAAAGAGACAACGATAGTCGTAACCGAACTGCTGCCCGGTGCCGCCTCGGGCCTTCTCGAATCCCTCGACGGCCAGGGCGAATTCCGCGTCCTGGGCTACGCCGGCGACGGTCTTGAGGCCGCCCAGATGGCTGTCCAGCACCATCCCGACGTCGTCTTGGTCCACGCCGACATGCCCGGCGTCTCAGGCCTCGATGTCGCCGCCATCCTCAGCCAGGCCGCCCCCGGCGTCGCCTGCGCTCTACTCGCCGAGGAAGAGACTCCCGAGCTGATCCGTAAGGCCATGCTTTCCGGCGCCCGCGCCGTCCTCACCCCCGACATGACCGGCGCCGACATCGCCGCCTCCCTCCAGGGCCTCGCCCGAGCCGTCGACATCCGCCGCGCCGGCATCTACGCCCGCGCCACCGATCCCGTCAAAGCCCCCGTCGTCGTCGCCGTCGCCGGTGCCGTCGGAGGCGCCGGCCGCACCTCCGTCTCCGTCAACCTCGCCACGTCCCTCGCCCGCATGGGGGAGAAGGAGGCCGTCCTCATCGAGGTCTCCCTCGACGCCGCCCGTGCCGCCCTCCTCCTCAACCTCCGCCCCAAGGCCAGCCTCGCCGACCTCCTCGAAGCCCATCCCGAGNNATCCCGAGGGCCCCGACGACGCCTTCGAGTCCTACCTCACCGAGCACCAGTCCGGCCTCCGCCTCCTCGCCGGTCAGGCCAACCGCTCGACTGCCCTTCTCGACGACCTCACCCCCGCCTTCATGGCCGCCCTCCGCGCGACCGTACGCCGTCGCTTCCTGGTCTCCGTCTTCCACCTCCCCTGCGCCCTGTGGTCCGGCGGCCTCTACATCCTTCGCCGCGCCGACCACGTCCTTGTCGTCACTCCCGCCACCGACGCCCTCTGCCTCCACGACACCGCCAACTACATCTCCGCCATCACCGAGTCCGGCGTCCCTCGTGGCAACATAACGCTTGTCATCAACAAGTCCCAGCGCAGCGACCCCATCGCCTCGCCCCGCTTCGCCGAGACCTGCGGCATCGAGCGCGTCGTCGAGCTTCCCTTCGAGCCCAAGACCATGGCCGACTGCCTGCGCTCCATGACCCCGGCCGTCGTCTCGGCCCCCTCCAGTCCGCTCTCCCGCTCATTGGTTGGCCTGGCCACGCAGGTCCTTGAACCCAGACTCAACCGGGCGGCCGCCTGATAATCTTGGCTTGTGGAGGGGCCGAGNNGGTCCCCTACCCGGCCCGGCTTTTCTTCGGCGACGCCCTCGCCAGGAGGCCCGACATGATCGACGAACGTGACGTCTGGCATACCAGTTTCACCGAAAACAGCAGCATCGACGAGCGTCGCCGCGCCCTCGAGTATGCCCTCGCCATCCACCGCGAACTCCTCGGCACCATCGAGATCCCCCAGCTCCGCGGAGCGTCCCCCGCCGAGCTGGAAAAGTCCATCAACGCGGCCATCGGCAAGCTTTCCGAGGAGAACGGCTGGCGCATCACCGCCCAGCTCCGCAACGCCGTCCTCCGCCTCGCCATGTCCGAACTACGCGGCTTCGGCCCCCTCGACCCCCTCCTCAACGACGACACGGTCAGCGAAATCATGGTCAACGGCCCGAACACCGTCTACGTCGAGCGCAAGGGCGTCATCGAGCGCAGCCCGGTCATCTTCTACGACGACGACCACGTCCTGCGCATCACCGACCGCATCATCTCGCCCCTCGGCCGCCGCGTGGACGAATCTAGTCCCATGGTCGACGCTCGCCTCCCCGATGGCTCCCGTGTCAACGCCATCATCCCGCCGGTCGCCCTCAATGGCCCCTGCCTCACCATCCGTAAGTTCGCCCGCGACCCCTTCAAGGCCGACGACCTCGTCCGTTTCGGCACCATCACCCAGGAGATCGCCGACTTCCTCGAAGCCTGCGTTCGCGGCGAGCTGAACATCCTCGTCTCCGGCGGCACCGGTTCGGGCAAGACGACCACCCTCAACGTCCTCTCCTCCTTCATCCCCAACACCGAGCGCATCGTCACCATCGAGGACGCGGCCGAACTCCAGCTCCAGCAGGAGCACATCGTCACCCTGGAGAGCCGCCCGCCCAACCTTGAGGGCCGCGGCGAGGTCCCTATCCGCCAGCTTGTCCGCAACTCCTTGCGCATGCGTCCCGACCGCATAATCGTCGGCGAAGTCCGCGGCGCCGAAGCCCTCGACATGCTCCAGGCGATGAACACGGGCCACGAGGGGTCCATGTCGACCCTCCACGCCAACGCCCCGCGCGATGCCCTGACCCGCCTCGAGACGATGGTGCTCATGGCCGGCGTCGACCTTCCCGCGCGGGCCATCCGCGATCAGATCGTCTCGGCCCTCGACCTGATCGTGCAGCAGTCCCGCCTGCGCGACGGCTCGCGCAAGATCGTGGCTCTCACGGAGGTGCAGCGGCCGGAGGGCGACGTGATCACGATGCAGGACATCTTCACTTTCAAGCAAACGGGGTTGGACGAGAGCGGGCACGTCCTAGGCGAGCACGCCTACACAGGCCTTTGCCCGCTATTCATCGACCGCCTGTTGGCCTTGGGCGTCGCCCTCCCCACGGCCCTCCGCCGCAAGTGCGCCGCCTGACCTTGGCTTGTGGAGCTTGGCTTGCGGAGGGGCCGAATCTGAG
>PMZA01000376.1:3068-3292 GCA_003170595.1 Armatimonadota bacterium
AGCCGCGGGCTTCCAGCCCGCGGCTACGGCTCACCGCTCCCTTCAATCATCGAGGCCCCCGCCCTTCTGCGGATCGCGTCGCATACGTAGTCGCACCCTTCAGGCTGCGGCTGCGGTCCGCAGGACCGCCCGGCTGTGGGCGCGTGGTGGGCCTTTGCCTTCCGCCTTTCCGCTCTTGGCTGTCATCTTGAGGAAGGCGCTCTAGGCCTGACGAAGGATCCCCC
>PMZA01000073.1 GCA_003170595.1 Armatimonadota bacterium
GCTGTATGGGATGAACGCGTCGCGCGTGCCATGGCGGACGACACCGAAGTTCGAGGTCGACAGCCCGGATGGTGGGGCGCTGGTGATTGAGGTGCCGGAGATAGGGGCGGGCGATCAGGTGCTGGCGGTGACGGTGGATGGGGCGACGGTGCTGCGGAAGGATCTGCGCGGCGGGCGGCGTGAGATCAACGATGCGGGCGAGCGGTATGCGCGTGTGGCGATACCGGCGGGGAGGCATGAGGTCGTCGTGGCGAACGAGGGCGGCGACTGGATCATCGTGGGCAGCTACGTCTTCCTCTTCCAGGTAAAAGACGCGGATGCGTCGCCGCCGGTGAGGGTGTTAGGTCGACAGGGCGCCGACTTCGCCTTCGCGTGGCTGCGGAATATCTACGCCGATCCGGTGACGCGGGTGTCGGGCGTCGAGCCGCGAGTGGTGGAGGCGGCGACCCTGCGCGTGGGCGGGCTGAAGGCCGGCAGGTACCACGTGACGTGGTGGGACACGCATGCGGGCAAGGCGATCAGTGAGACGACGGCGATGGCGGCGGATGGGAAGCTTGCGCTGCCGCTGCCGGCTACGTTGGCGGACGATGTGGCGGTCAGAATTCGTCGAGCGGATTGACGACCTTCCCGTCGAGCTTGCAGGCGTGCACCAGTTGTCCCCACGCGTCCTCGAGCTTCTGCCGCGCGGTGTGAAAGCGGAGGGCTTCCTCGTCGGCGAGGGCTTCGTCGCGAAGGCGGTGGATGTTGGCGAGGAGGGTGGGCGAGAGGCCGGCGCTCCGCGTCGACGAGAGGTAGTCGATGTTCGCGACGAACTCGAGGTCGATGCCGGTCTCGCGAGCGGTCTCCCAACGCGGGCTCGTGATCGGGCCGAGCGGGCCGGGGTAGACGAGGCCGAAACCGCTGGCCGGCGACTCGAGGTACATCCAGTACATGAACCCCTCGAGACCGCGATGATAGCAGGCCATCGCTTGCTGGCGAAGGCACCTATACTTCGACGTGCCGCCCCAATGCCCGGATAGCGTGACCCAGATGTTGCGCTCGGGGAAACGCTTGCGCGACCACTCGGCCCAGTCGGTCACCTGCTTGATGTCCTCGGTGTACGGATCGCAATGCCAGATGTCCGCCCGGAGCGCGGCGACCTCGGGCGTCATGCTCTGATCGCGCATGAACAGCGAGTGGACCGGGCGCGTGATGCCCGTGGCGACGGAAGTGTCGTAGCCGAAATTGATGATTGGTGGGTCGCCGCATTCATCGAAGTTGTAGAAGCAGACGACGTTGGGCCAGCGATCGTAGCGCGGCATGAGTTCGCCATAGCAGGCCTTCAGGAAGGCGGTCCACTTGGGGTTCGTCGGGTTGGCGGGACCGCGGGCGGCGGCGTCCCAACCCGAGAGCGAGTTCCAGTGATCGGCGGAGATGATGAGGCGGATCCGCTCGTCGAGGAACTGGGCGACTTCCTTGTCGAAGGACGTGAAGTCGAGATGGCCGAGGGTGTGGTACTCGGTGAACAGCTTCTGGTACATGATCGTGTTGACGCGATGGCGGGTGAGGTCCTCGGGGAAGCGATGCCAGGAGTCGGGCTTCACGCCTGAGGTCGGCTTCTCCCAGAAATCGCGGAAGTAGATCCATGTGCCGAAGAGGGGTTGGAGGCGGACGGCGAGGGGGACGGGGAGGGTGGTGTGCGTGGCGTTGGGGCCGTCGCAGATGAGGGGCAACGTGTAGCGGCCGAAGGTGTCAGGCGCGAGGGTTACATAGAAGGAGACTCGGGACTTCTCGCCGGCGTGGACCTCGACAGTGACGTCAGCGCTGGGGGCGTCGGTGGGTGAGAGATGTAGGCCGGCGACAAACCTCGCCGATGGGTCGGTGCGTAAGGTCAGCCGCTGGGCCTTCGCGCAGGCGACCTCAAGCTCGATCTTCACTGGCATCGGGTTGACGCCGAGCTTGATCGGGCGACCCTCATAGCCCTTGTCCCGCGTGGGCCAGAGGCGGATGACGTCGGCCGGAATCGAGGCGAGGCGAAGGCGTGCATCGCCGAGGGGCTGCGACGGTAGGGCGGAGGCCTTCGGTTGAGCCATGCTCGGCGCGAGCCAGGATGGCGCGGCAGCGAAGCCGGGTGTGCAGAGGTGAAGCTCGCGGCCAAGGGTCACGCGGCGCTCCAGCGATGGCGTGAGGCCGTCGTCGATGAGACCGCCGTGGATCTTCATGTCGCCCCAGATCGCGAGGCCCGTGGCGGGGTTGAAGGCGGCGACCTGCTTGCCCGTGACCTCGGGCATATCGGCACCGAGGCACTCGCGGACGACGGAGCCGTCGCCACGGTAATGCGTGAAATCGAGGGTGGACAGCTCTCCGTCGGCGGGCATGCCCTCAAACCGGAGGGTTCCGTCGGCGAGGACGGTCGCCTTGCCGCCGGGCCAGGTGATCGTATAGGGCGACTGCACCGGGCGGTAGGCGTTGGCTGGTGGCTTAGGGATGCGCTCGCCTGTGCCCGGATATGCGCCTGGATCGCCGGAGAGAGGGATGGGGGCCGGCGCGAGGCGCAGGAGGTAGCCGGACCAGCCGTCCTCAGCCGTGCCGTCCCAGCGATAGTGAACGCCCGGCGAGCGCACACGCAGCCACTCGAGGGCGGGCTTGTCCGCCGCGAAGCAACACTCGAACCACGGGCTGCGGACGCCGATGAGGCCGGTGTCAGGACTCGTCGCAACCATGAGCGGACCATGAGTGGGAGTGGCGGCAAGGTGGTCGACGACCTCGACCGATGGGCGCCAGGAAGAAAGCTGGTCGGTCATCTTTACGAAGCCGCGCGTGGCGTCGGGGTCGCCCGCGTGGATGAGGGTGGTCGTGCCATAGGTGAGGGTCTGGCCGGGTGGGATGCGGACGCTGCCGAGGATGACGTAGAGGAGGCCGGTCCTCTCATCCGGCGACCAGCCGCCGATGCATATCCCCGCGTTGGGTCCGAGGAGCCTGCTGGCGTCGAGGGTGGCCGCGGCGTCGGTGAGGAGGCCGAGGCCGGCCTTACCCTTTTCGCTTGCGTCGGTGAAATGGCCGCCCCACGCGCCCCAGGGCCACTGCCACGTGTCGGCGTAGGGCACGGTCTGCTCGTGCTCGGTGTAGTAATCGTTCTTGCGCTCGAAGGCGCCGCCGGGCGTGACGCGGTAGCGGTCGTAGAACCATCCGGCGGAGACGAAATCGCTCGCGCCCTCGTTGGTGAAGCTGCGGCGGACGGTGAAGTAGGAGGCGCCGGGGTAGCACTCGTACACGGAGACGAGCTTGAGGCCCGTCGAGGGGCTGCGCTGGGTGACCTCGATGATGTCGCCGAGGTCGTCGTGCTGAAGAAGGCGGACGCTCTCGAGCTTCATCGGGAGGGGGACGGTGGCGGCTGTGGTTGGCGAGTACTGGATGTCGCCCTCGGCGAGGGGAAGCTCCTGGCCGGCGAGGCGCGACTTGACGATGGGCCAGCCGTCGGCGGCGAGGCTGAGGCTGTAAAAATCGTTCCGGAACTGCCAGGTTGAGGCGAGGGTGATGGGGGCTGAAGGCTTGGGCTTAGGAGCCGTGCCGGGAGAGATGGTGAGCTTCACTGGCGCGCCGCTCGTGACCGGGACGAGGGCGGTGAGGATGCCGTTGGGACTGAGGCGGCTGGGCAGCTCGCGGCCATCGAGGAGCACGCGTACTGATCCGCTGGCGACATCGGCGAGGGCGGACTTGATGACACAGCCGGTCGGGCCGACGTCCATGTGCAACGCCAGGGCGGAGACCGGCGTGCTGACGACGACGGTGGGGACGCCGTGCATGTCGGGGAAGTGGACCGTCCAGGTTGCGTCGGCGTGAAGAGCGGGCGCGAGAAGGGCGAAGGCAGCGAGCGTACAAAGTCGCATGGGGAACCCCCGAAAGCTAACGCTTGTGGGCGGCGATGAACATGGCTTCGATCAACTCGCCGCGGATGGTCGCCACGCAATGATGCGAGTTGGCAACGATGTAGCCGCCGCAATCCTCGAAGGCCCGCGCGTTCCGGTCAACCTCGCAAACAACGTCCTCCACGGTGCCAAAGGAAAGGAGATGCTGGATGTCCATGCCACCGTAGAAGAGCACGCGCCCGCCGAAGTCGCGCGCGATGGCCTCGAGGTCCATGCCAGTTGCCGTCGTCTGGAAGACAAGCATGCCGTTGACGCCGATATCGATGAGGTCGCCGAGGACCGGCCGCACCGCGCCAAAGGAAGGATAGAGGACGAGGAGGCCGTGGGCGCGGGCGAGGGCGACCTGCTCGGCGAGGGGGCCGTGGGCGACGCGAAGAGAATAGGTGGGATGATCGGCGGGCGGTGGGGCAGGGGCGGGCTCGTCAGATGGGGCTTCGGTGGGCGATGGGTTGACGTACTGCATGAACGTCCAGCGCACGTCGGGGTCGAGGAAGGAGAGGATGGCGTCGGGGGATTCGATGGAGTGCGCGGCGCGGAAGTAGTCGATCAGCTCGGGCCAGACGACGCCCTCCATGAGATCGCAGGGCAGGTGATCGGTTGGCTGAAAGCGGAAGGCGGCGAGGATGCGTTCGCGGTGAGTCATGGCGGTCAGGACATGCCGCTGACGACACGATAGACGGCCGCGCCGACGGCGAAGGCGTAGAGGCACGTGATCGCAAAGGTCGCCAACGCGCGGAGCCAGGTCGTGCGAAGAAGGAACCGGCCCAGAAAGATCGTGGCGGCGGCTAAGGTAGCGGGGATGAGGATGGGCGCCGCGGTCGGGACCTCGAACCGCACCGGTACGAGCCAGAAGACACCGCCCACGATGATCGGCAGCGGCACAAGAAGGCAGCGGCGGAAGCGGATTGTCCCGACCGCCACACAGGCGGCGGCTGCGTAGACCGCGCCGGAGAGTAGCAGCCATCCGGCCAGAATCGCGCCGGCCGCAATCAGCAATTCGCGGGCGTGGGTCAAGATGAGCACCGGCCCAGCGCAGGCTTACGGGTTCCAGGTCAAGGAGACGCCGAGGTTGGGAAACTCCATGTGCGTCAGGCCGCCCAGGATGATGACGTTCCACTTGGCGTCATCGAGGCGCTCATGGGGGCTGAGAGCGAAGCCCGCGTTGGCCTGGAAACCGTCGTACTCGCCGAAGAGAGTGAGCTTATCGCATACGGGCCAGGAGATCCCGCCGAAGGGGCGATCGTTGAACCTGCCGTTGCCGTAGCCGAGGGTGACGTAGACGAACTTGGTCTCGGTGCCGAGGCGGCCGGTGGCGACGCCGTAGAAGCTGCGAGCGCCGCGGTGAATCCCGGGCGCGCTGTCGCGGCGGTCGGTGAAGTCGAGGCAGCCGATGGCGAAGGCGGGGCGGTCGAAGTTGTCGGTGAGGATCTGGTACTGGACGTTGTAGCACGGGTCGCCGGAACGCGAGGTAAACACGTTGGCGAGGTACAGGCCGTGGCCGGGCGGGCCGAAGCCCCCGCCGAGGAAGGCGGTGCCATTGGCCTGGGAGTTGTCGGTGGAGATGGTGGGCTTCCAGGTGTCGAGCGAGCCGTTGGAGAAGCTGCCGATCCAGTTGCCCCAGGAGGGCGTGTAGGCGACGGGGACGTTCATCTGCAGCGCCCCATCGAAGCCCGCGCGGCCTTGAGGTGTCACGCCGAAGCCGTTCCCAGGAAGCCCGGAGATATAGCGGAAGTCGTGGAATTCGCCGAGGAGTTCGTGCTCGGCCAAAGCGGTGCCGAGGGCGAAGAGTAGCGCGAACGGCGCGAGGATCAAGGCTGCGTGTCTCATGCGTAGTCCCTCCGGTTAGTGCGATCCCATTCCCGCGCATCCCCACCGCCGGGGCATTGTCACGCCGGAGGGTAGTCGGCGTCAAGCGCGCAGGCGAGCGCGTGCCGCGCCTGCAAGTCGAGTTCGGCGGCCTGGCCGAGAAGGTCCGCGAGGTAAGCGCGCCAGGTCGAATCGGCGAAGGAAGCGGCGACGTTGGGCTGATGTAGGGCCGGGTCGCGCGACTCGAGAAGGGCGGTCATCTCGCGAAGGGTATCGGCGGCGGAGGCCAACCAGTCGGCGGTGTTCCCGTCGGCTTCGTCGGCGCGGTCGTCGAGCCAGGTCGCGGCATGGGTGCGGGCGTCGAGAAGGGTCTCGTAGAGGAAGTCGTGCGCGGAGACCTCGGCGGCGAGGGCGGTCGGGTCGGCGAGGGCGGAGTTGCCCAGAAGTTTCAGCCAGGCGGTCCAGGCGGCGGGGCCCTCGTTCGCCTCAACCCCTTCCCACGACCAGAGGCATCGGCGGAGGAGCGCGTAAAGACTGGGCCGGGAGGGCGCGGACGTGGGGCCGAGGGTGATGGCCAGGGATGCCCGCGCGGCGAGGCTGTGCACGCGGCCGGAGGCGTCGAGAATCGCCCAGAGGCCCTTCGCGTCGAGGATGCCGACCGCGAGGCCCGCACGCCACGGCGCTTCAGGGAAACAGCCGAGCACGGGGACGGCCCGGCTCTCTGAAAGCTCTGAAGCGGCAAGGGCGAGGGGGTCGGGAGGGTCCTCGACAATCTGCGCCGAGTCGAAGCCTGCCTCGATCAGCGCAGACGGCAGCAGTCGCCAGCGCCCGGCGATGGCGTCCTCGCGCCGGAAGCCCGAGGGTGAGACGCACAGCATGAACGCCGCGCCGGATGCGCAGAGGAGGCCGGAGTAGGAGGCATGCACGCCGCAGTGCGCCGTCGCCGAAGAGAGGCAGGCGATCAGCTCGCAGGTCGTGGGCGGTGGGGTCGGCGGCAACTGGGCCAGCCGCGGGCTGTCAGGTTCATCGGACAGGCGTAGTCGTTGCATGAGCTGCGAAGCGTCCAGGGCTAGGTTACCACGATGCGCAGCCGGGGTCTATAATGAAGCGACGGAAGCGCAAATCGCGATTGAGGAGCCCGACACGATGTTCAGAGGCGTGCTTGACCACTTCCGAAACAGCTTCGTCAAGCTACAGATCTTGCCAGGAGGCAAGGCGGAGGCCGTGTACGAGGTTAAGGGACTGAAGGATCACGTAAAGGGCGGCAGGGATGTGTTCCAGTTCCGCCCTGAGGACGAGGTTCCGGTCCAGCCGGGCGACCTCATCGTAGTGACGCTGTCGGGTGACCGATGGACTGTAACAGGAGTGGAGTCCACGGTGGTCGGGGATGAGTATCTTTACAAGAGCGCATACGTGCGGCCGGCTACGGGTCTGCCGCCTTCGCCTCGCGGCTCGTCCCACACCGTCCNNCCGTCCACGTGAGCGATTCTCCGGGCGCCGTTGTCTCGATCGCTGGGAGAGACGCCTTTGTGGTCGCGAGCCCTCAGATCGCTCCGATCAGGGACGAACTCGCGGGCCTCTTTGAGGAGCTGCTAACCGCACTTGACGCCGACGAGTCTATCGGCCTCGAAGAAAAGGGTGATCTGCGAACGGAAGTCGATCAACTCAAGCTAGAACTCACCAAAGGGAAGCCCTTGGCCGAACGAGTGATGGGCTACCTCTCCAACATAGAGACTATTGCCAGCTTGACGGTGTACGCCCACGCGCTGGGCGAATTGCTGGCGAGGGTGAGCTTCGGGCGGTAGGCGGGAGTCTGCGAGGGGATCCTTCATGGGCAACTCAAGGCGTTGCCCCCTCAGGATGACATCGAAAGACGAAGGCCAAAATGAGATCCTTCGCGCAACAAAGACGGTCGCTCTCAGGATGACGACGTAAAGCGGAAGAACGGGACCAAGACTGCGGCGGGCATAAATGGCCGCCCTACAGAGAGCCGCTCCACGAGAAGACGCATCTCCGATGGGGATGGAAGGAAGTGATCACGGTGGGTATTGAAGCTGAAGATCTCGGCCTGCGAGTCGATGAGGAAACCCTCCAAGCCGTCGCGGCGGAGGAGCAGATCGATCCTGATACGCTCCGCGCCGAGGTTGCAGCCGGGCGCGTCGTCATCATGGGTCGCCCGGGCACCGGCGTGCGACCGATCGGCATCGGCCGCGGGCTTCGCGTGAAAGTGAACGCGAACATCGGCACCTCACCCGACTACCCGGACATGGACGCCGAGATCGAGAAGGCCAGGGCCGCTGTCGCGGTCGGGGCCGATGCTGTGATGGACCTGAGCACCGGCGGGGACATAGCTGCCGTGCGGCGGGCTGTGCGTGAGGCCTGCCCGGTCGCTCTCGGGACGGTGCCGATCTATGAGGCGGCCGCGATCGCTGACGAGAAGTACGGCGACTTCGCGAAGATAACGGTGGAGCTTCTGCTTGAGGCGATTGAGGCTCATGCGGCGGATGGCGTCGACTTCATGACCCTGCACTGCGGCCTCACGCGGGCGGGCGTGGAGCTGGTCGAGTCGCGCGGGCGAGTGTGCGGGATCGTGAGCCGGGGCGGGGCGCTACTGTCGTATTGGATGAAGATGAATGACGCCGAGAACCCGCTGTATGAGCACTACGATGCGGTGCTCGAGGTCTGCCGGCGCTATGGCGTGGCGATCAGTCTGGGCGATGCGCTGCGACCGGGTGCGACGGCGGATGCGTCGGATGCGGCGCAGATTCATGAGACGCTGGTCCTCGGCGAACTGGTGGCGAGGGCAAGGGCGGCGGGTGTGCAGGCCATCGTCGAGGGGCCTGGGCACATGCCCATGGACCAGATCGAGGCGAACGTGCGGCTCATGAAGAGGCTGTGCGACGGGGCGCCGTTCTATGTGCTGGGGCCGCTCGTGACCGACATCGCGCCGGGCTTCGACCATATCACCTGCGCGATCGGCGGGGCGATCTGCGCGATGGCGGGGGCGGACTTCCTGTGCTACGTGACGCCGGCGGAACACCTGGGCCTGCCCGACTGCGCGGACGTCGTGCAGGGAGTGATCGCGTCGAGGATTGCGGCCCATGCGGCCGACCTCGCGCGGGGCATTCCCGGCGCGGCCGAGTGGGACCGGAAGATGAGTGAGGCGCGGGCGCGGAGGGACTGGCAAGCGCAGGCCGACCTGGCTATCGATCCGGGGACCGTGTACCGCGTGCGTGGCGAGCGTCCGCCGCATGGGGACGAGGACGTCTGCACCATGTGCGGGAAGTTCTGCTCGATGAAGCTGTTCATGCAAGGGAAAGAGTAAGACGCAGAACAAGACCTCGGGGCTCTGCCCCGAACCCCGCNNGACCTCCGGGACGATGAGCCGCGGCGGATGGGTGGCCGCCTCGGGCGGCTAGGGGCTGCTGCGGCGGAGGGTGAGGAGGGTGACTTCCGGCGCGTTGCCCAGGCGCAGGCCCATCACCGCTCTGCCCGTGCCGCGGCTGATGTACGCCTGGGTCGTGCCCTCGCGTATCAGCCCTGCCGCTCGCGCTCGCCCCAGGCGCGAGGGGGACCAGAGCGGCCCCACGAAGGGCAGCCATACCCCGCCGCCGTGAGTGTGCCCCGCGAGCATGAGGTCGACTCGGCCGATGAGCGGATCGTCTAGCAGGTCGGGCGAGTGAGTGAGGACGAGGCAGGCGTCGTGCGGGCCGATGCCCTTGATCGCCCGGTCGAGATGGTCGTGGTAGCTGTACGCATCACCCACCCCCACCAGCCACAAGACCGCCCCGTCGCGACGAAGGGGAACGGCCTCGTTCTCCAGAAGATGCACGCCGGCATCGGCGTAGATTCGTCGCCACTCCTCGACCGTAGGCGCCGGGAGGGGTGGCGCGAAGCGGTTAGGCATGCCGTTCTCGTGGTTGCCGAGAACCGTCCATACCCCGAGCGGCGCGTGGAGGCCGCTGAGCAGCGAGACGTACTGGACCTCCTCCATTGGGCGGCTGATGACATCGCCGAGGATGAGGATGAGATCGGCCTGGAGATCGTTGGTGGCGCGGACAACGTGGCTGAACCACTCCGGGCCCTGATCGGGCCGGCCGATGTGAGTGTCGGCAAGGACGGCGGCGGTTAGACCGTCGAAGGGGGCGGGGAGGCGCGCGATATGAACCGTCGGGTGCTCGATGGCGAGGGTCGTGTCGTTGAGGGTGAAGATGATCGCGCCGATCGTGAAGAAGAGCATCGCCGTCATGTGGAGGGTGGCGAAGAGGCGAGTTGGCTTAAGCGAGAGGAACACGCTCGATAGCAGCGTAAGGCACGCCGCGGCGCTGAAGAAAGCGAAGCCCTTCATCGGCAGATACCAGGGAAGTTTCCCGGTCGCTTGGAGAGCGATGAAGACCGAGGTGATGTAGGCGGCATCGAGGGCGCGGGAGAGGAAGACGTTCGTCCATGACCGCCGAGCGACGATGCCCAGAGGGAAGGCGAGGGCGAGCGCTATCGCCGGCAGGGCGGTGAGATGCGCAGCCAGTCCGAGGAAGATGGCGTGCAGCAAGGCTACGCGCGCGACGATGAGAAGGACCCTGTGGGTCCGGGCCCTGCGATCGGGCGCGTCAGGAGCGTCAGGAGAACGAAAGAATCTCAGCCTGGGTCTCCGCCGTGAACTCGATCTCGCGCGGGCCGACGCGGCGAACGCGATGACTGCCCGCGTAGCCGTCCGCCATGTCCGTGCGGTAAAGCTCGAGGCGAACCGTCGCGGGCAGGTCGATCTTGAAGGGCTTCGCCTTGCCGACGAGCTTCATCGCCTGCGCCGCGCCGGACTGAATCGCTTCCTGGGCAACGCGGGGGTGGAGGCAGCGCGCCCACTGGCGGCCGATCGCGCTCTTGACCTCGACAGTGGCGATGTCGTCGCCGAGTAGATCGTGCGCCTCGGCGCAGGCCGCGTGGTCGCCGGTGGCGAGGATCAGCGGCACGCCGAAGTGCCCGCCGACCATTGCCTCCTGGCCGATCTCGCCGAACTTGCGCCCGTTGACGAAATAGTTGTACCAGGCGAGGGAGGACTGCGTGTGATCGAGGAAAGCCTCGGGCGTGCCGGCCATCGCGTGAGTGCCGATGAGAAACATCGCGTCGTAGGAAGAGTCGAGGCCGTAAAGGATGGGGTCGCCAGGGCGAGCATACTCGGCGCGTTCGTCCATGTCCTCGAGGATGAGATGCGGTGCGCCGCCGTGACCGTCGCAGACAAGGACCTCGGTGGCTCCGCCGTCGAAGGCGCCGCGGATGGCGGCATTGATGTCGGCCATCATGAGGCGGCGGCCCTGGGCATACCACTCGCCGGCGCCCTGGTTGACCATCTCTTCGCGGTTGACGCCGCTGATGCCTTCCATGTCGGTGACGATGTAGACCTTCATCGGGTGGCCTCCTCTGATGTGGGATGACTTCGGCGGAGGAAACCGTTATCCTGCGCGGGCGGAGGGATCAAGCCACATGAAGCTTCTCATCACCGGAGCCGCAGGCGAGATAGGCAGGGCGGTCGTGCCAATTCTCGCCGATAGCCATGACGTGCGCGCGACCGATATCGTCGAGGCCGCGCCGCCGTGTGAGTTTGTGCGCGCGAATCTGCTCGACGATGGCGCGGTCGACGAGCTGGTGCAGGGCGTTGATGCCGTGCTGCATCTGGCCGCGCTGCTGCCCTTCGACTACACGCTGCGGCAGTTCATGGATGTCAATGCGACCGCGACGACGCTGATGCTCGATGCCGCCGCGCGGGCGGGAGTGGACAACTTCGTCTACGCGTCGACGGTGTGGGCGACCGGGCATGGGCCGGAGGAAGGCACGTATCCGATCACCGTCGACACGCCGGCGAAGGCGATCTGCCCGTATGGCCACGCGAAGTATGTGGGCGAGATCGGCGCGGAGTATGTCGCGCGGAATACGCCGATGCGCGTGCAGGTCCTCAGGCTGTGCGGGTACGACACGTGCGGAGAGATCGGGCCGAAGGGCGTCATCGAGTGGCGGTCGGTGGATTGGCCGACGCTTGTCATCGCCGCGGCACGAGGCCAGCGGCTTTTCGATCCGCTCGACATGGCCGAGGCGTTTGACGGCGCGCTGAAGATGGAGGGCAAGTTCTCCCGGGACATCGCCGGCGTCGACTGGCCCTTCGAGGCGGAGGATGCGGCGATGGTTCTCGGCGACGCCGAGGACGCGTGGGAGAAATACTATCCCGGCGCGAAGGCGTTCTTTCGCATGCTCGGGATCAACGCGCCGGAGCTGCAGTTCTGGTATGAGACGCGGCTGTTTGCTGAGGCCGCTCGCTGGCGCCCGAGGATGACGCTGCCGAAGCTGATGACCCGGTACATGGCAATGCACGGAGACAAGATATGAACGAGCGTTCATTGGTGGCCGTGGTGGCCACGAAGGACCATGGAGGGACGCAGGGGGCGATCGCGGCGGGGTTGGAGGCGACGGGACTGGGCGAGGTGTTGCGGCCGGGGGCGAAAATACTGATCAAGCCCAACTTCCACGGGGGCGAGGGGTACACGTCGCCGGAGTTTGTCGAGGCGCTCGTGCGTGAGGTGAGGGAGCGAGTAGCGGGCGAAGTCGTCGTAGGCGATGGGCCGTTCTATGGGATGGAGGATTCGAGCGAGTACTACGAGTGCATCGGCGTGGCCGAGGTGTGCAGGCGGGTGGGCGTCGAACTCGTCAGCTTCCATCAGGGCGAGTACGACCTCATCGAGCCCGGCCTGCGCGCGCTGCCGAAGACGATTGGCGTGACCAAGTGGCTCGCGTGGGCGGATGTCGTCATCGACGCGCCGGTGATGAAGACGCACTTCAATGTGGCGACGACGCTGGCGATCAAGAATCTGAAGGGATGCATCAGGCCTAGGGACAAACGGGACCTGCACACGATGGACCTGCACCTCGCGATCGCCGCGCTGGCGAAGATCATCAGGCCGCACATCACGATCATGGATGCGACGACGGCGTACGAAGGGATGGGGCCGTCGGCCGCGACGCCGGTGGACCTGGGGCTCGTCATCGTCGGGACGACGCCCTTCGAGGTGGACGTCGTGGCGAACTGGTTGATGGGACTCGAGCCAGCGCAGGTGAGGTATCTGCGTGAGGCGGAGACGCTGGGGCTGGGGCAGGTGCCCGGAGGGATTGATGCGATTGCGGCGCGGACGAATCTTGGCGCCGAGGAACTGCTCGGCCTGAGGCGCAACTTCGCGCGGCCGTATGACGAGGCCCACGGGCGATTCCCGAACTTGCGCATCAACGCCGAGATGGCGTGCAGCGGATGCCTCATGAATCTCTTCACCGCGCTGGGCGAGATGAAGGGCGCGGGTGAGGCCGACGACCTGCGCGGGTACATCGTGATCGGCCGCGTGCCTGAAGGCGACTGGCCCGACCTCGCCGTGGGCGGGTGCACGTTCTCCGCGTGGGACGAGACGGAGAGTGTGCCTGGTTGCCCACCTACGATCGAGCAGATCAAGACGGCGCTGCGAGTGATGAGCAAGAGAGAGGCGCGATCATAACGTACGAACCGACGTGGGAATCGCTCGATAGCCGGCCAACGCCGGCGTGGTTCAACGAGGCGAAGCTGGGCATCTTCATCCACTGGGGCGTTTATTCCGTGCCCGCGTGGGGGCCTAAGCGCGCTCGGGTCCGCACGCCCGGCGAAGCGTACGCCGAGTGGTACGGCATGCACATGCTCAACCCGAACAGCGAGGTCTACGACTATCACCGGCGGACGTACGGCGAGCGGTTCAAGTACACCGACTTCGTCGCGGGCTTTCGCGCGGAGAACTTCGAGCCCGAGCGGTGGGCCGACCTCTTCGCGCGTTCGGGCGCGGGGTATGTCGTCCTCGTGACCAAGCATCACGACGGGTTCTGCCTCTGGCCGAGCGCGCAGGCTCACAACTGGAACAGCGTGGAGGTCGGGCCGCATCGCGACCTCGTGGCTGAGGTGAGCGAGGCTGTGCGGGCGAAGGGGCTGCGGATGGGGCTCTACTATTCGCTGAGCGAGTGGTTCCACCCGTGGACGAGCGAACTCATCACCGCCGAGGAGCGCGACTATCCGCGCTACGTCGAGGAGCACATGCTCCCGCAGATGAAGGACATCGTCGAGCGCTACAAGCCGGCGGTGCTCTTCCCCGATGGGCATTGGACCGCGACGACGGAGACCTGGCGCAGCCGCGAATTCCTCGCGTGGCTGTTCAACGAATCGAGCGTTCGCGATGACATCGCGGTCAACGACCGGTGGGGGTATAGCCCCGAGGGCGAGAACACGATGGGAAAGCACGGGGGGTTCTTCACGCCGGAGTATGACGAGATATCGCATGAGGAAAAGATCGAATTCGAGGAGACGCATCCGTGGGCTGAGTGCCGCGGGGTCGGGACGTCGTTCGGGTACAACCGCAACGAGGACACGAGCGATTACCTCAGCGAGAAGGCGCTCATACATCTGCTCATCGAGAAGGTGAGCCGGGGCGGCGGGCTACTGCTGAACGTCGGGCCGACGGCGGATGGGCGCATCCCGGTCATCCAGGAAGAGCGGCTGCTGCAGCTTGGGGAATGGCTCGCGGTGAATGGCGAGGCGATACGTGGGACGACGAAGGGGCGGACGGCGGCGGAGGGGGATGTGCGGTATACGCAGGGGAAGGATGCGACGTATGCGATCTGCCTGAAGTGGCCTGGGGAGGAACTGATCGTCGAGGCGCCGGGGGCGGAGGTTGAGGTGGAGATGCTCGGATATGGGACGGTCGCGTCGCAGGTCGAGGGCGGGAAGGTGCGGATACAGACGCCGAGGCTGGGCCCGGATGAGGCGCCGTGCGGACATGCGTGGTGCTTCAAGTTGAAGTGCTGAACGCCAGGAAAGCCAAAAGGAGATCCTTCGGCGACAGAAACCGTCGCTCTGAGCAGCACGCAGTGCTGCTCTTCTCAGGATGACAGCGTTGACGGCGGAGGCGGTAGGTTGTTGGTGTGCGGCGTGGGTCTATCACGCGCCGAGTGCTAAGAAGGAAAGAGGGCCGGATTCAAAAGGGCGCACGCTTAGCGTGCGCCCTTTGTATGCGGCCCCTCCGCAAGCCAAACCGAGGGGGTCGGCTATTCCGTGATCGTGATGTCTGCGGGCTGAGACTCGGCGCGGTTGTCCGGGTTGTAGTACTCGTACGCCGTCGTCGCCGGAGTCTTCGCCTTCACCGGGAAGCGCGCCTTCACGCGGTAGTCGAAGCTGACCTCCTGCCCCGCGTCGAGTTGCTCGATGTAGACGATGACCTGGCGCCCCGTGAGGTTGAACTTGCTGATCTTCTTCTCCCCGACAAGCTCCGCGAGGTCGCCGGCCTCAACCTCGAAGCCGGGCGGAAGGCCGAGGTCGATGAGGATCATGCTCGTCTGACCGGGCGCGTTGTTCTTCACGTGCACATGCGCGGTCGCGGTGTCGTCCACGGCGAGCTTCGTCTTGTCGTACTCGATGCCGATATCGAGGAGATGCGTCGCCGGCTTCTCGACGCGCGCCCAGGGCAGGTAGTACTTCGTCGAGACCTGGTAGAGCATCGAGCCCTGGCCCTTGAAGGCGATCTTCACGTCGTTCTGGCCGGGCTTGAGGCCCTGCTGAACGTCGGCCATGCGCACGACGTCGGCGTTCTCCGGCGTGATCTCGAAGGAACCGGCGTCCTTGCCGTTGACCGTGATGGCGACGGTGCCGGAGGCCTTCTGGGTCGCGCCCTTCTGGGCGAGGAGCATGGCCTTCAAGCAGAGGATCGTCGCCTGCGTTGAACCCCACGTGCCGCCCGCGTCTTTCTTGCTGGTGATGTAGTTGAGCACCTGCGTCGCGTCGGCGCCGTAGCGGCCGGCGTTGATGAGGGCGATGGCGGCGAGGCCGGTGGCCTCCATGTCGGCACCACTGCCGCGGCTCTGAGTGAAGCCGGTCATCTGGCTCTCCCACCACATCTTCTCGCCGTCATGCTTGGCGAGCTTGAGGAGCTTGTCGAAGCAGGAGATCGTGGCGTCGTCGAGGTCGCCCTTGTTGAAGGCGTTGTCGCCGGCGGCGAGACCGTTGCATAGGACGGCAAGCTGGTAGGGATCCTCGGCCTCGGCGGCATGGGCTCGGACGTAGTCGTAGGCCTTGCGCGTGGCGGGAGACTTCTCGCCGGTCGAGGCCAGCGCCCAGGTGATGTAGGCGGTCGGGAGGAGCTTCGCGTTCTGGAGACGCTGCCAGGATTCCTGATGGAGATAGGCCTTGTCCGCGTCCCAGGAGCCGTCGCCCGACTGCTGGCTGAGGAGCCAGCGCTGGGTGCGCGGGATGAGGTTCTCGTCGATGGGGAAGACCTGGCCCATATCGTAGAACTCCATGATGCCCATCGCCGTGAGGAGCTTGTTGGCCGGGGCGTCGCCGAACCAGGAGAAGCCGCCGCCCTGTACTTCGTAGGCGACGAGGCGCTGGTAGCCGAAGTTGATGAAGCCCTCGGCCTTCATCTGCGTCTCGGGCGTGACCTGCTTCGTCGAGCGCAGGTAGTCAAGGATGAGGACGTTCGGATAGGTGGCGGATGTCGTCTGCTCGAAGCAGCCGAAGGGCATCTGGAGGAGACCGTCGAGGCCGTCGACGACCTGCGAGAAGACGCCGGGGAAGATCTTGACCTGCAGATGGCTCGCGCCGTCGATGGCCTCGGCGGGGATGTCCATGGAGACCGCGGAGGACTCGGCGAGGCGGCCGTTGCTTGCGCTGGTGAACTCCTTGCCGTCGGGCTCGACGCGGATGGAGCGCTTGATCGCGTCGGACATCTTCGAGCCGTAGGCGTAGACCGTGAGCTTGTGATCGCCGAGCTTGGTGGCCTTGATCGTGAAGCGGCGGGAGGTCACCTCGTTTGGGCCGAGGTCGAGGGAGACCTCGGGATCGCCGGAGAGGGTGAACCAGTCCTCCTGCTCGATCTTCAGCTTAACGGTCTGGCGATCCTTGAGATAGTTGTAGACCGCGACGGGGATGGAAATCTCGTCGCCCTGCGTGAGGGCGACCGGGAGGTCGATGTCGCAGAAGAAATCCTGGAAGCAGCGGAGAGGGGCGTCGGTCGAGCCGAGGTCGCCCTTCGCGGAATTGGCGAGCGCGGTGAGGCGCCAGGTCGTGATCGAGTCGGCCATCGGGAACTGGACGGACGCGTGGCCCTGCTCGTTGGTGATGAGATCGGGCTTGAAGAGCAGCGTCTCCGGGAAGAACTCGCGGACGCGGACGGCGGGCTTGGCGGCGGCACCTTCTGGGCCCGCGGGACCTCCCGGGCCAGCCATGCCTGCACCTTTCGCCTCTTCCATGGTGGCCATCGCGGCCATGGGCATGGCGCCGTCGCGTTCCACGGCTCGCCGAGCGCCGAGCATGACTGCGCCTCCACGACCTCCGCCGAAGCCGCCGCCGCCTCCCCAGCGACCGGCGACGAGGATGTCGTCATCGGTGCCGAACTCGCCGTCGGGGCCGGCGCTGAGAAGGATCGCCGAATAGAGGCGGTCCTGACCGGGGTAGGCCGGCTCGACCTTCATCGCGTGACCCCACAGGTCGGTGATGTCGTCGGCCTTGAGATAGCCGCCGTCGAGGAGAGGCTTGAGGCCCTCTTTGATGGTGGGCGGCTGCTGGTGCTCCTGCTGATACTTGGTGATGGCGCGCTGGAGGATGATGAGCTTGGGCTCGAGCTTCGTGGACCAGTCGGCCTTGGCCTTGGCGAGGCGGTCGGCGTAGGAATCCTTGACGACGAGGTCGGGGCTCGGCACGTCAACCGAGGCGAGCATGAACTGGGCCGCGCGCTGGTGGCGGGCATCGTAGACCGGGAAGGGTTTGGCGATGATGACGGGCAGCTCGAGGCCGTGGATCTCGTAGCGGGGCTTGCGAAGCTCCTCCTCGAGGTAGGCATAGACGCGCTCCATGCCGGGCTGCATGTCCTGGAGGGCGAAGACGGATTCGTCGACGATGCTGACGCCGAGGGCGGCCTGGGCCGGCTGTCCGGTGGAGGTGCGGACGTCGAAGTCGACCTGCGCCGGCTGGCCGGGGCGGAAGGTGTCCGCGCCGGGATGGACCTGGATCTTCAGGTCGGAGGCGGGCGTGACGATGAGCGCGCGCGTGTCGCGGACGGTGTTGCCTACGCGGGTGAGGCGGTAGGCGCTGATGAACACGGTGCCGGCGAGTTCGGGGCCGAGGGAGATATCGGTCGAGGCGCGGCCGCCGCGCATGTCGGCGGAGCGAGTGAGCATCGTCTGGCGATCCTTGATGACGTCAAAGTAGACGTAGCCGCTCTCGACGCCGTAGATCACCGGCAAGCCGGCGTCCAGGCCGACCTTCGCGATGCCCTTGTCCGCGCGGAGGAGGAGGCTCTCATTGTCGATCGTGGCGCCGACGGCGAGGTCGGAGGTGGTGCTGGCGAGGCGGCCGTCCTTCGCGCGGGCGATGACGGAGAGGTGGATGGGGCCGGTGGGCACAGTTGGCGGCTGCGGGACTCCTCCGCCGCGGCGCCGGACCATGGGGCCGACGACACCGCCGCCGATGCCACCACCACCGCCCATACCGGGTTGTGCGCCGCCGCCCTGATCCTCGGGCGCGCTGGGGGTGAGGGTGACCTGGGCGATGCCGAGGTCGTCGGTGTCGATGGTGGTGCGCGACCAGTCGACGCGCCAGGGCTTGTCGGCGACGACGTTGTCGAGGCGGACCTGCGCCGGTACTGGCTGGCCGGTGGGATCGCTGACGAGGACCCAGATGTTGTTGGCGACGCCGGGAATGAGATGGCCGGCCTCGGGGACGCAGTGGATCTGAAGCTCCTGGGCGGCGACGGGCTTGGTGACGGTGATCTTCTCAGTGTGGTCGGCGGTGTCGGTGACTGCGACGGTGAGTTCGACGAAGGCGTTGCCCTGCTCGAGGGGCTGGCCGACGAAGTGGGTGGGCAGGTCGAGGTTGAAGGCGTAGGTTCCGTCGGCGGAGGTGTCGCCGGTGACCTCGGAGAGCTGGGTGTAGGAGACGTCGAAGGTGCGGGCCGTGATGCGGACCTTACCGGCGGCGACGGGCTTGCCGAAAAAGTACCCGGCGGAGACGGTGCCGGAGAGCTTGGCGCCGGGGAGGTAGAAGTCGCGGTCGGTGGTGGCGGTCACCTTGAACTTCGGCAGGACGTAGCGCTTCACCGCGACGGTCTTGGAGGCGTCGGCGTCGGCGAAGGTGGCCTTGCACTCGTAGTCGCCCATGTTGATCTCATCGGCGAGGTCGAAGTCGGCCCAGGCCGCGCCGAAGTCGTTGGTCTTGACCTCGCGCTTGAAGACCTTGTTGCCCTTGCCGTCGCGGACCTCAAAGAGGCAGGGGCCGACGGCGGGCTTGAGGTCGGGCTCGCGCTGGATGAGGGCGCACATATGGATTGATTGGCTCGGCTGATAGAGGGGCTTGTCGGTGACGAGGAGGAGCTTGTAGGCCTTGCGAATCTGGACATCCTCATCGACGGCGTCGTGGGAGCGGCCGAAGGTGGCCTCGACGTGCATCGAATAGTTGCCGGGCTCGAGGGCCGGGATCTTGAAGCGCGCGTCGAGGGTGCCGCGGTTGTCCGTCTTGCCGCGGACTAGCTGGGTGCCGGTCTTGCCGTCGGCGGAAGCGAGGCGGACGGTGACGGTGGCTCCGGCGGCGGGCTGATTGTGGGCGTGGTCGGTGGCGATAATGCTGACGGCGCCGGTGCTGTCGGAGAGGAAGGACTTGGGTGCGACGATGTGGATGCCCAGGGACGGCAGGGCGGACTCTTCGGCGCCAACGAGACTGAACATGAAAGCGAGGGCGCCGAGAGCGATGATCGCCCAGGCGGCGCGTACTGCGCGAAGATTGAACTGCTCGGCCTGCTTCATGTCGAACCCCTCCCCGGGGTAAGGCACGTAGGGCAGATCGCCCCAAGTCGGGCGGTTAGACGGCGACCGTTGGCGACCTGTTCCGAAGGACTCTTCGACAGGCCGCGGAACCTACCTCGCGCCGAGACCACCACAGGTGGTCTCCCGGAGGAGTTCAATTGAAGGCAGCGCTATTTCACGAGGACCATACAATCACCGTCGAGGACGTGCCGATACCGGTGGCCGGCGCGGGCGAGGCGCTCCTTCGCGTGCTCGAGTGCGGCGTGTGCGGGACGGACCTGCGCATCCAGGCGGGCGAGTTTCTTGCACGCGGCTATCCTGTGCGGGCCGGTCATGAGATCGCCGGGCGGGTCGAGGCGGTGGGCGAGGGCGTCGCGAAGGTGCGGGTAGGCGACCTCGTGGGCGTGAACCCCAACGCCGGGTGCGGGGCGTGCTACTGGTGCCTGCGCGGGCGGCCGCATCTGTGCCCGGACATGAAGGCGGTCAGCCTCGACAGCCCGGGCGGGTTCGCTGAGTACATGACGGCGCCCGAGGCGCAGACGCTGGTCATGCCCGCGGGCGCGACGGTCGATGCGGCGGCGATGCTCGAGCCGACGTCGTGCTGCCTGCATGGGATCGATGTGGCTGAGATCATGCCGGGGGATCCGACGGTCATACTCGGCGGCGGGAGCATCGGGCTCATACTGCTCCAACTTGCGCGGCATGCGGGGTCGGCGCCGATGGTTGTCGTCGAGCCGAGGGAAGAGAAGCGTGCCCTGGCGATGGAGCTTGGCGCGGATGCGGTGATCGATCCGAACGGGTTGGATGAGGTTGCGCTGCGGGCGAAGGTTGATGAACTGACCGACGGTGGGGCCCAGGTGGTCATCGAGGCGTCTGGGAATGGGCGGGCTGCGGCGGCGGCGATGGGGCTCGCGCGACGTGGGGCGACGGTGCTGTTCTTCGGCGTGCAGGACCCGGCGCTGGAGCTGCCGCTGAAGCCCTTCGACATCTACCATCATGAGATCACGATCCGCGGGGCCTTCACGAACCCGCTGACCGACACGCGGGCGCGGGCGATGCTCGCGACCGGGCGGGTGAAGGTGGAGAAGCTGATCAGCCACAGGTATGCGTTGGATGATATTAGTGCGGCGCTCGATGCGGTGAGGAAGGGCGAGACGGTTAAGGCGATGATCGTGTTTGAGGCCGCCGGCGGCCTCTTGGGAGGGTTGAGATGAATAGGCAGAACGTGTGCTTCGCTAGAGCGTACGGTGAGCCGAGAGAGGCGGGCGCCGAGATAGGAAGGCAGCTGGCTGACGAGATCCGAGAGGCCATCAGCGCGCTGGGTGTGCCGGAGCGATTCGAGGACGGCCACTGCCAGTGCTGTGGCCTCAAACCTGAGATGATCGCGACCAATCTGGAGACTCAGGCGCCGGAGCTGCTGGCCGAGATGGAAGGCCTGGCGGAGGGGGCGGGCGTACCGGCGGCGAGCATTTTCATGATGAACTGGCTGATGCTGCCGCGTGGGGCGAAGGGTGCGGCGCTGGCCTTCGCGGATGCTCCGGGCGGGCCGGCCGTGGCGGTGACGCTGGCGAAGCAGTTGCCGGCGGCCGTGCCGGTGGCGGTCACGGCGATCGACGTGCCGGGGAGGGCCGAGGTGCTGCTGATCGGGGCGCCGGGGCTGGTGGGCTGCGTGGCTGGAGTGAACAGCCACGGCATCGCGATGACGCTGACGCCGGTGGAGAGCAATGAGTCGCGGGCCGATGGCCTGCCGTCGGCGATGGTGGCGAGGATGGCGCTGCAACAGTCGCGGACGCTCGATGAGGCGCTGGCGATTCTCGACGATGCGAAGCTGGCGTGCTGCCCGTGGGATGCGATCCTGGCGGATAAGGAGCGGGCGGTGCTGGTCGCGCGAGGGCTCGATAATATGGCAGTGCGCGAGGCCGTGGATGGGGCGGTGTGGGCGGCGGACAGCTATGGCGTGCGGGATAGGCTCGCGCGGCTGGCGGCTGAGAAGCCTCATACCGGCGAGGGCGTTCAAGAGGCCTTGGTCGACTGCGGGGAGCCCGACCCAATCTGCGCGTGCGGGATGGGGGATAGGGCGTACGTCTTCGGCGCAGTGGTGCGACCGAGGGCGCGGGTGATACTTCTGGCGGCGGGCGAGCCGTGCAAGACCGAGTTTCGGCCGTTCCAGTTGAAGCTTGCGGTGACGGGAGCGGGATCGCATCTGGCGGGGGAGTATCAGCAGTAGAGAGCGCCGCGCAGAATACTTAGCCGGGAAAGGATGAGGGCCGGGGAGATGATCCCCGGCCCTCGTTCATGAGGCGCTGCGGCTTAGCCCGGATTATGCATGAGG
>PMZA01000329.1 GCA_003170595.1 Armatimonadota bacterium
CCGCACCACCCTTCCTTCACCTTCGTCGTCACTCGCAGCGCCCACCGGCTGCCGCACCCCGGCGCCGCGATGTCGACCGAGTACCCGGCGCGGTATTCCCACGCGCCTTCCTGCGACCAACCCGCGCTGTCGCCATCCTCAAAGTCATCGAGCACCAAGGCCATCGAAGGTGCGGCCGCCATCAACGCGAAGACCACCATCGCCGTCAATTTCATGCCCGTCCGTTTCTTCATCCTGCGGTCCCTTACCTTCGGAGGTCGGCTCATCATGCGCATCCCAGGGCTCGTCTTTGCCTTCCTCATCATCGCAACGCCCGCACTTTCAGCGCCGCCGATCCACATCGTCCTCGGCCCAAGTCCATCGCCGATCGAGAAGTACGCCGCCTCCGAACTCCGCTCCTACCTTTCGCGCCTCACGGACCAGCCCGTCTTCCTTGCCAATCCCTCGTCGGATTCCGTAGCTTTCGTCCTCGGCACGCCCGCCTCCAATCCTTCCCTCGCCCACTTCACGCCCGCCTTCCCGTCGCCCCTGGCCGATCAGGAGATAGTCGTCCGCTCAGGCAAGTTCGACGGCCGTCCGGCGGTCGCCATCGTCGGAGGCTCACCAGCCGCATGCCTCTGGTCCGCCTATTCCTTACTAGAACACTTCGGCGCGGTCTTCGAGTTCTCCGGCGAGGTCCTCCCCGCGCAGAAGCCGTCCCTCGCCTTCGCGGGCATCAACGTCCGCCGCACGCCTTCCCTCGCTGAGCGCGGCCTCCGCCTCCACCTCAATTTCCCGATGGACCAGTCCTCCTATTCCCTCCCCGACTTCCTCACCTGGGTCGACCGCATCGCGCGGATGAAGTTCAACTACCTCATGTTCCACTTCTACTCGGCGCACCCGTGGTTCATGTTCAAGTACCGCGACGCCGTCACCCGCACGGGCACCTTCTTCGTCGGCTCGTATCTCTTCGGCGGCAAGTACGACCTCCCGACCGACATGATCGGCCGATCGCTCATCCACAACAAAGCGACCTATTTCCCGCCCGAGATGGATGGCATGCAGCAGGGCGAGGACCTCTACCTCAAGACCGAGGCCCGCATGCGCGCCGTCATGGATCGCGCCCACGCCCGCGGCATCAAGGTCGCCGTCTCCTTCGAACCCCTCGGCCCGCCCGGTGACATCGCCGCCCACATCGATGAGTGGGCGAAGGACACTCCCGGCGGTCGCGACGCAGTGATGCGCGATATGACCGTCGCCCGTCTTCTCGCTTGCATGGACGCCTACCCGCAGGCCGACGAGTATCAGATCATCTCGGTCGAGGGATCGAGCGACGCCCCCGCGGGCATGGACCTCAAGGCCGAGCTCCGCCGCCTCTGCGAGAAGCACAACATTCCCTTCGACCCCGACGATGCAGCCATGGCCGCCCAGCGTGAAGCCGGCGTCAACCTCGCCCCGTACAACGCTCCGGCCGAGGCCTCCGCCCTCGCCGGCGGCCTCTACCAGCCCGTCGTATCGACCCTCCGCTACGTCGACATGGCCCTCGACGTCCTCGCCGATCCGCGCATCACCTCTCGCGTCGCAGCCGGGCACAAACAGACGAACCTTGGCATCTACCTCCCCTGGGGCCCGGCCGTGAAGATGTGCACGCCCGCCCTCCGCGTCATGATCCCGAAGGGCGGCCGCCTCCAACTCATGGTCGACTACGGCGCTCGCGGCACGGCCGATCAGATGCCGACCTGGGACGCTTTCCGTGGCGCGGACATGCAACTCGGCATACTCACCTGGCTCGAGTTCGACGGGCTTATGATGGTCCCTGAGTCCTGGCCGCACTCCGTCTTCGACTGCGTCCGCAACGCGCAGGGCCTGCCGGTCACGACGATGGCCGCGAACCACTGGCGCGTCTCAGGGCTCGAGGCCGACGCCGCCTGCCTCGCCGAAGTCCCGTGGGATCAGACCGCGGATTACGACACGTGGTTCAACGGCTACCTCGCCCGCCTCTTCGGCCCGGCCAACGCCCCGACCGCCCGCAAGGGTTACGACGCCCTCGAAGCCGCCACCCTCTATGGCCGCCAGTACCTCTTCAACATCGGCTTCTGCTACGAGGCCAACTTCATCGACACCGGCGGTTACGATCAGCACCACGTCGACGCCGCGAAGGCCCTCTACGAGAAAGCCCGCCAGTCCTTCGCCGAACTGGCCGCGGGCCTCCCCAATGGTCGCCCTCGCCTCCGCGCCGAGTACCTCGCCAACCGTTGCCAGTGCGCCCAGTACCATCTCGACGCGATCCAGGACCTCGCCCACTCGCGCGTCACTCCCACCGACCCGCCCGAGAGGCTCGCCGCCGCCCCTGACTTCGCACGCAAGGCTCTCGCCGAAAGCCGCGCCTACATGACCGAGTACTCGAAGCTCGTCCTCGATCGCGGCGATGAGGGCATGCTCGTCAACTACCATTTCGGGATGGTCCGCACCGCGCAGATGGCTGTGAACTCCACCGCTGCCGTCGCCGCCCTTGCCGCTGCCGACCCGCAGTTGCCCGTCATGCAGTGGTCCTTCGAGAAGTCCACCCGCGACTCGGTGCCCGATGACGACGCCCACGGCTTCGTCGCCACCTGCGTCGGCAAGCTCGACTTCGCAACCGGCCGCGCGGGAGGTCGCGCCCTTCGCCTCGACGGCAAGTCCTATCTCCGCGTCGACGCCGGCGCCGCTTTCAACCCGGGCTCCTTCACCCTCGCCGCTTGGATCAAACCCGACAAGGTCAACGCCCGCCGAGGCTTGATCGTGAAACGCTTCGGCAACGCCGCCGCCCCCTTCGTCTTCGGCATCGCCGACGGCCATCTCTCCTTCGAGGGTTGCGGCACCAGCGGCACCTTCTGGCCCTTCAACTTCGTCGGCCCGTCGATCGATGCAGGCAAGTGGAGCCACGTCGCCGTCGTCTTCGAGGCGGCCAAGCAGATCACCCTGTACCTCAACGGGAAGCCCGCCGCATCGCACCCCATCGTCGAGGCGCCAGCCCCGAACACCGAACCCCTTGTGATCGG
>PMZA01000439.1 GCA_003170595.1 Armatimonadota bacterium
TCCGGGGGATCCTTCGTCAGGCACAAAACGCCTTTCCTCAGGATGACATCCAAGAGCGAAAAAGCGAAGGGCAAAGGCCTCGCGGGCGATGGGTTGTTACGCCGCCACCATAGGTCCTTCGGCGACGCTACGCGTCGCTTCGCGGGGAAGTCACCCTAGGGCGTTGGGGTGTGCGCTTCCTTCGGCAGGCTCAGGACAGGCAGGATGACGACGCAGAGCGACAAGGCCGGGCCGAAGGGTCCTCGCGGTTTGCGGGGGGAGGGGTGGAAAGGGTATAACCTCGTTCACCGCAATGGATCCAAGGGCTCCCGATAAGACAACCTGGATCGCCGCTATGGTGCTGGTCATCGCCGTCGCCGTCGGCGGCGCTTTCTCCGCCCTCGTCCGCTATGACCTCATCGGCTTCGGCCACCTCCCCCGCGCCGCCCTCTACCCCGTCTTCCTCCTCATCCTCCTCAATGCCCTCGTCATCGCCTTCCGCAAACGCCAGTGGTTCAACACGCGGCGGCTGGCCTACATCTACGTCGCCATCCTCGTCATGGCCGGCTTCCCCGGCCAGCAACTCGTCACCTATCTCTACCTCACCATGATCGGCGCGCAAGGCTACGCGACGCCGGAGAACAAGTACGTCGAGACGTTCATGCAGTACGTGCCGGCGTGGATGGTTCCGTCGACGGACCCGGAATCGCCCGCGATCCGGTGGGCGATGCAAGGCGTGCCGATGGGGCGAGGCATGCCCTGGCAGCCGTGGGTCTGGCCGCTGCTCGCGTGGACGCCGGTGCTGATATCGGTGCTCGTCATCCAGATGACCCTGGCAGTGTGGTTCCGGAAGAGGTGGGCCGATCAGGAACGGGTGCTCTTCCCCCTGGCGCGGATACCGGTGGACATGATCCAGTACGACAACCCGACGGCGGCGTGGCCGGCGTGCTTCCGCAGCCCGTGGTTCTGGATGGCCTTCGCCGTGCCGGTGCTCCTGTACAGCAAGAACGCGCTGCACTACTACTTCCCGGGCATCCCCGAGACGAAGCTGATGAACGACATCGGCGTGGTCTTCCCCAGCCGGCCGTGGAGCGTGCTCAACGGGTTCCAGTACAACACGTACTTCGAGATGATGGGCATCACCTACCTCGTCCAGGACGACATGGGCTTCAGCCTGTGGTTCTTCTGGATCTTCCGCAAGCTGGTCATGGTCGCGCGGGAGGGGTACGGGATCGGCAGCCACGACGACTTCTTCACCCAGCAAGGCCTCGGCGCGTACGTGCTGCTCGTGGGCGTGTACCTGTGGCTGGCGCGGGCGCAGATCAAGGACGTGTACCGGAAGGCCGTCTACAACGACGCGAGCATCGATGACAGCCGCGAGCCGATGTCGTACCGGACGGCGTTCTGGGGGTTCTGGATCGCGGTCGCGGTGTTCCTGGGCTGGGCGCGGACGGCCGGGGCGGGGATGTGGTACACGGGGGTCTTCCTGCTGCTGTACCTCGTGAGCAGCACGGTGCTCACGCGACTGGTGGCCGAGGGGGGCATGTTCGCCGTGTGGACGCCCTTCATCCCGCCCGATCAGGAAGTCAACCGCATCTTCGGGCCGAAGATCGTCGGGGCGAGGACGACGACGATCCTGCGATACCTCGGGTCGAAGATGGGCGATAGCGCCTCGAGCACCATGGCCAACATTCTGCAAGGGTACAAGGTGGGCGACCTCGCTGACCTACATCCGCGATCCACGGCGATCATGATCTTCGCGGCGCTGGTGGTGGCGCTGTTCGCATCGCACCCGTCGGCGCTGTACGCCATCTACTCGCGGTCGGTGCCCGACCTGGGGTGGTGGCCGAAGACGGCCTTCGTGGGCTTCGGGTCGGGCCTCGTCCAGTTCCTCCAGGCGCCGCAGATCTTCACCGGGGCGAACTACGCGAACATGGCCCTCGGCGCGGGCTTCACCCTCTTCCTCCAGATCATGCGGCAGCGCTATACGTGGTGGTTCTTCCACCCGCTCGCCTACGTCGCCATCGCCGGCGGCCCGGAGTGGATGGGCGACCGGTACGGGTTCTCCATCGTGGTGGGCTGGACCGTGCGGAAGATCGTGCAGCGGTTCGGCGGTTATCACGCCTACAACACGGTGCGGCCGGCCGCCATCGGGATCATCGCGGGGAACGCGGTGGTGCTGCTGACGTGGAGCATCGTGCACTATTTCCACCCGATCACGGGCGTGTTGATTACCGAGTAAGGCGAAGGGCGAAGGAGCGGCGGGGAATAAATCCCCGCCCTACAGCAAGCAGAAAGGCCAAAGATCGGGGGGAAGACGATGCTTAGTGCCCTGGCGATGGTGATTGTGCTCGCGGGCGTGCCCGCTCAGACCGAGGTCGCTGACCTCGTCTACTCGCAGGACTTCTCGGCCGGCATACCAGCCGAGTGGGGCTTCTACGATAACTACAGCAAGCCCGAAATGACCGTCGTCCAGGATAGTCCTCTCGGCCACGGCCCCGCCCTCAAGATCAGCCTCGACGATAAGTCCACCGCCGGCTGGTACGACAAGGGCGCGTGCATCACCTTCGCCGAACCCGTGGCGTGGGAACCCGTCGACTTCATCAGCGCGAAGTACTGCGTCGATCGGGCCGTCGCCAACGTGCGCATCTTCTTCCACTGCGACCGCGGCGGATGGTGGGACTACGAGGGCGACGCCCCGACCGTGGGCCAGGCTGGCATCGTCCGGGCGAACCGCCGGGACTTCCGGCTGGGGTGGGCCGACAATCCGAGCATCCCGGCGCCGACGGAGCCGGGGAAGATCCTGCAGCTGTTCTTCAGCGTGCACAACGCCGCGCCGGTCAACAGCGGGGCGAAGGTCACCCTCTATATCAGTGATGTGCGCATCGGGACGAAGCTCCTCCCGCTGCAGCAGCCGTACGACTGCACGCGCGGGACGGTGCCGGTGTGGCCGATCGCAAAGGCTGACGGCGACGCCGCGGGGGCGGTCGCCGTGCGGTGCGGGCGCGCGATGGTGTGGGCGATGGCCGACGGCGAGCAGGTGCGGTTCGTGGGTTTCGCGCCGGAGAAGGATACGGTGACGCTCAACGGCAAGGAGTTGGCGACGGAGTGGGAGCAGGCGGGGAACGTATGGCGCTTCAGGGCGACGGCGGCGAAGGCCGACTTGCCTCCGGCGACCGGTGTTGGCGCGGTGAAGATCGACCTGAGCGTGGGCGCGGGAAGGTGGGAAGGGCGAGGGGTTGCGGTGCGGGCGTTGACGGCGGCGGAGGCGCTGGGGCTGTGCTTGCGGACCGGGGCGGCGAGGCTTGAGCCGGCGAGGGCGACGATGCTGGCGGGCAAGCCGGTGGAGGTCAACCTGTATCTACCGCAGGCGTGGGGGTCGGCGAAGGTGGCGGCGACGCTGATCACCGGGTCGAAGGTGGTCGTGCCGATGAGCGAAGCCGGGCGGAAGAACGCGGTCGGCGAGACGGAGATCAGGCTGAGCACCGGGGCGCAGGCGGGATGGCTGCTGCCCGGGCGGCAGGTTGCGTCGGTGGAGATGACTGTGGGCGGGGAGAAGGTGGCTGTGACCTGCCCCGTAGATGTGAAGGAGATGGACCGGGCGGCACTGGGTGCGGCAGCCGGAAGGGCGGAGAAGGATGCGGCGGCGCTGGCCGCGCGGGCGAAGGCCGGGCAGGGCGAGAAGTGGTGGGCGAAGGCGCCGCTGACGACCATCCCGCAGATCCGTGACCGCGAGCGGGTCGACCCGTCGGTGTGGACGAAGATCAAGGACCCGGCGACGTGGGCGGACTTCGGCGGTGGCTTTCAGGGCGGGGCTCAGTGCGGGATCAACCCGGAGGATCTTGCCCTCTACTTCGGCCACTACGACTTCGGGAAGATCATCAAGCCGAACCTCGGCTACTTCCTCCGGCCGGGATGGCAGGACATGGCCAGGGATGTGATGCAGCGGGGCCTCTCGCTCATGAGCGTGTGGGGATACGTGCCCGACAGCGAGTGGGACGCCGTCGTGCCGAAGGCGACCAATGACGAGATGGTGCAGATCCTGGGGCGGCGGTTCCTCGGCTACGAGATGGGCGAGCAGGACGGGCGGTACATCGGAACGTACGCGCCGAAGTACAAGCCGGCGACGAGGGCTGAGGCGCGCAAGCTTTTCGACGACTGGCACCAGAAGATCACGGACAGCTTCTACGGGCGGATGGTGGCGCTGGGGAGCCTCAACTTCTCGCACGAGTACGCGCGGGAGGGGGAGCGGATACTGGGCCTCGAGACGGCGCAGGGCCTGCCCAGCGACATCATGGAATGGTCGTTCCTGCGGGGGGCGTCGAAGCAGTTCGGCGCGCTCACGTGGAATTGCATCTCGGTGTGGAACCGGTTTGGGTACCGCGACGATACGAGCGTGGGGCCGGACCATGGGCCCGACAAGGGGACGTCGGAAGAGCTGATGAAGCGGCTGATGTACGTCACCTACATGTACGGGTCGGCGTGCAACATGTACGAGGGGAGTTACTTCACCGCCGAGAAGGATGCGCAGGGCGTCCCGAAGCTGAGCCCGGTCGGGCAGGACTATGTGGATGCGGTGAAGTGGGCCAAGGCGCATGCGGACCGGGGCGTGCTCTATGCGCCGGTCGGGGTCATGCTCGATCGCGACAGCGGGTGGGCGCCGCCGAGGCATCTGTATACCGGGGCGCTCAACCTCGTGTGGGGGAACCTGCCCTACTCGCGCGGGGACTATGCCACCGACGCGTTCTTCCGGATGGTGTGGCCGCTATATCAAGACGGGAGCTACTACAAGGATGAGCGCGGGTTCCTCACGGCAACGCCGTACGGGGACATGTTCGATGTGATCGAGTCGGACGCGACGGCCGAGTGCCTGCGACGCTACCAGACAGTCGTCGTGATGGGAGAGGTCACGATGGATGACGGCACGGTGCGGCGGCTGCGGGAGTTCGTCGACGGCGGGGGCGAGGTCGTGTGCGATGCCGCTACCGCGATGGCGCTGGGTGAGAAGATGAGCGGAGTGAGCTTCGGGGGCGAGAGGAAGGCCGCGCAGAGATCGGTACTGACGGCGGATGGGCGAGTTCTCGAGGAAGAACCCTACAGCTATGCCGTGGCGAAGCCGTCGGGCGCGGAGACCGTGGCCCTGAGCGAGCATGGGGACGGGATCCTGTGGGTCCATGCGTCGGGGAAAGGGAAGATCATCACGTGCGCGGCACCGTCCTTCGTCGCCGCTGAGACCGAGGATAAACAGCCGGGCGTCGACGTCCCGCTTAAGCACAAGCTGCTGCGGGCGTTCACCGAAGGCATCGCGCCGTACCTGCAAAGCCTGAGCCCGGTGAGCGTGGAGGCTGAGGGGGCGCCGGTGCAGTGGCTGGTCAACGTGGGGGCGGACAAGGGGCGGTACATCGTCACGATATCGAACAACGAGCACGCGGCGACGAAGGTGACGGTGCGGCTGAAGGGCGGGCAGATCGGTGAGGCGAAGGCGTGGCTGGGTGAGGCGAGGATGGAGGACGGGGCGGTGAAGGTGGATGTGGCGGAGAGGGGAGTCGCGGTGGTCGAAGTAATGGCGAAGTGAGCAAGGCGCGGCGGGGCGTAAAGCCCCGCCCTACAGCAAGCGGAAAGGCTAGAGAAGGATGTCGGTGGACCAGCCGAGCTTAATCAGGTCGATGCGCGCGAGGTCGGAGACGCCCAACCCGTACTTGAGGTCCGCGAAGCCGATGTGCGACGTCGGTGTCCCCGGCTGCTCCTCCCCGAAGACCTCCATCCGCTTCAGATGTAGCAGGTGCGCGCCCAGCGCATCCACCGCCACCGGATCCGTCGACATCAGCAGCCCACGGTAAGACCAGACGTAGCGCGGATCGAAGTTGTGCGGGCCTCGGCAGACGAATTGCGGCGTGAGGAGGAGGAGGATGTTCAGCCGCGTCCTCTTCTTCGCAGCGAACAGATCCCAGACCTTGGCGAGGTCCTCGCAAGCGTTGGGGTGGTACTGCGACGGGTTGTCCGAGAACATGATGTAGTTCTTCACGCACCCGCCCATGCCCGCCCAGAAGTGCGCGCGGGCCGGGCGGCAGTTAAGGAGGGCCGTGCAGTCGGTGAGGAGCTTGCGGGCGTCGCGGTCGGTGATGGTGATGCTCGCCTCAGGCACGCCGGCGTCGATGGCGCGCTGGCGGAGGACCTGCTCGACGGACTCGGGCGTGCGGATGGGCGTCCAGACGTTGGACTTGATCCCGACGGTGTCGGTGGGCTTGATAAGCTGAGCCCACGCGGCCTGGGCGGTGCTGACGCCGAGGAGCTTGGCGACCGCCTCGTCAAGCATGTGACCGACGACCTCGGCGTTGACCGTGCCATCGGCGGCGACAGCGGCTTCGTCACGGATGAGGACCACGCGGGCGCGCTTCTCGGCTGCGGCAGCGGGGGCGGTGGCGGCTGAGCCGGCGGCGCGGGAAACAGCGGTGGAGAGGCCTGAGGCGGCGGCTACGGCGGCCGCGGTTGAGACACCTCGCAGGAAGTCGCGGCGGGAGAGGGCGCCGTCGTGATCACTCATCAGTGTAGCTGCCTCCAGACTCTGAGATCAGAGACGTCCATGGCGCGCTCGAGGGTCGTCGGGTCGGGGAAATCGAGGAGGACATAGACCATGTTCCCCTGGACGTGGACGGCTAACCATCCTCGGCCGGCGATGGCGAACTCGTTGGGGAGGCCGTGAGGCGAGTAGCCGCGGAGGAAGGACCAGTAGGCGTTGTCGGCGGCGCGGGGGCTGGGGTAACTGATCACCAGGGCGTGGGAGGGGCTGGCCCCGTAGTCGTAGGTGCCGAGAACGCAGTTGGTGGCCGAGCCGAGTTCGAGGATGTTGCGCGTGGAGAGCTGGTACTGGTAGTTGAGCTGGGCGAAGTTGTGGAAGTAGCGGATGCTCCGGCTACGGAGGTTGCCGCGCGGGAGGGCGCTGATGAGAGGAGGTTCGGGGCCGCGGTCGGTGATGGCCGCGGAGACGGCTTTGCCCAGGGCGAAGATGGCGTCGTGGCTGGCAAGAGTCTCAGCGGGAGTGTAGACGGAGACGAAGAGGTTGGACTTCCAGAAGCGGAGGAGGCCGGCGGCATACTCGGAGCCCTGGCCGAGGCCGGCGGTGACCTCCTGGCGCTCGAAGGTGAAGACGCCGTAGGCATCGTAGGAGCCGCCCATGTCGAAGATGTCGAGGGTGATGGGCTGCTCGGGGGGCGGGGCGGTGTAGGTGCGGGAGACGACGGAGCGGAAGTTGTACGCGAAGTAGACCTCGGCGGCGCCGTCGATGTACTTGGTGAGGCCGCGGCCGGAGTAGACGACGGGGGCGCCACCGGTCCAGGCGCCGACCTGGTCGGGCGTGTCGGGGAACTGGGCGAAGGAAAGCGCGGCGGGGACCACACTAAGGCAGGTCGCCACGAAGATGAACAGGACAAGCGAGTAGTATCCACCCCTCACAATCAACCACCTCTGTGCGAGCCGGAGGCGGCTTTACTGCCCCCTCCAACCATATCTTCGACGGTGACAAGCTCATACCCTCTAGCTTTCAGGTACTTGAGGACGTTGGGGAGGATGTCGATGGTCTGCTGAATGCCGTCGTGGAGGAGGACGATGCCGCCGCGGCGGATGTGATTGAGCACACGGGCCTCGAGGGTCTGGCTGGAAGGCATCTCGTAGTCGCCTGGGTTGTCGGTCCAGAGGACCATCGTGTAGCCGAGAGTGTCGACGACGCGGGCGACCGAGGCATCGTAATCGCCGCCGGGCGGGCGGAAGAAGGAGGGGCTGGTGCCTGTGATGTCGCGAAGGACCTCGCCGCAGGCTTTGATCTCGGTTGCGACGGCCTCGAAGGGGATCTTGGTGAGATTGACGTGGTGATAGGTGTGATTGGCGACGACGTGACCCGCGGCGACCTCGGCGCGGACGAGGTAGGGATAGCGCTCGGCCTGCTCGCCGACGAGGAAGAAGGTGGCGTGGGCGTTGTACTGCTTGAGGATCTCGAGGATCTTGATCGTGTAGCCGGGATGAGGGCCGTCATCGAAGGTGAGGGCGACCTGGCGCTTGCTGAGATCGCCGTGCATGAGCTTGGGGAAGCGGAGGCCCTTGGAAAGCTCGGCGTCGTTTTGGGCCTTGAGCTCGGCGGAGGACTTGTCGATCTCGAGCTTGGCGCGCTGCCAGTAGAGATCGGCGTCGGTGGGGATCTTGGGGGCGGCGGCGATGACGGTGGTGGGGGTCATCAGGGCGATGCGATGCTGGGGGGAAGGCGTGGCCGAGCCACCGAAGAGCAAGAGGGCGGCGGCGGCGGCTAAGAGGACAGTGAAGATGCCGCCGAGAGGGCGGTGGTAAGGTCGGCGATTGCCGGAATAGCGCAACTTCATCGATCGTCTCCTGTTAACGGCTGAGCCCTAGTTGAAGATGTCGGGCGTCAGGCCGGCCTGCTTGAGGATGCTGTGAACTACATGGACGGGAAGGTCGCCAGGATGCATCGGAACGACGACGCGTACACCGTCACTGGCCCTACGAAGGGTCAGATGACTTCCCTCTTGCCGCCGCTTGGTGAAGCCCTCTCGGACCAGCGCGCGGACCATCTTGGCCGCGTTCACGCGCGGGAGCTTGGGCATCCGGCGTTAAGCCGCCTTCGCTTCGGTGACGTCCTCTAGGGCGACGCTGACCTTGAAGAGCAGTCCCTCAGCGATACCAGCCGTATCGATCGAGATGGGGCCTGTCTCCTCGGGCAAGGGCTCGCCATCGTCGAGGAGGCTGGCAAGGTAGCAGTGAATCGCCTCCTCCGCATTGCGCAGGGCCTCGCCGACCGTCCTTCCGCGGCTGAAGCAGCCAGGCAGAGCCGGTACCTCGACCCCGAAATCGCCCTCGGGATCGGGAACGAGCAAGACAGTGTAGGTTAGGCCCATGGTGTTCGTCTCCCACGCCAGCCTGTCGTGAAGTCTTATTGTACCTCATGGTAACGAATCATGTCAGCACTGGCGGGGGTGGGCAGGGTTACAAGATAGCCGGACATCAGCTCCGACCCAGTTGCCCGCGTCTTCTCCCCAGTTGACTCGCGCGTCAGTTCATAGGTCGCGGCGGGCTTGAGGCCGTGAAGCACAAGCTCGGCCTGGCGGTAACGGCTCTCGGGGCGGCGGAAGATCAGGACCATTCCCTGGCCGAGGTCGGGGCGGTGGTACTGCGACGCGAGCCAGGTCGCCCGGTCGCGGGTCTGCGGGAGGAGCGGATACCAGGCGCCCAGGAGGAGGTGGCGGACGGAGCGGTAGCGGTCGGCCAGCTTGTGGGCCGTGGCGAAGTCGAACTTCGGGTCGTCAGTTATCCAGCCGAGGCAGAGGGATGACGGCATCGCCGAGTAGAAGTGGTAGTCGTCCAGCGTCGCGAGGTGGGCGACGAAGGCGTTGCCCGGCAGATACTGGCTGAGGGCCCAGACGCTGGCCTGGTCGACCTCGGGGTCGAACCAGTAATCGGTCTTCTGGCTGCAGTGGAAATGCATGACCGTCTCGAGGTCGATGCGGCGGCCCCCGCTGGCACAGCCCTCGCGGAAGCTGTCGGGCCAGGCCGTGGCGAGACGCTCCCAGTAGGCATAGAGGCCCTCGACGTACTTCATCTCCGTGATGCCCTGGCGATTCGGGGCGTCGGCGTGGCGCCAGTAGGCCAGCGGGTCCATGTTGAAATCCTGGCGATAGACCCGGAAGCCCGGCAGGTCCATGAAACCCTTGACGATGCCGAAGAAGTACTCCTGAACCGCCGGGAGGCCGAAGTTGAGGAGGTAGGTGCCCTCGGGGGCGTCCTGGCTGCCGAGGCACCAGTCGGGGTGGGCCTTGTGGACGGCGGTGCCTGCGACGACACGCTCGGGCTCGAACCAGAGGCCGTAGATCATCCCGGCGTCACGGGCAGCCGCGGCGACTGGGGCCATGCCGTTCGGGTAGGCGTCGTGGCGGGGCGTCCAGTTGCCGGCGCCGCTGGGCCAGCCTCCCTCAAACCAGCCGGCATCGGTGAGAAGGGCCTCGAGGCCGAGCGGGGCGTAGGCCTTGATGAGCGAGATCTGGTTGTCGGCGTTGCACTCGTTGAGCCAGCCGCCGCCGCGAGTGAAGCAGGTGTTGCAGAAGAGGGTGGGCGGGAGCTTCCGACCCGAGCGGGGCGGGCAGTAGTGCTTGTAGAGCAACTGGCGGAAGAGGGCGTTGGCCTCCCAGGGATCGCCGTCGGCGCCGAGGATGAGCATCCGCGGCGATCGGACGCGCTCGCCGGGATGGAGGAGGAAGTGGGTCAGCTCAAGGCCGGCCGTGGCGTGGAGGGATGCCTGATCCGGGCAGGCGAGCTTGGCCGCCCACTGACCCGTCCAGCCGACGGCGACGATGAAGGCGCTGCCCCCGGCCTCGATCTTGAAGAAGGGAAGGTCGCGGTTGGAGGAGCGTCCGCCGGCCGCGGAGAGGTCCTGCGGGCGGTCGGGGGTGACGGGGACGACGGCGGTCTCGAAGTCGGTGGGATCGGCCGGGGCGCCCTTCGTGCGATGGAGGAGGAAGGGGCCGCCGCTGAAGGCGAGGTTGAGGGCCTGGACGTCCTCGACGATGGGGGTGTCGGCCGGGCGGCCCTGCGGGCCCGCTGCCTTGCCCGTGTTCTCGAAGTGGAGGAGCCACTCGACGGCCGGGAAGTCGGCGTACTGGACGACGTCCCACTGCACGCGGAGGCCGGAGGCGGGATCGGTGAAGGTCGTCGTGATGCGGGTACGGTCGGCGTCGAGCTTCTCCACGTGGCGGTCGGTGGGCCAGCGGTCGAGGAGGTCGTCGGAGGGCGTGCCGCCGAAGGTGAAGGAAAAGGGGTAGCGAGGGGCGTGGAAGGGTGAGGTGACCGGGAGTTCGTCGAGGCGGAGGGTCTTGCCCGAGCGGAGGGTGAGGACGGCGTCGGCCCAGTCGGCGTGGNNACCGTCGCCGGCATCGCCGACGTGGAGATCGAGGACGGTGGCGCCGGCGACGTCGAGGTCGACGCGCTCGGGTTCCTCGCCGCCGTGGAGGACGTGCGACTGATAGACCTCGCGGCCGGAGAGGGCGACGGAGAAGATGACCGAGCCCTGGCCGCCGCTGGTGCGCTCGTTCTTGTCGACGCCTACCCAGGCGGAAAAGCGTGCGATAGGCTCGGGGGCGAAGACGCGGAGGTGGCTGACGGCGTGGGTACCGATACCGTGGTCGAAGTGGCGGGAGCCGATCGTGAGCGGGGTCTTAAGGATCGAGAGGTTGCGCTCAAGCTGCTCGTAGTCCTGGCGATGGAGTTCGAGGCGGGCGGCGGG
>PMZA01000232.1 GCA_003170595.1 Armatimonadota bacterium
GTGCGCTTCCTTCGGCAGGCTCAGGACAGGCAGGATGACGGCATAGAGCAGAAAGGCCAGAACGAAAAGCAGGGCCGGATACGGTGAGACGCGCCCAGCGCGTCCCACCGTATGCGGCCCCTCCGAAAACCACGATCGGGAGATGAGGCGAGTGTTTATCGATATCCATGCCCATGCGTACCGGAAGACGCCGCCGTTCGTGTGCGGATTCTGTACCGCTGAGCAGTTGATCGCGCGCTACGACACCATGGGCGTCGAGAAGGGCGCGGTCCTGCCCATCGTCAGCCCCGAGATCTACTTCCCCCAGGCGAACGAGGACATCCTCGAGATGTGCGCCGATCATCCCGACCGCCTCTTCCCCTTCTGCAACATCGACCCGCGTCTCCTCACCAACTCGGCCGATGCGCCGCTCGGGAAGGTGCTGCAGCACTACAAGGATCAGGGGTGCAAGGGGCTCGGCGAGGTCATGCCCAACATGCCCGTCATGCACCCGATGGTGCAGAACCTCTTCAAGCACGCGGCGGAGGTCGGGCTGCCGGTCATCACCGACGGGTCGGATCAGATGACCGGGGACTTCGGGCTGTACGATGACCCCGGGCTGCCGCAGCTTGAGCATACGCTGCAGCGATTCCCCGACCTCATCATGCTCGGGCACGGGCCGGTGTTCTGGGCGGAGATAGCGAGGCTTGAGACGCCCGCGGAGAGGAGTTCGTGCTTCCGGCCGGATGGCGGGCAGGTGGGGCGAAGGCAGAGCACGCCGATCAAGGAAGAGGGCGTGGTGCCGAAGCTGATGCGGCTATACCCGAACCTCTACGGCGACCTGTCCGATGCGTCGCCGTGGAATGCGCTGAGCAGGGACGAGGAATACGGGCCGAAGTTCGTGGAGGAGTTTCAGGATCGGCTGCTGTTCGGGACCGATATGTGCGCGCCGGACATGCCGGTGGAGATGGTCGATCTGCTGCTGGGATGGCGGGAGAGCGGGAAGATCAGCGAGGTCGTGTTCCAGAAGGTCGCGCGGGAGAATGCGGTGAAGATGTTTGGGTTGGGGTGAGGGCGGAAGAGCGGAAAGGCAAAGGCAAAGGCCCACAAGACGCGGAAGCTTGCCGGTAGACTCGGTGGCAACCGCAAGCGAACCACAGCCCTCCACCCCCTGCGGACCTTCGGTCCGCTTCGCGGCCTGGAAGGCCGCGAGTACGCCTGCGGGATGCTGAGCCACGACTATTCGATGCGGTAGACGGCCTCCTGGGCGGGTGAAAGGAAGTGGTCGAGAACCAGGAGGCCGTGGTCGTCACGGCTCTGGCCGTTAGATGAGTACGACGGCCCCTCGAATTCCTTCCCCTGCCAGTTCCACGAGAAGTAGCGGGCCTTCGGATTCGTGAGGGTGATCGAGACGCGCGTGTTGTCCGTCATGCTCAGGTTCACGAGCATGACGTAGCGGCGGCCCTGGGCGTCGACAAATTCCGTGAGCATCACCGGCGAGGTGTCGGGCGAGATGCGCGCCACAAGATCGTCGGGGGTGAACTTCTCGCCGCCGCCGAAAGCCACCGGATTGAACGTGACCCTCGTCGCCGCGAGGCGGGTGAAGAGGTCGCCGTAGAGGCGGCTGAAAGTCTTCTGCACGTGGCGGAGATCGTCCCAGGTTTGGGTGTGGTTCCAGTTCTCGTCGATGGGCGCGAAGCGGTAGTTGGCCTCGGGCGCGCGCTGATAGTAGAAGAACCAGATGATCCCGTGGGCGCCGGCGGCGACGGTCGTGTTGAACTGCCAGCGAAGCTCGTAGTAGTTCGGGCAGCGGTAGTTGTAATGGCCCGTGCAGAGGTCGGTGTTCCAGAAGGGGATGCCGTTGCGGAGGGCGGCCTCACGGTTGAGGCGGAGGTTCTGGAAGTAGTCGTTCCAGCCGGACTGGCCGGGGTTCATCTGAACGTAGCAGTCGTAGCTGTAGAGGTCGGCGTTGCCCTTGCGGTAGAACTCGTCGAGATAGTTGGGCCAGGTGTCGGTGCCTGCGCGGGACTCGATGCCGGGGAAGAAGGGCAGGAGGTTGGCGAAGGGGTGAAGGTGCGGGGCGATCTCCTTCTGGATGCGCGCGCACTCGAAAAAGGCGTCCTTCATCGCGGCGTCGGGTTCGTCGCCGACGAGGAAGCCGAAGAGGGCGGGGTGGTCGCCGAACTGCTTCACCGCGGCGCGGACGCCGTCGGCGTAACCCGGTGGGACGACGAGCTTCCCGCCCTGATCGGCCCAGTGGGCGCCGCAGCGTGGGTCGCAGAGGATGAGCTTCATCCCGCGGACATGGGCCCAGTCGAGGAGCTTGTGCATGTGGGCGACTTGCTCGGGCTTGGCGGGGTCGAAGCTGGGGCTCATGGGGACGGTGAAGCCGCAGTCGGCCCACTCGGCGACCTCGGCCTCGGTCATGTGGTCGGCGTGCTCGTTGAGGTTGGTGTAGGACCAGAAGCTGATGGGATACTTGCCGAGGTTGAAGGATGCGGACTTGGCGAGCATGGCTTTCACGGCGGGCGGCACCTCCGCGGCAGACGTGGATGAAAGGAAGGCGACGAGGGGGAAGGCGAGGGCGAAGGCGCGAAGGAAGGCGGAGGGGCGGAAGGAAGGGTATGGGCGGTATGGGCGGGACATGGTCGTCGTCATCTCCGGAAGGGATGGGTCTTGTGGTGGTGATGGGTCGGGCGATGGTGGGGTTCGACGTAGGGGGAGGGGATTCCTGCGCGAAGGGTTTGGGAAAGACAAAGGCCCCGCGGACGATGGGTGGTAACGGGGCCACCCCAGATCCTTCGCGGGAGCGTCTCCCAGGGGCGCTAGGGCGTGCGCTCAGGATGACGGCGTAGAGACGAAGTGCACAAGAGGCCACAGCCCACCACCCCCGCGGGCTGGAAGCCCGCGGCTACAGTGCTGGGAGAGTCGGCGGAAAGACGGGAAGATTAGAGCCAAGCAAAGGCGGGTGAGACGGATGAGAATATGGGATTGTCATAGCCATTTGCGTGGGGATGAGACGGGAAGGTTCGTGCTTGATCAGATGGATGCCGCCGGGGTCGAGAGAGTCAACCTCTTCTCGAAGTATCCGCACACCGGCACGCGGGAAGATGTGCGCGAGGCCGTGGACCACATCGCTGAGGTGCAGAAGGCTGACCCCGTGCGGATCTATGGGCTCATCTTCGCCAACCCGCGCGCCGAAGGGATGGTCGAGGAGATCGAGCGCGGCATCGTCGACCTCGGCCTGCGCGGGGTCAAGATGATCCCTGATCACTGGTCGCCGTGCGAGGAAGTGCCGGCGCCGATCTATGAGAAGATGCAGGAACTGGGCAAGCCGATCCAGTTTCACTCGGGGATCCTCTACGGGTTCGGGGATAGCTCGCGGTTCTGCCGGCCGGTGCTGTACGAGGCCCTGATCAACTATCCGGGGCTGCGGTTCTCGCTGGCGCACATCGGGTGGCCGTGGGTCGACGAGTGCATCGCGGTGTTCGGGCGATGCCGGGCGGCGGCCGGATACAAGACCGAGGATTGCCAGATGTGGATCGATACCTGCCGGGGGACGCCGGATGCGTGGCGGGAAGAGGCGCTGCGGAAGGCGGTGCCGTTCTGCGGAGTGGAGAGGCTGATGTTCGGGGTGGATGGGTCGCCGGCGTCGATGAAGGAGCAGGCGCCGGTGCACGTAAGGAAGGACCTGGACCTGCTGAGGGACGTGCTGGGGCTATCGGAAGCGCAGATCGAGATGTACTTCTTCGGGGCGTGCGAAGGATTTTGGGAGGAGTGAGGCGGGCAAGGACGCCCTAGCTGGGAAAGTAGGTGCCCAGGGAGGCGGGGTCGGCGGCAGGCTTGGGTGTGGCCGTGATCTCCAGGGCAGGCTTCCCCTCGGCCCTGAGCCACTCAGGCACGCCAAGCTGCATGGGCGGCCGGTCCTCCTCTTCCTCTCCGCGCTTGCGGGGAGGCTGGACTACGGCCTGGTGCTTGGCGAGGGAAACGAAGAGGAGACCCAGGCTGAAAACGGCCGTGCCCGCAGCGGCGAGGAAGGCGGGGCTCATCGGAAGAGGATGGGAAAAGTGGGCCAGGTGGTGGTTCAGGAACGGGACGCGGCGGAGGTAGGAGCCGAAGGAAACCAGGCCCAGGCGAAGGCTCGCCTCGACCCAGGAGACCGGGCCGCAGGAGATGAGCAAGAGGCCGACGGAAGTGATGGGCCAATTGCGGACAAGGCGTGTCTTGTGGGCATCGGGAGAGGCCATGCGGGCGCGGAGGGGGCTGGACGCGTCCTCCGTGTGGCCGCAAGTGGGGCAGGGATGCACCCCAGGGGGCGTCCTATGGGTCATGTGACAGGATGGGCAACGCTTGAGAATGTGGTACGCCGCCGTTTCTACCAATTCCTGCGCTAGCGATTCCATGTGCGTGTCCCCCCGAAGGTTCGCACATCGCCGAGCAACAGGGTACGAAGTCTTCGCCCGACTTCCCCACGATACAGTCGCCGTAGCTGCGTCGATTTGCTGAGATGTTATGACAACGACTGCACCCGACCGAACAGATAGCGAAGATTGCGTGCGCGCGGTAAGGCGCGCGGTCCCTTGGTACACGGCTCCTGCAAAAGCGGCTGGTACAAGAGAGGCGGAGAAGGCCTCAAGATAGTAAAGCCAAACTCAGGTTTATGCAGTTCCGCCTGCGCGACTTGAGGTTATTTTGCATTGTTAGCAGATATCGTTACGTTTGTCAAGAGGGAGGCGAAAGGAAAGAAGGCGGTGCGGGGACGAAAACTAGGTCCTTCGGTCGGCAGAAGACGCCTCCCGGCGATGCTGTGCATCGCACGGATGACAGACAAGAGCGAGGCCCAAGGAGAAAAGCGAAAGGCGAAGGCCAAGGGCCCCGTGGGCGCGAGGTTGGAACGCCGCCACCCCAGGTCCTTCTGCGACGCTTGGCGTCGCTTCGCGGGGACGGTCACCCGGGGGCGGTTGAGTCGTGCGCTTCCTTCGGCAAGCTCAGGACAGGCAGGATGACGGCGTGAAGCGGGAAGTCGAAGGGTGGTCAGGGGTTGGGGAGGGGGTCGAAGGAGAGGTCGTCGGTGCGGTAGATCGGCGCGACCATCGTGATCCGCGCGCCCTGGGCCGGTGCACTGTCAACCTCGAAACGGCCGCCGGAGTTGCCCAAGCGCTCGGCAAGGCTGAAGAGCCCGAAGCACTCTCCCCTACGCGCGCGGGCCGCAGCCTCCGCCGGGTCGAAACCGCTGCCCTCATCCTCAACCATGACCCTGATCTCGTCCTCCACGCGCTTGAGGGAGACCCTCGCGCTGGTGGCGCCGGAGTGCCTGGCGACGTTCAAGAGCAACTCGCGGACGCTGCGGAAGAGGAGGATCGACATCGCCGGGCTGAGGGGCTTGTCCTGGTCGTCGTCGCGGAAGGTCACGGTGAGGCCGAAGCGAGCCGGGAACTCGTCGCAAAGCTCGTCAAGGGCCGGCACGAGGCCGAAGGTGTGGAGGGTCGGGGGGCTGAGGTCACGGGTGATGGCACGCATGGAGTCGATGGCCCCGCCGAGGAGCGGGGTGAGGTCGTGGAGCACACGGGCGCAGGCGGTGCCGGAGATGTCCTCCTCGACCGCGGAGACCTGCAGCTTGACGGCGGCGAGGGTCTGGCCGAGGACCTCGTGGAGCTGGAGGGCGAGGTTGCGACGCTCGTTCTCCTCGAGGAGAGTTAACTGCGAGACGAGGCCGCGAAGGGCGGCGGTGCGCTGGGTAACGAGGTCCTCGAGCTGGTCGCGCTCGGTGGCGAGGGCGTCCGCGAGGCGCTTGCGCTCGGTGATGTCGCGGACCAGCCAGCGGTAGAGGAGGGCACCGCACTCGGAGTCGGGGTCGGCGGAGACGGTGATCGAGACCGGGACGGGCCGTCCGCCGCGAGGTACGAGGTGGAGATCCTCGGAGCGCGGCTGTGACTCCTGGCCAAGGCGGGCGAGGAAGTCGAGGAAGGGGCGGCGGTCGTCGGGGCCGACGAAGACCGAGAGTGGCCTGCCCACGAGAAACTGGACCTGGACGCCGAGGAAGGCGGCGGCGGCCTCGTTGACCTCGCGGAGGACGCCCTGGCGGTCGGTGACCAGGTAGGGGTCGGGGGCATGCTCAAAAAGGGAGCGGTAGCGGGCTTTCTCGATCGCGAGGGCTTCGGCGTTCTCGGCGAGTTCGGCGTTCTGGGCGCGCAGCTCCTCGTCGGCGACGCGGAGTTCCTCAAGACTAGTCGTCAGATCCACGACAAGCTGATCCACGAAGGCGCCGCGCTCGGGTAATTCGGCGGTGGCGGGATGTGCGACATCCTGGAGCCGCTGCCAGGCCTCGTCAATTCTAGCTCCCAGTTCACCCTCACTCATCGCTCCACCTCAGTAACCATTAGAAGCACACCGCGAAACTCCTCCTCGTCGCCGGCGAAAAGGCGGCTGGAAACCAGGCAGCGGATGGGCTTGCCGCGGCGATTGATGGCGTCGAGTTCGACGAATTCCTTGTCGAGCTTGCCCGCGAGGACGGCGGCGAGGGGAAGCTGCTCGACGGGGAGGCCGAAGTCGAGGTCGAGAAGGGACTGGCCGACGGCCTCCTCGGCGCGGAGGCCCCAGAGGTCCTCGGCGACGCGGTTCCAGATGAGGATGCGGAAGAAGCGGTCGATGACGATGACGCAGTCGTGGAGGCCGAGGAGGATGCCCTCGAGGTTGGCGTTGGCGCGGCGGAGGTCGTGGGTGCGCTCGCGGAGTTCGTCGTTGATGGTCTGGAGTTCCTCGTTGGAGGACTGCAACTCCTCGTTCATGGTCTCCAGCTCTTCGTTGGTGGACTGGANNGTGGACTGGAGTTCCTCGTTGGTAGTCTCGAGCTCCTCGTTGACGGACTGGAGTTCCTCGTAGGCGGCCTCGAGGGCGTCCTTGGAGGCCTCCAACTCCACGCGGAGGGCGTAAGTGTCGGTGACGTCGATGAAGGTAACGGTGGCTCCCAGGACGGTGCCGGCGTTGCCGAAGAGAGGGGCGAGGCGGACGTCGAAATACTGGGTGGGCGAGCCCGAGCGGTGCCGGGCGATGCCACTGACGGAGACGGACTGGCGGTGGGCGTAGACGTCGTCGAGAAGGGCGCGGAGTTCGACGGGACGGTAGGAGACCTCCAGATCCTGGAGCGGGCGGCCGAGGTCGCGAGCGGTGACGCCGAAGGTGGTGCGCATCTCCTGGTTGGCGAGGGCGAGGTTGCCCTCAACGTCGACGGTGATCTGGGCGACGGAGGCGGCGTCGAAGGAGAGCTCGCGGAGACGGATGTGGCCGCCGAGCGGGTTGACGGCGGGGACCTCGGGGGGCTGGGCGAGAGCGTGGAGGCGGTCGCGGCCGTTATTGATGACGACTTTGGTGAAGATGCGGTGGCGAAGGTCGAAAGGCTTGAAGAGGTCGGCGTGAGTGAGCATCATCTCGGCTTTGCCGAGGAAGAGGATGCCGTCGTCGTTGAGGGCGAAGTGGAGGCGGGCGATGATGTGGGACTGGGCCTCGGCGTTGAGATACATCAGGGTNNGAGCTTTTTCTGCATGTCCGGGTCGAGGTAGATGAGAAAGTTGCGGCAGACGAGGAGGTCGAGGCGGGAGATGGGGGCGTCCTGAAGGAGGTCGTGGCGGCCGAAGATGACGGCGCGGCGGAGTTCGGCATTGAAGACGAAGCGGGGGCCCTGGCTCTCGAAGTACTTCTCGCGAAGGGGCTCGGGGATGGGCTGGATATCCCTGGGGGCGTAAGAGGCCTGGCGGGCCTGGAGGAGGGCATCCTCGTCGACGTCGGTGGCGTAGATCTTGACGCGGCGCTGGAACTCGTCGGGGCCGAGGGCCTCGGCGAGAAGCATGGCGAGGGTGTAGGGCTCCTCACCGGAAGAG
>PMZA01000234.1:0-4451 GCA_003170595.1 Armatimonadota bacterium
GAGAACAACCTCGTCTACAACACTCACGGCGGCTGCCTCCACCAGCACTACGGCGAGAACAATCGCCTCATCAACAACATCTGGGCCTTCGACCAATCCAACCAACTCGCCCGCACGCGCCCCGAGGACCACCTCTCCTTCACCTTNNCGGGGCAGATGTTCGGCGGCAACTTCACCTGGACGGGGCACAATTATGCCTTCGACAACAACCTCTACTGGAACGAGCTGAAGGAGCCGCTCAGCTTCCCCGCCGGGACCTTCGAGAAGTGGCAGGGCGACTACCACCAGGATGAGCACTCACTCATCGCCGATCCCATGTTCGTGGATCCCGATCATTACAACTTCGCCCTGAAGCCCGGCTCGCCCGCCGAGCAGATCGGGTTCAAGCCCTTCGACCTGAGCACCACCGGCCGGAGGACCAAGCCCCACGATCCGCTCTCGACGCAGACCGTCCCGCGCGCCTTCCCCGGTCCGCCGCCGCCTCAGCCCGTGGCCGACGACTTCGAGGACACGCCCGTCGGCGATAAACCCGGCGGCTGCACGGTCTCCGAGGAGAGCGACCAGTTCACGATCCGCGTCACCGATGAGACCGCTGCCTCGGGCAAGCACAGCCTCAAGTTCATCACCGGCCCGGGGCAGAAATACAACTTCAACCCGCACATGTTCTATGAGCCCCACTTCGCCACAGGCGTCCTCGAGGGCAGCTACGATTGGCGCATCGAAGAGGGCGCCACGCCCTACCAGGAATGGCGCCAGTACCCGGGCGGCCAGTACATCGTCGGGCCGAGCATCTGGATCACCTCCGACGGCTGGGCGACCTCCGGCGATCAGCATCTCTTCCGCGTTCCCTACGGCAAGTGGATGCACTTCGACATCATCGTGGCCATCGGGCCGGCCGCCGAGGGGCGCTGGGACCTCACCGTCACGTGGCCGGGCCAGGATAAACCGGTCGTGCTCAAGGGCCTCCCCTGCGACAGCCGCTTCCGCGCCCTCGACTGGTTCGGGATGAGTTCCAACATGACCGTGGCGGCCCATTTCTACTGGGACAATGTCAAGGTCGGCCCGCGGATCGGGCACTGATCCGGACTGGCTCTTGCGTTGATGTGACGGGGCGGGGGATAATCCTCGCCCCGTTCTACTTCCGTTTGTTCGGGGATCCTGGGAGGGACTGCTCATGCATCGCGCAATCCTGCTTCTCACGCTAAGCCTTCTGGCCGCGACAGCTTTCGCCGCGCCGGTGACTCTCTACGTCGCGCCCAACGGCAACGACGCCTGGTCCGGCAGCTTGCTCGCACCTAACGTCGGCCATACCGACGGCCCGCTGGCGAGCATCGAAGGCGCCCGCGATGCCATCCACAAACTTCGCACCGCTCAGCCCACCGGCACTCCTCTCGCGCCGGTCAACGTCATCTTCCGCGGCGGCGTCTACCGCATGGCCGACACGCTGACCCTCCGCCCCGAGGATTCCGGCTCCAACGACGCCCCCGTCACCTTCGCCGCCTACCAGAACGAGCGCCCGGTCCTCAGCGGCGGTCGCTCGATCACGGGCTGGAAGCCCGGCCCCGGCAAGCTCTGGCATGCCGCCATCCCTCCAGCCGAGGCCGGCCTCACGCAGTTCCAGCAACTATGGGTCAACGGCCAGCGTCGCACTCGCGCCCGCACGCCCAACGAGGGCTATCTCCACATGGTCTCCAAGGCGCCCCCGCTGGTCGATCCCGTCACCGGCGTGAAGACCGATCGCGACAAGCGCGCCTTCGTCTACGCCCCCGGCGACTTCAAGCAGTGGGCCAATCTCAACGACATCGTCTGCGTTGTCTACCATTCCTGGGAGACCTCGCGCCTGCGCATTGCCTCCGTCGATGAGGCGAACCACATCGTCACCTTCACCGGCGACGCCGGCTGGCCCTTCGAGGCCTGGGGCCCGCATCAGCGCTATTACATCGAGAACGCGCCCGACGCTCTTGACGCCCCGGGCGAATGGTATCTCGACCGCGCGGCCGGCGAGCTTCGCTACTACCCGATGCCCGGCGAGGACATGACCAGGGCCGACGTCGTCGCCCCGCGTCTCACACGCCTCGTCCAGCTTATCGGCGACTCGCGCCTCGGCACCTACGTCGAGCACGTCGTCTTCCGCGGCCTCACCTTCAGCTTCGAGGACTACACGCTCGAGCCGACCGGCCACAGCGATCCGCAGGCGGTCATCACCGATCCCGCCGCCCTCATGGCCGATGGCGCGCGCAACTGCCTCTTCGAGAATTGCGAGATCTCCCACGTCGGCGACTACGCCCTCTGGCTCCGCCGCGGCTGCAAATCCAACCGCATCGTCCACACTCGCTTCCACGATCTCGGCGTGGGCGGCGTGCGCATCGGTGAGGCAAATCCCGCCGCAACCGATGCCGACGAGTCCTCCGGCAACACCGTCGACAACTGCCATATCTACGACAGCGGCTACGTCTTCGACGGCGGCGTCGGCATCCTGGTCACCCAGAGCAGCGGCAACACGATCTCCCACAACGAGATCCACGACCTCAACTATTCCGGCATGTCCCTTGGCTGGAACTGGGGCGATGAGCCTAACCGCACCCACGACAACATCGTCGAGTACAACCACGTCCACCACTGCATGCGCGGGATCCTCAGCGACGGCGGCGCCATCTACTGCCTCGGCGTGTCGCCAGGCTCAGTGATCCGCAACAACGTCTTCCACGACATCTTCCCCAGCGAGGCCAACCCCATCGGCTGGGGCATCTACCTCGACGCCACCACCGCCGGCATCCTGATCGAGAACAACATCGTCTACAACATCCGCAGCGGCGGGTTCATGTTCGCCAACGGCGGCCATGAGAACGTCATCAACAACAACATCGTCGCCTTCCCGGCCGACTTCTGCGTCTGGCCCTTCTGGGCGCTCAAGCCCAACACCTTCACCCACAACATCTTCTACTCCACCCAGGCGAAGTTCTTCTGGCCCGGCGGCGAGACTTCGCTCACGGAGCGTCTCAAGGGTCACGAAGCCCTCGGCGAGTGGGACAACAACGTCTACTGCTACAAGGCCGACCCGGCGCTGGCCTTCAAGTTCTTCACCCACAACCTCGCCGACTGGCAGGCGATGGGCTTCGACCTTCACTCCGTCTTCGCCGACCCCGAGTTCGTGGGCAAGAACCTCACGCCCCAGACCGTGACTGCCGCCGACCTCGCCCTCAAGCCCATTTCGCCGGCCCTCAAGCTCGGCTTCAAGCCCATCGACATCTCGACCGTGGGCCTCTATGGCGACGCCGCCTGGGTCAACGAGCCCAAGCAGTTCAAGTACGCGGCCACCATGATGCCCGCCCCGCCTGCCCCGCCGAAGCCCACGCCCGTCGATGATGGTTTCGAGAAGACGGCCGTCGGTGACAATCCTGCCGGCGCGGTCATCAGCGGCGAGGCGCAGGGCGCGTCCATCCGCGTCACCGAAGAGCAGGCGGCCTCCGGCAAGCGCAGCCTGAAGGTCACCGACGTCGCGGGCCTCACCCATTCGTGGGATCCCCACTTCTTCTACCAGCCCCACTTCGCCAAGGGCACGATCCTTCAGAGCTTCGACATCATGCTCGAGAAGGACGCCCTGATCTTCACCGAGTGGCGCGACACGACGGCCTATCCCGCCAACGTCGGCCCGAGCATCACCTTCGACGCGCCAACGGGGAACGTCACCGCCGGCGGGAAGGTGCTCACGCAGATTCCGGTCGGCAAGTGGGTCCACGTCGAGGTCGAGTGCACGATCGGCCAGGGCGCGCCGCACACCTACAACCTCACCATCGTCGCGCCCGATCAACAGCCGCAGGTCTTCAAGGACCTCGCCTACAGTGGCGCCGAGTTCACCGAGCTTCATTGGCTCGGCTTCGTGAGCAACGCGGTGGTGGACTCGTCTTTCTATCTCGACAACATCGTCATCAAGCCCATCGCGCAGTAGTCGCTTTGACTTTGCTCTTCGGAGGGGCCGAATCAGTCGCCGCGTTCTCTGCGGCGACGAATCCGGCCCTGTGCTTCATCGACGAAAACCGGGCCGGATTCGTGAGGTCGCGCGGCGACGCTTCGCGTCGCTGGGGCGCGCCCTCCCTGATTCGGCCCCTCCTCAATCCCGCTGACCCAAAGCTTGTCATCCTGAGGGANNCCGAAGGATCTAGTCTTCGCCTGGCTCATCGTCTCGCCCATGGGTCACCTCTTTGCCCTTCCATCTCGCCCGGGGCTATACTTACGGCTGGCCTTTCGTGCTAGAGAGGGGGTCTTGCCATGGACGTCCTGGATGCCATTCGGACTCGACGCAGCGTCCGGTCCTACAAGTCCGATCCGGTGCCCGAGGAGGCGCTGGCGAACGTGCTGGAGGCGGCACGCCTGGCACCCTCGGCGGGCAACCGCCAGCCCTGGCTGCTCGTCGTCGTCCGCGATCCAGCGGCCCGCGAACGGCTCAAGCA
>PMZA01000234.1:4471-6626 GCA_003170595.1 Armatimonadota bacterium
CTGGGCACCTGCTGGATCGGCGCTTTCAACGCCGAGGCGGCTACGGAAGCCCTTAATCTTCCGGAGGGCGCCGTGCCGATTGCGATGACGCCGCTGGGCTATCCCGCCGATGAGCCGCCGCCCACACCGCGCAAGTCGCTCGATGAGATCGTGATCTTCATCTGAGTCTCACTAGTGAGACTCTAAAGGCGAGGAGGCGAGGCCATGTTTTCTGGCCTTGTCCGGTGGCTGATCTGCGGGTTGTCGGGCGCGGCGATGGGCCTCCTCATCGTCCTGCCGACGGGCACGCTGGCGACCTTCCCCGCCGTCTGGCTCTTCGTCGCCTTCGGCTTCCTCTGGGCTCTGATCGCTGGGGCGGTGACGCTTCGCGTTCCGCCGCCGTCTCGCGCCTGGTTCCTGCCGGTGGCGGCCGTCATCGGCGCCGCCTGCAACTCGTCCTTGCCTCCGCATCTTCTGCCTCACCTCAGCGGCCAGCCCTGGCCCCTGACACCGACCTCCCTGAACGGCATCGTGACGGGTGCGTTGACAGGCTACGCCGGCGCGCTGACCGCGACCTTGCTTGCGTGGCCGTCTGACCTGCAGGCTCGGCGCGGCTTCGCCGCCGGTGCCGTCGCCATCCTGGCAGGCGTCATGGTCCTCTGGTTCCCGACCTCTCCAGTCTTCCACCGGGCGGTTGACCACGCGCGCCAGATCAGTTGCCAGTCGGACCTCAGGATGCTCGGCAACGCGCTCAGAATGTACGCCATGGACAACGACGACCGCCTGCCGCTCTGCAAGGTCGCGAACGATCTTCCCGGCGTGGATTACACCAGACAGGCGCAGGCTCGCGCACGCGGTTGGGGAGCCAAAGGCATGCTCGGGGGAGGGGCGATCTGGCCCTATATGAATAACGGCGGCATCTTCTTCTGTCCGTCCGACGAATGGAACCGGGATTGCTTCGGCCGAGCAATCGCGGATCGTTTCCCGGTCCCGGGCATCGGCTACACCTGGAACGCCTCGGCCGCCGGCAAAGCGGTCGCAGCCCTCCCGCTCGACACGTGGCTCTTCCACGACCGCGAGCCCTGGCATTTCCACGGCTGGAACGTCGCCTTCCCCGATGGCAGCGCCAAGTGGTGCGCCGAGATACCTGTGCCCCACCCCTCGCCTCCCCCGAACTGACCCCTCGGCCGCCTTGCGCCCTTGGACCGCCGCCCCGATTTGGGTATAATGCTTGAGACGCCAGGATCCCGGCACCGCAACCTCCTGCGCGTCTTTTCCTGTCGCGACGCTGTGGCTACCGGAAACTTCTGCTTGCACGCAGTATCACTCCGTGGTAGTCTGATCGAGCCTCGTCGCGTATTCTTTCACATGAAGGGAAAGCGCAGGGGGAGTTCTTGTGCACGCTGTCGTGTGCGTCAAACAAGTCCCGGATACCACTGACGTCCGCATAGACCCGGTCACCAACACCCTCGTCCGCGAGGGCGTGCCCTCCATTCTCAACCCCTACGACACGCACGCCTGCGAGGAAGCCGTCCGCCTCAAGGAGCGCTACGGTGGCTCGGTCACGGTCGTCACCATGGGCCCGCCGCAGGCCGCTGAAGCCCTCCGCGACTGCATCGCCATGGGCGCCGACCGCGCCATCCTCATCTCCGACCGCGCCTTCGCCGGCTCGGACACCTTGGCGACGAGCTACGCCGTCTGGGGCGCGGTGAACCATGCCGCCGAGGAGTTTGGCCCGGTCGACCTCGTCCTCTGCGGCAAGCAGGCCATCGACGGCGATACCGCGCAGGTCGGCCCGGGCGTGGCTCGGCGGCTGAACTGGCCGCAGGTGAGCTACTGCCTCCGCGTGGTAGAGCTTGACGTCGAGGGGGGGAAGATGATCTGCGAGCGCCGCCTCGAGAAGGGCGTCGAGACCCTCGAGGCGCCGCTGCCGTGCGTGCTGACGGTCGTCGAGGAGATGAACGAGGTCCGCTACTCCGCGCTCCCCAACCTCGTCCGCGCGATCAAGTACATGCCCGACTCGTGGGGCGTGAAGGAACTCGGCATCGACCCCGAGCGCTGCGGGCTCAAGGGCTCGCCAACGGCGGTGGCCCGCGTCTTCGCCCCGCCGGAGCGCGACTACTACCAGCTCGAGCGCCACTGGGCCAAGGCGAAGACGGTTCTGCGCGTCCAGTAG
>PMZA01000404.1:0-17352 GCA_003170595.1 Armatimonadota bacterium
ACCTGTTATTGGGGGCAAGGACAACGTGTGGTGCGCGCGACTGAAGGGCTGGATCGATGTCGTGCCCGGCAACAGCGTGCCGGTCGAGAAGGTAGTCGAGGATGGATCGCATGCCGCGGAGCACCTGCTGACGATGTGCATCCGGGCTCTGGACTACTGCCCGGCGGTGGACGTCCAGTTCGGCGACTTCCTATCAGCAATGCTCACGGCGGACTACGAGATCTTGCCCGAGGACGGAAAGTACGGCTATCGGGAGGCGCTCCGGACCTGCTTCAAAGCCTGGGGCCTCACACCGGCTTCCACCACCGACACCGCCGCGGCGGCGAATCGGGAGCTCGGGGAGGAGGGGATGTGGGAAACGCCGCTGGGCTCGGGGAGCCTGATCTGTGAAGGCGTTCATCGTGAGTATCTGGAGCGCGATCCCGACGAGGTGTTCCGCTTCATCTGGGATAACCACGGGGCCCTGGGGATATGCAAGGATGCCTATACGCACGTGCAGTCGGTGCGGCCATGCGTGCGTGTCGGGCCGGACGGGTTCGTGCTCCGGGAAACCGTGAGCGAGTACATCCAGATGCTCGAAGTGAGCGCGGTAGAGCTGGGTGGAGACACGTTGAGGATCGCGAAGCCCTGTGGGATGCCGGATGAAACGCCGGTGCGCCTAAACGGCGGAGGAGTGCTGGTGTTCGACGACTTCGGCCGGCTCAAGTACCACGTGCGCAGCCGCATCGTCAACGCCGATCTGCAAGCAGCGCGGCTGAAGTACCTTTGGGACAACAGCATCCACGATAGCCAGGGGCGCTATGGGTTCTCGGACGGCGCCCCGCGAGGCCTGCGCTTTGCGATGATGCACCTGCAACGGAGCGGACAGCTTCCTCACGGAGGTGGGTGGGATGAGTAACGGCCAGGGCGCAAACGGAACGCCGGACAGCGTGCAGGTGACGATGTACGACGTCGGGTTCGGCGACTGCTTCCTGCTGTCGTTCATCTACGTCGGCGGAAGCACCAAACGGGTGTTGATCGATTGCGGGACGAGGAATGCTCCGGCGAAGATGGGGCCCGCGGTCAACCAGGTGCTTACGGACAGCGGCGGCCACGTGGATGCGGTGGTCATCACGCACCGGCACCTGGACCACCTCAGCGCCTTCGGCGACTCTCAGACAGGACCGCAACTGCTGAGCTTGGGCCCCCAGCTCGTGCTTCAGCCCTGGACGGAGGAACCGGACCTTGACAAGAGCGCAGCTGACGAGAACGGCGCCCACGTTCAGATGCTCGATGCCGGTCAGGGGTTTGCTCAGGCGGTGATGGGCAATTCGGTTGGCGTGAAGGGGGCCAGCCCCGAGCAGCAGCAGATCATCAACTGCATCGCGGGCCTGAGCATACCGAACAAGGCCGCGCTGGAGTGCATCGCCAAGTTGGCCCCGGCGAATGCGCACAGCTACCTCTCGGCCGGCCAGAACTCGGGGTTGGGGAATCTGCTACCTGGGGTGACGGTGACGGTGCTCGGGCCGCCGACACTGACGGAATGCCCTGCGATAGCGAAGGAGTCGTCGAGCAATCCGTCGGAGTTCTGGCAGCTCCAGGAAAGCATCGCCGCGATGCTGGGTGGCGGGGCGATGGCGGCGAGCGGGGATGAGTTGCTCCCGGGCGCGGCAACGCTGGAGCGGTGTATGGCGTCTCCGGAGGTGCGCTGGGCCCTTAACCGCCTGGACGGCATCAACGCGCAGAACGTGGAGAGATTCGTGCGCTGCCTGGATAGCGCGATGAACAACACGAGCCTGATACTGCTTTTCCAGGTGGGCAACAAGGTCCTGCTATTCCCGGGCGACGCGCAGTGGGAGAACTGGAGCTACGCACTGGGGAAACCCGAGTGGGCGGATCAGCTCAAGGGCGTCGATCTCTACAAGGTCGGGCACCACGGCAGCGGCAACGCGACGCCGAAGGACCTGTGGAACCTGTTCGACCACAAGGGCCCAGCGGGGCAACAGGGCAGGCTAGTGACCCTGATGTCCACGACGGTAGGCGAGTATAACGGCGTGCCCGCGAGCACTCTCGCCCCCGCGCTGGGGAACGAGACCGACCTCACCCGCTCGGACCAACTCGCGAGCGGCGCTACCTCATACTCGTGCACGCTGTAGAAGATTGGATGGATTCTTGTTCGATTTCGAAAGCCGACGAAGGAGGTGGCCGACGAAGGAGGTGGCCGACGTGTTCGCTTCACGGCCTAGCCGGACTGGCAGGTGTGCTTTGCGCGTCCTGCTTCCGGTCGCGGTGGTGACCCTGTTCGTTGGAGCAGGCTGCCAGGAACAGGAGAAGCAAGAGGCCAAGGACATCGCCGCGACGGGAAGCACACTTTCCGCCGACTTGGCGACGTTCTTCGCCGACCTGGCTCAGGGCGAAGTCGAGTACCAACTTCTTCATCCGAACCCGGGCGCGCCCAAGGACGCAGCCCACCTCTCCGAGGACGACCAGCCTCTGATGGCTCGCCGTTACGGCAACCTCGCGGATGTGGCCCGGGCCTGGAACGCTCTCTACGACGCCCTGGGCAAGCTCGCGGGCTATGATGCTACTAAGGAGATCGGCGGGGCAGCCAAGGGACTGCACGCGGCTTTGACGGGCACGAAGGCATGGCTGCCTTCCGTCTCGGGTCTGGGGCAAAAGGAGACAGGCCAGATCGTCGACGACGCCATGGCCCAGATCGCAGGTGCGATGGCCACATCCGAATACAGAAAGCAGCTTCGCTACATGGACTTGGCGACGCGCGACTGGGTGGACCTCTTCGATGCGCTCAGGCCCCTGTTCTGGTCCTCTGTCAATGGAGAAGCTACGGCGGGACACGAATTCGCCGCGCGCCGGAAGATCAACGGCACTGCGATGGCACTTACGAGGACGATGACTCGCTATGGCTTAGTCCTCATCGAGCCGCCGCAAGCGGGCAGCCAGCTCGACGTCGCTGCAGCAATCCGCGTAGAGATGGTGTACCGGGAGAGTGAGCAGCAGGGGCTCAAGAGGATATGTGACCTTTCGAGCCGCCTGTATGCGCAAGAGCTAAGGCAGGAGCGACTGGCCGGGGTCCAGGCTCGTTATCCCAGGTTCCGCCCGACTTGGGACGACATCCCTGATCCCCGCTCCTTCGTGCTGAGCCTGCGCCGACACCAGTGTGCTTCACCGAAGAACGCGCGGAATATGCCGGAGTTCGTTGCCGCAAGCGTATCACAGGGTTTCCGCGCGCTGGTGAGGGCCTTCGAGGGGAACGCGGGTGGGAACGACGAGTTGAGAGGTAGAGTGGCCGACGAACTGAACGCGCTGCTGACGAGCAAGGACCTCTACAACCCGACGTGGTTTCCTACGTTGGGCAATGACGAGCGCTACTTCATCGATCTATGGGACATCGCGGATGGAGATGATCCTTTGAAGTTGCTCAGCGGTGCCCATGACCAGGCGAGGCTAAGCGGAAGGTGTCTGGCCGGGTTCAACCGACGGCTCCTCGAGGAGGCATTTTCCAGCGCTTTGCGGCAGAGCAATCCGAAGGTGGAGTTCACGGAGAACGAGGGCGGATAGGCCCGATAAGCTGCTCTGAAGGAGATGAGCGAGATGGCGGACAAGGATCCCAAGGCCGCGCTGCAGGAAGACGTGGACACTACTCACGGCGTGCTCCTGGACATCGACGCCAAGTACGATGACTACTGGAAAGAGATCCACACCAGACCTGAACCGGAAGCCACCGCTCTGTGGAACCAGTACTTGGCAGCGCGCGCCAAAGCGTGGTCGAACTACGATCTCGCTCGGGCCAAGCTCTTCGACAGCATTGTCAGGGACGGCCAGCGGCTGGCCAAGCTCAAGAGCGACCTCGAACAGCAGAAGCAGCGCGTCGATGACGCGCTGGCTAACCTGCAGAACATCAGCCAGTCGCTCCAAGACTTGTCCTTGGCGGTCGAGATCGGAGCCGTGCTGTGGGGTGGCTTGTAGGATGGCCACCACGAGTATGGCACCGGGCGGAGACGACTCGCCACACCAGTGCTCCTCCGGTCTGGAAAGTGCAGATTCCTGCGGAGTTGCCCCGCGATTTGGCGGCGCCCGTGGAGTGCCCTGCTCCTCGCCCAGATGGCTTCAGCAGCATTGTGGTAGGAGCCCGCGGCTGAGGGCTTTGGCTCCTCGCCTAGACAATAGGTAGATCTGTCCCTCAACGTCTGATGGATGCAAGCCGCGGCTGGTGGGGCGCGGCGAAGCGAGAACCTCGCCATAGCGCACACCCCAGATACGCCGGGGCTCGGGGGCCGCTGACCACCTGCTGCCTCGCTTAGCGCGTCCCCTTAAGACTGCGGCCCTCAGCGTCGTCTAAGGGCAGTTACGTTCGGCACGGGGAGTTCTTGAGCGTCGCCAGCGGGCGCTTTGCCGCTCTGCCCCTCGCCCTCGAAAACGGCTAGCCGGCCGTCGACCCGGCAGCGTGGGGCGATCTACGGGAGTATCACTCGTCGCGGCTAGCGGGGGTCCACACATCCTCGAACCACGCCTCCAACTCCCGGAGCATCTTTCGGGTACGGTCGGGCTCGGCGGGTGCAAGATCGTGCTGCTCGCCCGGATCCACGTCGATGTTGAAGAGCAACGCCGGTGGCGGTTGTGGCAGGATCCGAACCGGCACCGGGTCGCGCGCGATGTCCGTGATGCCGTCGGGTTCGTACTTCAGCGCGTGGTCCATGTCCATGTCAGGCTGGGTCAGCGCCATCGTCTCGGCGATGGCTGGGCGAACGATCTTCCACGGTCCGTCGCGCAGCGCCGCGTTCGAGATGATCTCCGGCGTGTAGCGGTTCCACTGCCAGAACATGCGCCTTGCAGGCTGGCGTGCCTCGCCGCGGAGGAGCGGCAGCAGATTGTGGCCGTCGATCGCCGGTGCGTTGTCGACCAACTTGGCGCCCGTCCCGGCGATCGCGGCGATCGCGGCGAGGCACGTCGGTAGCCAGTCCGTGAAGTGCGCCAACTCGTGGCAGGTGCGTCCGCCGTCCAGGCCCGCGGGCCACCGGAGCAGGCCGGGCACGCGGATGCCGCCTTCGTAGGTGGTCCCCTTGGCCCCGTTGAACCCGCAGTTGAAACGGTCGGTGCACATGTCCCCCTGCCCGCCGAACTGCGGGCCGTTGTCGCTTGTGAAGAGAACGATCGTGTTCTCCGCGAGGCCGTGCGTATCCAGCGTTTCCAGGACGCGCGCTACACCCCGGTCCATGCGCCGGATCATCGCATAGATCAGGCTGACGCCCCGCGTGAAGCGGCCAGTCTGGAGAAACGGCTCCAGGTCTCTCTCCGGCGCCTGCAGCGGGAAATGCGGAGCGTTGTAGGTGATGTGGAGGAAGAACGGCTCGCCCCGGTGACGGCGAAGGAACTGAACGGACTCTTCCGTGATCACGTCCGTCAGGTACCGCCCGTCCGCACGGCTGGTCGAGCCGTTGACGTCGAGCCGCCACTCGTAGTAGTCCTGCCAGCCGCCCCGGAAGCCCGCAAACTCGTCGAAGCCTCGACGGTTCGGATGGTAGCGTGGGTCGAGCGCGCCAAGGTGCCACTTGCCGAAGAGACCCGTCGCATAACCTGCCGCCTTGAGGTAGTCCGCAAGAGTGCGCTCGGCGAGGCGGAGCCGGTCGAGGCCGCGCCCCTCCAGCGTGTCGATGGCGCCCGTGCGGTGCGGCCAGCGTCCTGTCATGAGTGCTGCGCGGGACGGGGCGCAGACAGGCGACCCTGCATAGTGCTGCGACAGACAGACGCCTTCGCCCAGGAGCTGGTCGATCGCAGGCGTCTCCGTCAGGCCGCCATTGAGCGCACCGAAGTCGCCGTAGCCCATGTCGTCGGCGAGGATCAGGACAATATTGGGACGAGGCATGTGCACCTCCTATTTCACTGGCATCACAGCAGGGCCCCCACTCCAGCGCGGATAGGTGAAGTCTGTGAGTTTGGGCTGCATGGCAGGTGTGACCATACACCAGCCGCCGCGACGGCTCAAGAACGGGGAAGGAGCGGGAGACGGGCAGCGGAATACAGTGGTACACCCCAGAGCGCTAGGAGGCTCCATGCAGTACCGCACCCTTGGCCGCACCGGCCTGCGCGTCTCCGAGATCGGCTTCGGCGGCGCGGTCGTGGGGATCCCCAACTACATCGAGCCCTGGGACCCTCACAACTCCGATAGTCAGGCTCAGGTCGTCCGCGCCCTGCATTGCGCTCTCGATCTCGGACTCAACTACCTCGACACGGCCGAGGGTTACGGCGAGGGCATCAGCGAGGAGATCCTGGGGCGCGTGATCGGGCCGCGACGCTGCGAGTGTGTGGTCGCGACTAAGGTCACCTCGCGTGAGCCCACCGCGATCCGCACCGCGTGCGAGGCAAGCCTGCGCCGCCTGCAGACGGATGTGATCGACGTGTACCAGTTCCACGGCGGCTGGTACGATCCGGACGACGTGGCGGCCATCCTCGAGCGTGGCGGGCTGGAGACGATGTTGGCTCTGCGGCAAGAGGGCAAGATACGCTTCCTGGGCTTCACCGCCGAGGCCCCCACTGGCGGCGTGTCGCAGCTCATCGCGACTGGCGCCTTTGATGTACTTCAGATCCGCTACAACCTCATGTACCAGCACGCCTGCGACTTCGTGAACGAGCGCGGCGTCATGTTCGAGGCCGAGGCGCCGGACCCGAAGGGTCGCCAGGCGCAGGGCATGGGGATTGTAACCATGCGTTCCCTCACCAGCGGCACTTTCCAGAAGCTCATGGCCGCCGCCTTCGACCCGCCGCCCGACCGAGAGCAGGTCCATCGCCTGCTGCTGCAGTACGTGCTCTCCAACCCGTTTGTGGATGTCGCCATCGTTGGCATGAGGCAACCGGAGGAGGTCGAGGGCAACATCGCCGTCGCCGATGATCTGGGCGGGAGATTGGACCTGCCCGGCCTCCACCACCGCTTCGCTGACCGAGGAGCTACCCGCTGATGCTCGTGACAGGTCTAGAGATCACTATCAACGTGCGACCCTCCGGGTCGCCTGCCCAGCCCAACCCCAACCCCATCCGCGACGCCCTGCAGACGCTCCCCGGCGCCGGATCGGTTGAGGTCGTCGTCGAGTCCGAAACTGGCGTGACGGGCCGTGGCAGCGCCTGGTTCGGGCGAGTTGCCGGGGCGCCGCTCGCTTTGGCCGCCATCATCGAGCACGAGTTGAAGCCCCTCGTCCTGGGCACTGATCTGACCTGCCTTCGCCGCACCCACGAGGCCCTGCTGCGCGAGACCGAGTACCACGGCTCCGCAGGCCTGGCCATGTTCGGCATCTCCGCCCTCGACACGGCCCTCTGGGACTGCCTGGGCAAGACCCTTGGGCTTCCCTGCTCCCGTCTCTGGGGCCGCGTCCACGACCGGATTCCTGCCTATGCGATGGTGGGCTGGCTCAACTACGACGACGACGAAGTCCAGCGCATCTGCGCGCGGGCGGTCGAGCAGGGGTTTCGTGGCGTCAAGATCAAGGTCGGGTTCCCCACCCTCGCCGAGGACGTGCAGCGCGTGAAGCTGGTCCGCGAGGCCGTAGGTGACGAGATCGCAATCATGGTGGACGCCAACCAGTCCCTCACCGTCGCTGAGGCGATCGTCCGCGGACGCGCCTTCGAAGACCTCGGTTGCCTCTGGTGGGAGGAGCCGATCCCGGCGGATGACGTGGACGGCTACGCCACCCTTGCCGGCACGCTTGATATTGCCATCGCCACAGGCGAGAACCTCTACAGCCCGCGGGACTTCGCCCGCTTCCTGCGCCGGGACGCCGTGGACATCGTCCAGCCCGACCTCCGTCGCGCGGGTGGCCCCACGGCTCTCCTGCAGATCGGCCTCATTGCCCAGGCCTTCGGCCGCCCCTACGCGGCTCATGCCGGCGAGGCCGCGCACCTCCAAGTGATGGCCTGCCTGCCCAACTCGATCTACATCGAGACCGGCCTCCTCGGCCCCGACTCCCCCTTCCAACTCGCCGAGGGCTGCATCCCGGTCCCCGAGACCCCCGGCCTGCACTGGAGCGAGGCCTGACCGTCTCTGTACTGATCCCGCGAGCATCGTGTGCCAACGGGAGGATTGAAGGGGCCTGGGCGTGGCCACGTCTGAGGGCGGTTATGCGAAGGCCGGCCCGGTGGCGGACTCCTCTCCGGGGCTAGCAGCCTTCCTGTAACGTCAAGCGTCGACCGGTTCCCGGTGCAAGGGTCAGAAGGGCGAAGGTGGTTGTGGAGTGCTGGTGAACACACTGCAGCACGCCGAGGCCACAGACCGCGCCAGGCAACCAGCAGCCTGCCTCGGGGAGCACTCCAGACGGTTGGTGCAGGAAGATGGAGGAGGCTCCCGGCGATCCCACGATCGCCGGGCTGGTCCCCCAGCAGGGCCGTCAACTCAATCGAACGCGGTTGGGCGACAGGGCCAGGCCCCGCGGAAGCATGGTGGCCTTCACGCCTAACGCGCGACGGCTTGGCCCGTCATCATCAGGGGAGATGAACCGCATGAACGTTCGTTCACGCCTGCTGTCCACGATTGCTGTCCTCATGCTCGCGAGCCTGGGGTGGGCTGAGACCGTGGGGCCGCACCTCGTCGCCAACGGCGGCTTTGAGGCCGTGAGCATCCTGGCGCCCGAGGCGGCGGTGCGGGCGGGGTACCTGCCGATGGCTCCGGTGGAGCATGGGCCGAAGATCGATGGCGACCTCTCGGACTGGCCGGTCGCGGCGAGTGCAATACGCATGCCCCAGGATGCCGGCGTGGTGGCGATGCCCGACCGCAGGGGTGACGACGACCTCAGCGCAACTGTGCGAGCGGCGGCGGACGGTAAGGCGCTGTATCTGGGCATCACCGTGCGGGACGACGTACAGTTCGCGGCGCCCGGCGCGATGGCGTGGACCAACGACAGCATCCAGCTCGGGATCGACCCCCTGCACGAGCGGACCGAGGACAGGTACGGGCCGCATGATAGCGAGTACAGCCTGATGATGGACAGCGACGGCAAGCCGCAGGTGCAGTGCTGGCAGGCGCCGCAGGGCCTCGGCGATCAGAGCAAAGCCTTCGTCCTGGCGGTGAGACGGACTGGGCTGGACACGGTATATGAGGTGGAGATCCCGTGGAGGGCGATCGGGACGACGATCGGTGCGGGTGGGCCGGTGCTGGGGCTGGACGTCCTCGTGAATGACAACGACGGCAACGGACGGCGCGGGTACATCGAGATGACGCCGGGGATCGGCAAGAGCAAGGACCCGTCGCAATATGCCACGGCGATGGAGAGCGACCGGTACAACGTGGCCGTGGTGCCGGCGAAGCCGGTGGCGTTCACGGGCGAACCCGTCGACCTGAGGGCGGTCGTGGTCCTGGGGCAGCCGCTGAAGGCCGATGCGACGGTCGAGTTGGTGGCGGTCGATGGTAAGGGAAAGATGACGGTGCTGACGACGGCGACGCTCGCGTCGGGGACCGGAGGCATCGTGCAGATCGCGTGTCAGGTGCCCGCGGACAAGATGCCGGCGACGACAACGCGGTTGCGGGCACGAGTGGTGGCGGGTGGGACGCAGCTAACGGAAGGGTCGGCGGCGCTGATGGTTAGCGACATCAAGACGCGGATCGTGGATCAGGCCGCGAGGCTGAAAGCGAAGACGGCGGAAGTTGCCAAACTCGCCGAGCAGGCCGAGGCCCGCGGCATCGCCACGGACTACGAGCGGGTTGGGATCACCGTCGCGCAGATGTTCGTCGACTATGCCCTCGACGACCTTGCGCACGACCGTTCTGCTCGTGCCGAGCACGTGCTGGCGGTCGTGGAGCAGACCCTCAACGAGACTGCGCGAACGCTGCGGGCGTACCTCGACGGTAAGGCCAAGCCGCTGCTGGTGCCGCGGTTTGTCACGAGCAAGGTGGAGGTCCGGGGCGGAGCGTTCTGGGCAGACACGCTGGTGCCCTCAACGGGCAAGCGCGAGCGGAGGCCGGTCTTCTTCACAGGCTTCGGCCACTATGGGCAAACCGTCGTCGACATGCCGAAGCTGGCGAAGATGGGGGTCAGCATCATACAGATTGAGTGTGGGCCGAACTCGACGGAGCCTGCGGAGGGCGTGGTGACGGACCAGCCGGTGCGAGACTTCATCGGCAACGCGCTAAAGCTCGGCGAGCAGAACAACGTGATGATCTGCTGGTTGGCCGCGCCGCACTACTTCCCGGCGTGGGCCCTGGCGAAGTGGCCGGACATGGCCATCGGCGGCGGTGGGTTCCTCAAACTCGCGGTCGACGCTCCGCAGGCGCGGCAGATCTTCAAGACGCACCTCCAGGTGTCGCTGAAGGCGATGGGGGACAGCCCGGCCCTGCATAGCGTGTGCCTGAGCAACGAGCCGACCTTCACCAACTGGCAGTTCGACCCCTTCCGGCGGGCCGAGTTCACCGACTACCTGAAGGACAAGTTCGGGACCATCGAGGCACTGAACGCGGCGTGGAGCACGAAGTACGAGAGCTTCGCCGCGGTGTCGATCCTCGCGACGGGCAGCCTGCCGGCCGAGGCTGAGATGACGCCGCTGCACTACGAGATGGCGCGGTTCAACATGCTCATGTTCTCGGGGTACCACCGGTTCATGGCCGACGTCGTCCACGAGGTGCGACCGGGGACGTGGGCGCACGCGAAGGTCATGCCCGTGGTGTGGGGTCGGCAGGCCCTCCTGTGGGGCGACGATCCCGAGCAGTTCGCGTGGATGGGCGACCTTAACGGCAACGATTGCTCGTGCATGTTCAACGGCTTCGGGGACCAGTACGCGGTGAATGCCCTGGGGCAGAACGCGTACTACGACCTGCAGCGGTCCATGCGCGAGGTGCCGGTGATCAACACTGAGGACCACATCATCATGGACCGCGAGCAGAGGAACATCCCGCCCGCGGCCACCGACTTCGCGCTGTGGCAGGGAGCTATCCACGGGCGCGGGGCGAGCACAATCTGGATATGGGAGCGCACATACGACCGGACCAGCGACTTCGAGGGCAGCATCATGCACCGGCCGGAGAACACGATGGCGGTGGGGCGCGTCGCCCTCGACCTGCAGCGGCTGGCGCCGGAAGTAGTGAAGCTGCAACGGGCGCAGGCGCCGATAGCGATCGTATACAGCATCACCGCGCAGTTGTGGTCGGACAAGGCCTTCGAGGCGATGTTGAACGCCTACGAGGCGCTCAACGGCTGCGGCGTGCGGGTGCGGTTCGTGTCGGAGAGACAGGCCGCGGAGGGTGGGCTGAAGGGCTTCAAGGCAGTCATTGCGCCAAGCCTGAAGCATGCGCCGGACGCGCTGGCGACGGCGATCGCCGAGTACTGTCAGGGCGGCGGCAAGCTCTGGGTGATGGGCGACGCGGCGGTGTGCGGGCGTGACGAGTACAACCGGCCGCGGAGCCTGAGCCTGCCGGCGTCGGCGGTTCGGCAGTTCTCCGCCGAAGTCACGTCGCGGAAGCTGTGGGCCATGTTCCTCACGGAGATGAAGGCCGAAGGGATCGGGCGTCCGGTGACGGTCACCGACGCGGACGGCAAGGCGCCGTGGGCCGTCGAGTACCGGTCGATGCGCGACCGCGAGGGCGTGCTGGTATCGATCGCGAACCTGTGGGGCAAGCCGCAGACGGTGCGGCTTTCGGTGAGCGGAGGGACGGTGCACCGGATCCGTGACCTGCGACGGGCGACGGAAACGGCGGGCGGCGAGATCACGCTGCAGCCGATGGAGGCGACGGTGCTGCGGGTCGAGTAAGTGGCCGCGCTAGCCCATGGCGACGATGGGTCGCACGGCCGGTGACCCCGAACTGGAGGCGCGCCGACCTGCCTGGCTTCGCCGAGAAGCTCAGCTCGCTCGTCGCCGACCCAGCGGAGACCTGGTCCGTCCGGATACCCAACCTGGCATCGTTCTCGGGGGCAAGGTCGCCAGCTCAGCCCTTCTGCCATCCCTTCATCCTGGCCGTGGCCAGGACGAACTCCAGCGGCTGAAGCTCGATCTCGACCGACTGGCCCGGGCCGGCGGTCCGGGACGATCGCATGGGCGAGCGCGACGGATCCCACCGAACCAGGTCCACACGCTCGACCTCGCCCTGCCAGTCGATGCGGACTCGCTGCTTCGTGGCACCGTTACTCCAGACGAGCGCGATGCGCTCGCCCGGCCGAGCGAAGGCCCGCACCTCGACCCCCTGAGGCGAGGTCACCCGCAGAGCGGTGGGTGCCAGAGACGCTCCGGTGAGCGCGCGGATCGCGTCCTGGTACGCGACGAAACCCAGCGTGCGGTGGAGGTCAGCACTGCGCGCGAGATAGAGCTTGGGCGGGTGGGCGTCGTGGGGATAGTCGTAGAGCTCGTAGTACAGCGCGCTTTCCAGCCGTGCCGAGGCCATCGCCGCCACCGTCCGCAGGCACGCCAGAGCTTGCGAGCGCTCGTCGGCTGGATCGAAGCCGCCGAACTCGGTGACCCAGATGGGTTTCGGCTTGCCGGCGCGGGCCATGAGGCTGGCCAACTCTCCCATGTCCGCTGCGTGGTCGAGGGCACGCCAGTGCTCGGTCTGCCGAGCGGTCTTGCCGTCGACGGTGTACGTCGCCAGTGACGGCGGGGTCCACCCGGGGTAGACATGGACGGTCAGGGCGTCGAAGTACCGGTCGAAGCCGAGACGATACAGCTCCTCGATGACTCGCCACTCAGTGGTCCCCGGGTGGAGGGCATCAGGGACGAAGCCCGGCGTGAGCACGTGGCCGGTGGGATCGAACTCGCGGACGGCGTCCCACACGATCTTCTGCACGGCCAGCAGCATCGGCGGCCCCTTGGCCAGATATTCCTCATCGTGGCCGCCGAACCAGAAGCCGTCGGGCTCGTTCCACGCCTCCCAGTAATCCACGGCGCCGGCATAGCGCTTGACGATGGCACGGATCGCCGAACGGTAGGCGTCGAGCTTCGCCTGATCCGTCGGGTCGTCGAAGGGGTTGGCCCAGCCCGGCTGATAGCCGAGCATCATGAGCACCGGGCAGTGGCCCCTGGACCGAACGAGGTCGACATAGGCATCCGTGCTCTCGAAGCGGTACGGCTTGCCCTGCTCCGGCTCGATGTACGCCCAGCCGCAGTCGATGCGGTAGGCGGAACAGGGCAGTTCGTGCACGAGCCCGACATCGCGGGCAGCGCGGACCGGTCCGGGCGGCGTCCGGTCGAAGTGCTCGACCACCCCGAAGAGGGGGAAGACCCTACGCGGAACCACGTCGATCCCGAACCCCAGGCTCTCGCCGCCGGCGGAGACCTCGAGCACCACCTGATGGGGAAGGGGCTGCACCGTGCGCAGCGCAACCGTGGCCGTCCGGTGTCCGGCCGCCGGTAGCGTCAGGGCGCAATCGTCGGCCTCGGTGCCTGCCGGGCCGTAGAGGCGCAGCCTCACCGCTACCGCCTCGCGGCCATGGTTGGTCAACGTCACGGCCAGCGGAGTCAGCCGCCCTTGCGTGGGATCGATGCGGGCCGGGAGGTCTGCCTCCAGCGGTCCGATGTGCCCCGTCTGGTGGGCAGCCCCGGCGGCCCTTGGCAGGAGCGGGATGTGCGGCGCCGTGAAGAATGGGATCTCGTCAGGAACGTGCCCCTCAGTCTCGCCGGTTTCAGCGACGGCCGGAGCAGGCGGGACCGGCCCGGCATCGACGATCCCCACGTCGTCGAGAAGGAGGACCGACGGGCGGCCGTGGCCGCAGCCGAGCTTGAGCCCGATGTCGCGCGCGGCTGTATCGTAGGCGGGCACGTCGATGGGGAAGTAGATCTCATGCCACGCGCCGTCCGTGGGGATCTCGCCGACGAAAAGCATGTCGTGAGCCTGCGCCCACTCATGGCGCCCCTTCGGGAACTCAGTGAAGCCGGCGTCCAACTCGCCGGCGCCGCTGACCCGCTTCGCGCGCAGCTTCACCGTGAGCCGGAGGCCCCGCACCTCGTCCGGTAGCGACGAGGTCGTCATCCACAGCCACGTTCGGCGGTACTCCAGCCGAGCAAAGTGGCCGCCCTCGGCGCCACCGGCACCGACGACCTCGACGCGGTTCGGGCCGCCACCGTCCTGGCCAGCCATGCCCGTCTCGACGTACCAGCCGGCCAGGCCTTGCTCGAACCCGCCGTTGGCGATGGGCACCGCCGCCATGTGAGCGGCGCACGTGAGGGCTATCATCAGTGCGAACATGAGTCTGCTCCTATTGGCGGCTACTTTCGTCAACGCTCCGCTAGTACCTTCGGCTCGGGCGGTTGGGTCTGGTTGCGTGCCGCGATTGATCTTTGCCCTGAGCACAGATCCCGGTCGAACGCAAACGTAGGCCCGAACTGGCGCGATCCTAAGGGGGCGAGAGGAGGGGCCAGGAGGGCTTGTCCGCAGGTGTTGACTACCCAGAAGCCATTCCAGCGGACGGGTCAACTGGTCGCGGAAGCCGCGTCTCCTAAGCGCAGTTAGGCCGGGGCGGGCCGGAGGGCGGGCGCCAGGTGGGTGCGAGCCGCACCTCTTTGAGGCGCATGCCGGACACTCGCATGGCGGCAAGGTCAGTCCGTGCAGGTTTGCCGGCTAGGTAGCCCCGAGCTTGAGACAATCTCCGATGCTTGCCCGCAAGACGGCGTTGGCAGGTGCAGACGATCCCACGAGGCGACTGCGAACAGCAGCTTGCAGCGCCTAGCTGGGAATGCTATCATGCTCACATAGATGAGCATACGCTCATCCAAATGAGCAAGACGTCGGGGCATCGATCATGTGGCTCAGAGACCCTCTAAGCGACCTGCTTTCCTCGGGCGCGAAGGTATCCATACTTCGTGTCCTCAGCGAGGTCAACGCCCCACTGAGCGGTCGAGAGATCGCCCGTCGGGCGGGCGTGTGGTCCAGCGCGGCATCGAAGGCGCTGGGCGAACTGACGGCCTCGGGTGTTCTCGACTGCCGGGACCACGGGCGGGCCAAGACCTACGTACTCGACCGCACCGACGTGGCCCTCGTCGCCCAGCTTCAACAGCTTTTCCGGGCGGAGGCAGCGCGGTTTCGGCAGTTCGTAGCCGACATGACCGAAGGCGTGCCCGAGGCCCTGTCGCTGGTCCTGTTCGGCAGCGAGGCCCGGAGGGAAGCCAACCCACGCAGCGACACCGATGTTCTGATCGTCGTGGCCAGAAAGACCCAGGCGCTGGAGTCGCGGGTGCTGGATCTTTGCGTGGGGGTCGCCCACCGGTATGGTCTGGACCTCGCCTGGCATGTGGCGGACCTCGCTGACTTGAGGGATTGGGACACTACAGCCAATCCCTTCTGGTTGAACGTGCAGCGCGATGGCGTCATCCTGCACGGCATGTCAATGGAGGCGCTCGAGCGAAGATGGCAACGTGGCAATCCTTCCTCAAGGAAGCGCGCAAGTTCCTCGAAGTCGCCCGCGAGTTCGACCGGCCACGCTACGGCAGCCAGGCGGTGAGCAACGCGGTGCATGCGGTCATCGCGGCCAATGACGCGATCTGTCTGCGTTTACTCAACGAACGTCCCGGTGGCGAGAGCCACATAGATGCGGTCCGAGTGCTTACACGAGCGTGCAAGGGCTCTCCCTGGGAGCATGAAGCGAGCCAACGCGGGCAGCAACTCTCGCAGGTTCTTCAGCAGAAGAACGTCTCGCAATACCAAGGCGTCCCGCTGTCGGACGCCGTCGCCGGGCGGGTGCTGAAGCAGGCGGAGCGCTTCGTCGAGTGGGCTGAGAGTGTCCTCAGTTAGCCGGGAGCTTCAGGCTAGTCGACTACCCGTGCGGTCTCCGCCCTAAGCCGCCTGAACACCGTCAGCCGCTTCTCCCTCGCGGGCAGTCGGAGGACTGGCCCTATCCGATGTTCGGCACGCCTGGTGTGCTCGGCGCCATTTGCCCCGGCCCATGGATATTCACATAAAAGCTATCTTAGGCGACGATGGGTTTGGCAGGGCTACCGAACCCCGGATCCCTTTCCCTGTCTGCAAGAAGCGCCCCGTGAGGCACGAAGCCTGCTGTCGCCGGTACAGCAGAGACGGGGACAGGTGCAGCACTTCCTCGACTCCCATTCCAGGTGGACCAGTTATCGGGGGCAAGGTCATCGGCTGGTATAGGATCACGGCGGAGGTCCTGAAGGAGGCCGGAGTCGAATACGAGATGTACTCCGCCAGCGATCCGCACGCCATCGTCGTGTTTCTGCAGTGAACCAGTGCTTCGGGGCCGTCCCTAACCCGACCACCGTACAGCTGAGCCGTCCCTAGAATCGGGAAGGTGCTGTGCGAGGGTTCCGGCCTTGGCCCATCGACGTGCGCTTCGCTCAGGCCAGCCCAGGGCGCGGGCGGCTAGGGCCAGGGTGACCGCCACTGGCCGGTCAGGTGGCATGTCGGCGGCATGACTCTGGCCGGTCACCCCGGCGGGAGGAAGTGCGGCGGGTTCGGCTGCGATCTTGTCTGCGGCGGGCATGGGGTTCGCCAGGATCGGTCTGCGAGGCTAACCGCGCCGCCGTCCGTAATGCCAGTAGCCGCCGCCGAAGATCACGATGAGCACCACAATGATGATGAGCATCTCCGTCGAGATACCCCCGGTGTTATGAAGGTAGAGACCCCCGCCCCCGAATACCATGAGCAACACCAGGATTAGCACTATCGTTCCGAGCATGTTGATGTCTCCTCAGACCCGGGACTACCCACATCAACCGAGATTGCGCTGCCAAGCGGCCAACAGCAATCCTCTTCCGGTTCCCTTGAGCTTCAGCCGGGCTAGCGCCACCCTTCAACGGTACGTCGCTTGTGGCTCGTCCGCTGCGAGGACTTGTCGAGGGGCCGGTACGGCTTCGACTACCGACGCCACCAGCAAGTCGGGGCCGGCAGGACGCTCTCAGGTTCTGATAAACTCCAGCAGGTCGGCGCTGAGTTGGTCTTTGTGCGTGTCCGTGAGGCCGTGGGGCGCGCCCGCGTAGACCTTCAGGGCCGCGTCCCTGACCAGCTCCGCGGAGCGCAGGCCCGCAGAGCCGATCGGCACGATTTGGTCGTCGTCGCCGTGAATGATCAGCGTCGGCACGTCGAACTTCGCGAGGTCCTCAGTGAAATTGGTCTCGGAGAAGGCCTTGATGCAGTCCAAGGTGTTCTTGTGTCCCGCCTGCATCCCCTGGAGCCAGAACGATTCCATCATGCCCTGCGAGACCTTGGCGCCGGGCCTGTTGGCCCCGAAGAACGGGCCGCTGGCGAGATCCTTGTAGAACTGCGAGCGGTCNNTAGCGGGCGACTTCGCCGCCGCCCGCGGAGAAGCCGATCAGGACAGCGTCCTTCAGATCGAGCGTTTCGATGAGCTCCGACAGGTCGTCGGCATAGGTGTCCATCTCGTTACCGCTCCAGGGCTGGCTCGACCGGCCATGTCCGCGACGGTCATGGGCGATGCA
>PMZA01000404.1:17362-18974 GCA_003170595.1 Armatimonadota bacterium
TGCGTACCGTCCTTCGTCGTAATCGTGCTCATCGTTGGTCTCCTCGTTTGTCTGAAGGGTCTCGACTCTCACTTGCCCGCCCGATGCCAGCAGCAAGCCGTCGGCCGAGCCGGCAGCGGGCCGCGCTCTATCATGGACCACGGCAGCCCGGACTGACAGCTTCAGAGCCAGGCTAGTTGGCTGGGCTCAACGCCGCGAGGCCCAGTAGGCAACTGCCTCCGCTTCCAGCTTGTCCAAACGCGCATAGTAGTCGGCGAACTCCTTGAGATGGGCCCAGGCGATCCTCCCCGTGAGGACGAGATCGTCATTCGTGACATTCGTCTCTGGATCCCGAGCGCCGTGCTCGAACTCAATCTCAAGGCCGTGACGGAACTGCTCTAGGTCGACTTTGGTCCAGTCGATTTTGAGCGTCGAACCGACGTCGCGCGCTTCCTCAGCGCTCACCGGACGTGCGATAGCCATGTCTTCCCTCCTTGAACATGCGCCTGAAGACGGCGCCTGCTTTGGCGATGAACGCCGGTCATGCCAACGTTCGAACGGATCTCTCGCGGTCCCATTGCCGCGTTTTCGCAGCGGCAATGAATGCGCCCTTGTCTTTGGCATCCACAACGCCCGCGTCTTGGGGGACGTTCGCCGCTCTCAGGAGCGCCTGGCCGCCTTCGTCAGCGGCGATTGCCTTCAGGTGACCGAAAGCATCGCGTACGAAATCGATCGCAGCGCTCTCCGTCGACAGCGCCTTGGCGCCCTCGTCGGAGAGGATGACGGCGACTGCGTCGAACAACACGGAAGGCGTACCGGCGAGTTGTCCGTCAGCGGCCAGCATCGTGCCAGCGGCAAGCTTCACGCCCCCCACTTTGGGCGCGACAATCTTCACGGTAGCACCCGCATCGGTCGCAGCCTTTTTGATCTTCTCGATGACAGCGCCGTCCGAACCGTTGGCGATCAGGATGCCAATCGCGCGTCCCATGAGTGTGTGTTTCATCTTACCGATGATCTGCAATGCGGGTGAAGGCTTCATCTCCTGCACGGGCGCTGCGGCCGCCGGCGCAACGGGCATTTTGTTGAACCCGAGACCCGCAGCGACCCGTTTGGCAAGATCTTCATCGATATTGCGAAGGTGACCGACGATTGCCTCGCATACGTGCCGATGTTCGACTTTCGAAAGTTCAAACACCAGCGCCGAGGCGATGTGGGCCTGCTCATATGAAGTTTGGCTGAGATAGAACTGCCGCGCCTGGCTGTAGTGGTCGGCGAAACTCTCGGCACGGATGCGGCCTTTTCCACCGGTTTCAGTGACCGTAGCGCTATGAAAGCCCTTGGCCGGCGTTTCGCGCGGCGAGGTTTCAGACAAGGAGTTGGGCTCATACGCAACTCGGCCCGCCGGTTGCGCCATCTGCATGTGTCCGTCTCGTTGCTGGTTTGCAAACGGGCATTTGGGCGCGTTGATCGGGATCTGGTGGAAATTGGGCGAACCCAGGCGTGAAAGCTGGGTGTCGTGATAGGAGTGCAAACGTCCCTGCAACAGTGGGTCGTTCGAAAAGTCGATGCCGGGCACGACATGGGAAGGGCAGTACGCAACCTGTTCGGTCTCAGCGAAGAAATTGCTCGGCCA
>PMZA01000524.1 GCA_003170595.1 Armatimonadota bacterium
GCGCCACCAACTGGTTCATCCGCCTGCCGTTTCTTATGGAGGGCGCCGTCTGCGGTCTCGCCGGCGGCCTGCTCGCCATGACTCTTCTCATGATCGGCTACAGCTATCTCGAGGACCAGGCTTCCAAGAGCCTGCCCTTCATGACCTTGATCTACGGCCCGCGCCCGTTGGCGTTGCTGGCCGCGCTCATGGTCGTGGGCGGGGTCCTCTTCGGCGTGGCCGGCAGTCTCATCGCAACCCGCGAATACCTCAAGGAGGTCTGATCAAGCCATGCGCCATCGGATCGCTCCTATCTTCGTTTTGTGCCTGCTCGTCACCGTTGCGGTGGCAGCTCCGCGTCACTCGCGCCATCGCAGCTATCGTGGCTCCCACAGCAGCGCGCAAAGCTCCCACGCCGTCGCCGCCCGCAGCAACCTCAGCCACGTCCAGCAGAACATCCAGGTCCACAAGCAGGCCCTCCAACAGACCAAGGTCCACGAGCATTACGCCCGCGTGACCCTCACGGAGAACCAGCAGCAGCTCGAGTCCGCCCGCGGCAAGCTCCAGACTGCCCGCAACCAGCTTTTCACGACGCGCAACAAGATCCGCTTCGTCCAAAAGCAGATCTTCACCACCCAGACTCGCCTCCATGCCCACGCCAACGCGATGAAGGGCCGCATCCTCGCGGCCTACCGCTCCTCGGCCCCAACGCCCCTCGCCGTCGTCCTCTCCGCCACCTCCTACGAAGACCTGACCAACCGCGCACGCTTCGCCGGGATGGTCGCCAATCAGGATCAGGACATGCTCAACCACCTAGTCGGCTTCGAGCAGACGCTCCAGCAGCGCCAGGCTGACCTCAGCGACCTCGAGACCCAGCAGCAGGAATACCACAACCAGGTCCAGTACCAGGCCGCCCAGGTCGCCCAGGAGCAGGACCGCATCAAGGGTACGCTCGACGAGATCATGTCGAATAAGCAGGAACTCGAGCAGCAGCTCGCCGAGGAAGAGGCCGAGTCCAGCCGCATCGAGTCGATGCTCTCCGCGCTTCAGCGCCGTTCCTCCTCGGGTGGCGGCGGCGGGTATTCCGCAGGCTACCAGGGCAAGTGGTCCGGCCATTTCCTCAAGCCCGTCCCGGGCGGCATCGGTAGCGGCTTCGGCATGCGCTATCACCCGATCCTCCACTACTACCGCATGCACACGGGCGTCGACCTCCACGCCGGCTACGGCGAGCCCATCCACGCGGCCGACAAGGGCAAGGTTGTTTACGCCGACTGGCGGGGCGGGTACGGTAAGTGTGTGGTCATCGACCACGGCAGCGGCTATGCGACGGTTTACGCGCACATGTCGGCCTTCGACGTAAGCGCGGGGCAGGTCGTAAGCCGCGGCCAGGTGATTGGACGAGTAGGGGCAACGGGGTTGGCGACGGGACCTCACCTGCACTTCGAGGTCCGCATCAACGGCACGCCCGTCAACCCCTTGAACTACTAGGCTAGGCCTGGCCTTTCGCTTTCTTCCTTCTGTAGGGCGGGGCTTTATGCCCCGCCGCGTCTTTGCCTGGCATGGCTTGTGGAGGGGCCGAATAGGGACACTCGACCCGCAGGGGCGCGAGGGTCCCCTATCCGGCCCGTTCCTTCGTCTTTGCCTTACCGCCTTTACGCTTTCTAGCTTGACCCGTCCCTCGACTCGGCTTACCTTTCTTGTGTCCTTGCTTCGCCGCCTCAACCATATCTCTCGCGGCGAGGCGTATCGCAGGCGATCACCCATCGCCGCGAGAAGGCCGCCGCTCTGTGGCGGCGAAGCGCACCACAGGTGCGCAGTGGGGTCTGGGGACTGTGTCCCCAGCGGGGAGTGGGGCAGAGCCCCACGGTCTAGCAGTTTCCTTTGGAGGTGGGCTTTGGTGCATCCTTCCGGTGGTGTGCGTGCTGGTCTCCTTATAGCCTTGGCATGTTTGCTCTTCACTCTTGGCCTTGTCTTCGGCCGCAGCTTCGAGGTCTTTCTGGCCTCCGACCCGTTGCACTTGGCCGATGTCACGCCGAATACGGTCCGGCACACGAGCGCCCCCGAGGTCTCCTCGCCGACCGATCTAAAGCCTCTGGCGACGTTCTGGGAAGTCCGCGATAAGATCAAGCGCAACTTCGTGTATCCGATCGACGACGACACGAAGCTGACCTACGGTGCGATCCGCGGCATGGTCGAGTCCCTCGACGATCCCTATTCGCGCTTCATGACCCCCGATGAGAACAAGGATTTCGAGTCCGAGAGTGAGGGTCACTTCTCGGGCATCGGCGCGGTCCTCGACCGCCGCAAGAACACGGACACGGACGAGTGGGAAGTCGTGATCAGCGCGATCATCCCCGAGGGTCCGGCCGCCAAGACCCCGCTCCGCGCCGAGGATGTTCTCCTCGGTGTCGACGCCAAGTCCGTCCAGGGCGCGGCCTTGCAGAAGGTCGTCACCCTGATCCGCGGTGAGGCCGGCACGACGGTGAAGCTCACCATCAAGCGCAAGGGCGAGGCCAAGCCCATCGAGATCCCCATCACCCGCGGCGACGTCGAAGTCCCCTCGGTCGAGCACGCGATGCTTCCGGGCAACATCGGCTACATCTGGCTGCGCTCCTTCAACCGCCAGTCCCCGGCGAGGATGCGGCAGGCCATCGAAGACCTTAAGAAGCAGGGCATGAAGGCCATGCTCCTCGACCTCTCCCTCGACCCCGGCGGCCTCTTGGACGCCGCAGTTGAGATCGCGAGCCTCTACGTCAAGGAGGGCCCGGTGGTTTGGATCCGCGAGCGCGGCGCCGAGCCCGAGCCCCTGATGGCGCGGAAGAACTCCGACGTTCCCGCCGATCTTCCCATCGTCTGCCTGGTCGACTCAGGGTCGGCCTCCGCTTCCGAAATCCTCGCCGGCTGCCTGCAGGATTACGGGCGGGCGACGATCGTCGGTCAGCACAGCTTCGGCAAGTCCAAGGTCCAGACGGTCATCGAGCTGAACGACAGTTCGGCCCTGGTCCTGACGACGGCCATCTACCTCACCCCGCACAAGCGCGACATCGGCCTCGAATGGGCGAAGGGCAAGAAGGGCGTCAAGCCCGACGTGGAGTTCGAGGAGCCCAAGCCCGACTCGCAGGACACCTACGAGAAGTGGCATGACGGGGAGAAGGCCAAGGCCTTAGACGTCTTGCGCCAGCACATGGCGGTCAAGCCCGCGGGCTAGCCTGCACAGCCTGGCCTGCGTCAGAGACTCGGCCGAAGGCCAGGTCTCAAGGGGAGTTCGTCGTGACCAGGGATCCCATCGGCGGCGAGCCGGATAAGGCTCGCCCGCCGGTAACCCTCGCCGCTCTTCAGGCCGAGGTGCGTTTCCTCCGCGCCGTGGTCCTGCTCGCGGTCATCGTGCTCCTGGTGCTCTTCGCGGCGCTGCGGGTTGGCGGTTGCGCGGGTCCTCCCCGGGCGATTCTCGTCGACGGCAAGATCGCCGCCTACGTTCACGATCACGGGGCGGCTGACCGCGTCCACCGCGGCCTCCTTGCCGCCGAGACCAAGAGCCTTCCTGGCCGCGCCGTCCTCAAGGAGAGCTGGCAGGATTTCCAGCCGTCAGTCCTCCGCCCCGACGACGCGATCAAGCAGCTCCAGGGCAAGGTCCACGTCCTCGTCCAGGCCTTCGCGATCACAGCCAACGGCAAGTTCCTTTTGGCCCTCCCGACGAAGGCNNCAGGTGCTCGCGACGACCCTTGCGCGCTTCACGGCGCAGGGCGAGAAGCTCCTCGAGCAGCCGCGCTTCAAGGAGAAGGTCCCCGACCCGGTGGCCGATGACGTCCCCGCCGAGGATGTCGCCCGCGATCCGGCGAAGGCCCTGGAACTCCTCGTCGCCGCCCCGACCCCGGGCAAGTATGTGGTCCAGGCGGGCGATTCCCCCGATAAGATCGCGCGCAAGTACGGCCTCACGGTCAAGCAGTTCCTGGCGCTCAATCCCGGCCTTCGCCCCAAGCAGATCCACGCCCGCGAGGAGGTCATCATCGGCGCGGCGCATGCCCCGCTGACGGTGATCACCATCCGCCAGATGACCGAGAAGCAGCCCATCCCGCCGCCGGAGAAGAAGGTCTCGTCAACGACCTTGCCCGCTGGCGAGACGAAGGTAATCGACCCGGGCACGGCGGGCGAGAAGACGGTCACCTTGCGGGCGGTCTTCGAGAACGACCGGCGGGTGAAGACGTCGGTGATTTCGCAGCAGACGACGGTGCAGCCGAAACCGCGCACCATCGCCGTCGGCGCCGCCTCGTCGCCCTAGCGCTTGGCCTTTCAGGTTGGTTCTCGGAGGGGCCGAATCAGCCCTCAGCGCGGCAGCGCGCAAGGGCGAATCCGGCCCGGCTTTTTCCTTATCCTTCCGATTTCTGTAGGGCGGGGCTTTACGNNTTTACGCCCCGCCGCGCCTTTGCCTTTCTCACGAGGGATCCCTTTGTCCGAATCATCATCAGCCCCATCCGCCCTTGACTTGGCCTTATCCTCCGCCGCCTCGACCGTCGAGGCGGCGCTCGACCGCTATCTCCCGCCGGCCTCAGGCCCGGCCTCACGCCTCGGCGAGGCCGTCCGCCACAGCCTCGGCGGCGGCAAGTTCGTCCGCCCGATGCTCGTCCGCATGGCCGCCGAGACCTTCGGCCTTCCCCCCGAGGCGGTCACCCCCGCGGCCTGCGCTTTCGAGCTTCTGCACACGGCGACGCTCGTGCATGACGATCTGCCTGCCATCGACGACGCTGACCTTCGCCGCGGCCGCCCGAGCGCGCACGCGGCCTTCGACGAGCCGACGGCGATCCTCGCTGGCGATGCCATGATCGTCGCAGCCTTCGCGGCCATGGCTGATCAGGCGCGCGTTCCGGTGACCCCGCCCGCCCGGGTGATGCCGGTCGTCGCGGAGTTTGCCCTTGCGACGCAGGCGGTCATCGCCGGCGAGCTGGTGGACATTCTTTCCGAGAAAGCCCCGCCCGACGCCGACCTTCTCGTTTTCATCCACACGCACAAGACGGCGTCTCTGATCCGCGCCGCCGTCCGCGCGGGCGCGATGTTGGCAGGGGCGTCGGCCGGCGGCCTCGCTGCGGCGACCGCCTATGGTGAGAGCGTCGGCCTCCTCTTCCAGGTGACGGACGACCTCCTCGATGTGACTGGCGACGTGGAGGCGCTGGGCAAGCCTGCCGGCCTGGACGCGGCAGCGGGCAAGCTCACCTACCCGGGAGTTTTCGGCTATGATGGCGCGGTGACTCGTGCCAACGAACTGGCGGAGGCAGCCCGCGCGGCAGTGACCAAGCTCCCTTCTCCTTCCGACCTTTGGCTTGCGCTTATCGACCTCATCCTCACCCGCCGCACCTGACACCAGGCACCGCGGCTTTCGGAGGGGCCGAATCAGCCCTGAGCCTGTCGAAGGGCGAATCCGGCCCAGTTTTGGCTTTTCTGCTTGCTGTAGGGCGGGGCTTT
>PMZA01000334.1 GCA_003170595.1 Armatimonadota bacterium
GGATGACACCGAAAGGCAGAAGGGCAAAGGCCAAAGAGGCCACAGCCTGCCACCCCCGCGGGCTAGAAGCCCGCGGCTACAGGAGGCGGCTGGCCGATGCCCGATTCGGCGGGCATGGATGACCACGCCGGGGCGTAGGGGATGTCCTAGCCGGGCGGGACCTCGACCATGAGGCCGGTGGCGCAGCTTTCGACGATCGCCTGGCCGACGACGAGGTTGCGCCAGCCGTCCCACAGGCTGGGCACGCCCTGCTTGCCCTCGAGGATGCAGCGGGCGAAGTACTGAAGCTCGCGGCCATAGCCTGCGCGGCCCCAGGCGGGCAGGCTGTGGTGCGGCTCCCACGTATACGCGGTGTTGCCGTTGGTCTCGGCCTCGGCGGGATAGCGCTTCTCGCCGCGGCGATGACTGACGCGGCCGAGGTCGTCCACGGCGACGATGCCCATCGCGTCGCCGACGACCTCGAGGCGCGTGGTCCAGCCGTTGAGCGAGTCCTGGAGATTGAGGAAGCCGACGCGGCCCTCGGCGGACTCGACGGCGACCTGGTAGACCTTCGTGTTGCCCTGACCCACGCTCTTGCGCCCCGCGACGCGGACGATGGGGCCGAGGAAGTGGCGCATGAGGTCGATGGGATGGCCGCCCTGGACGAGCATGTAGGTCCAGTCGGAGTCGGGCTCGCCCCAGCCATTGCCCGGAGGGATGACGCCCGTCGGCCACGTCGTGTACTTGCTCTCGACGGAGAGGATCCGGCCGAAGTCGTCGGCGTGGGCGATGTCCCAGGCAATGCGGACAGGGTCGGCGTGACGCATCATGTGGCCGACCTGGCCGATCTTCCCGGCGGCGGCCGCGGCATCGACGAGGCGCTTGGCCCCCTCGGTCGTTGGCGCGGCGGGCTTCTCGATGAAGAGGTGGCAGCCGGCCTGGAGGCATGCGATGCCCACGTCCTGGTGCATCTGCGGCGGGCCGACGACCATCACGGCGTCCGGCCTCTGCTCGGCGAGCATCTGCTCGAAGTCGGTATAGACGGAGCGGGCGCCGAACATGCGGGCGTTGCGCTCGGCGAGGTCGCGCTGGAGATCGCAGATCGCGACGAGGTCGAAGTCGGCGACGTAGGGGATGACCGGCATGAGCGCCTGGGTGCACTGATTGCCGGCGCCGATGACCGCAAGCTTGACCTTCTCCATGATGGGTGAGCCCTCCCGGACGTGACGAGTGAGAAGAAGGTATCAGGACGGGCGGCGCGAGACAAGGGACGGGCCTGGCGAGGCCGAAGTAACGCGGGCGTGCCTGAGACGGGCAGCGCGGGAGGCAGGTCGATGAGCATGGACCGACGAGGCTTCTTGCAGAAGACCGTCATGGCCGCGGGCGCGCTGGCCGGACTTGGTGCGGACCTCGAGGCCGAAGAGCCCTCTCCCGCGACGAAGGATGGGCCGCTCGTGGAGACGGTGCGCGACCGGGTGTGGCTGTGGTGCCATGCGGCGGGCGCTCATACCCGCTCGCCAGAGCAATACGGCATCCATGGGCAGTCGCATATCACGCCCGCCGACGCGGCGAAGTACCTGGGCCTGCGCAACGTGCTGATGGTCCGGCATGGGGGCGACCTGCTGCCGCCGACGCCAGAGTGCGCGGCAACGGTGGCTAGCCTCGACCGGGTCGTGTGGGGCATCGAGGGTGGCGGCGGGGACGACGTCGACGGAGCGCTTGGGCTTCGGTCGACGCTGCCCAATCTCGAAGGCGTGATGATGGACGACTACTTCGGGCGAGTCGTCACGACGCCGCCTATGTGGCTGGCGGCGAACGGCCCCACGTTCCCGGTGGCGCTCACGCTGGTCTTTCCTCAACCGATCGCGGCGGATAAGGTCGAACTCCTGCAGTCGCAGTGGAGCACGGGCGACTACCGGTCGGGGGATTTCGTGCTTGAGGCATCGACCGATGGGGCGCAGTGGGCCGAAGTCGCGAAGGGATCCGTGCCCACCGAGGCGGGCGGGACTGTCGCGCTGGCGCTCACTGGTGGGCCGTTCAAGGCCCTCCGGGTGAGCATCCTCAGCACGCGGGATAAGGCTCAGGCGTTGAGCTGTGGCCTGACGAGGGTGCAGGTTTTCGCCGGAGGGAAGGAGGTCTCGCTCGACGGCGTTCAGGCGTCTGCGACGTCGGAGTACCCGGGCCATCCGGCGAGCAACGTGCTCAAGGCCGCGCCCGTCGAGGACACCGGGCCGTTCTCGCTGCCGGCGCTACGGAAGCTGCGCGATAGACTGCACGAGGGTAGGCCGCTCGACATCTGGGTCGTGCTCTACACGGGCGAGTTCAACCTGGCGGTCCTCAAGCCACATATCGACCTGTGCGACGTCGTAACGATGTGGACGTGGAAGGCCGAGGACCTGGCGAAGATGGACGAGAGCTTCGACCGGTTCGAGAGGATAGTCGGGCCGAAGCGGAAGGTGCTGGGTCTGTACCTGTGGGACTACGGGACCGGTAAGCCGATGCCCGTCGAGGCGATGGAGCACCAGTGCGAGACGGGGCTGCGATGGCTGAGGGATAAGCGCATCGACGGTATGATCTTCCTGGCAAGCTGCATCTGCGACCTGGGCCTCGAGGCCGTGGAGTGGTCGCGAAAATGGATAGCGACGAAGGGCGCCGAGAAGTTGTGAGCCAGGGCTGCGAAGCCCAGGAGATGAGGGACGATGGGGGCAGTGCGGAAGAGCGCCTTGGTTGCGATCGTCGGACTGATGGTAGGTGGGGTCGCGCTGGCCGATCAGGCGAGTCGCGATACCTATGACGTGTGGGCGCGTCATCGCGATGCCGTGGCGAAAGATCCGTCGGCGATGCGCTACTATACCTTCGAGGGCGTGAGCGACTCAGCGTCGAAAGTGAAGAGCCTCGTTGGCGATGAGGCGCCTCTGAGCTACGGTGCGGTGCAGGACGGGGCGCCCTTCGAGCAGCTCAAGATCATCGATGGGCGCTATCCCCGAAAGCAGGCGGTGCGACTGGACCGCGGGTTCTTCACCGCCGCGCCGTTCATGGTCGAGAGCAAGCAGGTGACCGTGGAGGCGTGGCTGCGGACGAGCGGGTATGGGGCGGTCCGAGGTGCGCCGATCACGTATGGCGGGACGCTGCTGTCGGAGGGCACCGGCTTCTGGGACGGGTGGCGCCTGACGCTCAACTATCCCGACTGCGTGATCGGGATGGAGATCGGGCGGCCGAAGCCCGAATCGTCGATGGGGATGAGCGCGGCCGGATGGACGGACGGCGTGTGGCATCACCTCGCGGCGACGTGGGATGGGCGGAAGATGCGCGTGTACATCGACGGGTGGCTCGCACAATCCGTCGACTACGCGGGCGACTTCACCCCGCCGACGCCGTCGCAGTTCGTGATCGGGTACGCGGATTCGGGGTGGGGGTCGACGATCCTGGATGTGGATGAGGTGGCGATCTACAAGCGAGCGTTCACGGCGGCGGACGTCGTGCGTGCGGCGAACTACTTCGCGGCGCTGAGCGATGCGGATGTGGCACGGCTGGCGGCGGGGGATGAGAAGCTCGCGGCGGGTGACAGGAAGGGGTCGGCGGCTGATTACTCCGCGGTCGCGAGTGAGACGAAGGACGCGGATTGTACGGCCATCGCGCAACTGAGGCTGGCCCGCGTTCTCGGGCAACAGCACAGCTATGCAGCGGCAGCGGCTGAGTTCGTGAAGATCCTCGACGGGCCCGGGCTATCCGATCGTCTGAAGGGCCAGGCGAGGGACCAGCTTGTCATGCTCTACCTCGAAGCGCCGGGCGACGCGCTGCCAGCATCAGTACATCAGCGGGTCCTGGCGATGGGCGCGCTTGCGCCGGCTGAGATCCGCGGAGCGCTGCTTAACTTCGCCCGCGCGGCGCGGCAGGACCGCCGCTTCGGACAGGCGCGGGAACTCTACGCGAAGGTGCTCGCCATGACGGATCTTGCACCGCGGAATCGGCTGGATGTGCGGCTGGAGCTTGGGCACACGTGCGTCGAGGCCGCGGACTTCGCCGGAGCGCGGGCCGAGTATGGGAAGATCGCGGGAGATGCCGAGGCGCCGCCTCAGTACCGCAGCTACGCGATGCTGCTGATCGCGCGGACGTACGTGCGCGAGAAGGCGTGGCCGGCGGCGAAGGCTGAGTATGAGAAGCTCGCGGCGGATGAAGCCGCGCCGGCCGTGCATCGCGAGGAAGCGCGGGAAAAGCTGCGCGAGTTGCCGAGGCTGCGGGCCGGACTGCCCGGCCGTGATCCGGCGTGGAGCCGCGTGCAGCTTCCGGCTAAGCCTGACCCGGAGGCCAAGTTCTTCGTGGCGACGAACGGGAAGGACACCAACGCGGGGACGATCGACAAGCCTTTCGCCACGCTCGAACGCGCGAGGCAAGCTGTGCGCGACCTAAGGAGGGGCGGAGACCTGCCGGTGGATGGGGCGGCGGTTTACGTTCGCGGCGGCGAGTACAAGCTGAGGGACACGTTCAAGCTGGGGCCGGAAGACACGGGCACCGCGATGGCTCCGATCACCTATCGCAACTACAAGGGCGAGACGGTGCGGTTCAGTGGCGGGGCGAAGGTGACTGGGTTCAAGCCGGTGGATGACCCGGCGGTGCTGGCGCGACTTCCAGAAGAGGCGCGGGGGAAGGTTGTGCAGGCCGATCTGCGCGCGCTGGGGATCACGGACCTCGGGCAGATGAGATCGTACGGCTATGGCGAGCCCTCGACGCCGGTGACCGAGTTGTTCTTCGACGGCAAGGCGATGCAGCTTGCGCGCTGGCCGAATAGCGGTTTCCTCACGACCGGCAAGGTGACGGCCGGGGACAAGCCCGCCTTCGAGTATGACGGCGACCGGCCCGCGCAGTGGAAGGAGCCGGGCAAGGCGTGGGTCTTCGGGTACTGGGCGTGGGACTGGGCGGCCGACACGGTCGCGGTCTCGTCCATCGATCCGGCGGCTCATACTGTCACTCTCGCGCAAGGGACGAGCTACGGCATCCAGCCCGGGCACCGGTACTTCTTCCTCAACGTGCTGGAGGAGCTCGATCAGCCGGGCGAGTGGTACCTGGATCGCGAGAAGGAGATCGCCTACCTCTACCCCGCATCCGACCCGGCGAAGGCTGATGTGCGGCTGTCGATCCTCGAGGCGCCGATGGTGCAGATGGATGAGGTGTCCAACGTCACGCTGCAGGGGCTGACCTTCGAGACGAGCCGCGGTGATGGCGTCGTCATCAACGGCGGCGATCACTGCCTCGTGGCGGGCTGCACGATCCGCGACATCGCGGGCACGGCCGTCATCCTCAACGGCGGGACGGGCCACGGCGTGCTCGGGTGCGATCTCTACACGCTCGGGCGCGGAGGAACGCGGGTCATCGGCGGCGACCGCAAGACCCTCACGCCGGGCGGACACTTCGTCGAGAACTGCGACATTCGCGACTTCTCGCGGCTGGTGCGCACCTATGCGCCGGCGGTGTTCATGGACGGCTGCGGCAACCGGATCGTGCACAATCTCATGCACGACTCGCCGGGGCATGCGATGCGGATCGAGGGCAACGATCATGTCATCGAGTACAACGACGTGCACGACGTCGTGTACGAATCCGACGATCAGGGCGGGCTGGACATCTGGTTCAACCCGAGCTATCGCGGGCTGATCATGCGGTACAACTACTGGCACCACATCGGCAGCGGCATACCAGGCGGGCAGGCGGGCATCCGCCTCGACGACGCGATCAGCGGCGTGCATATCTACGGGAACGTCTTCTACAAATGCTCGTCCGCACAGTTCGGCGGCATACAGATCCATGGCGGGAAGGAGAACGTCGTCGAGAACAACATCTTCGTCGNNCCGCCGTATAGCACGCGATACCCCGACCTCGCGCACCTGACTGAGAACCACGGGCGCAACCTCATCTGGCGCAATCTCGCCTTCGATTGCGGGCAGTTCCTCATGCGCGACCCGGGCGTGCTCGATGTAATGGACAACGTCGTGACCGCACAGGACCCCGGGTTCGTGGATGCGGCGCATGGGGACTTCAGGATGAAGCCGGGGGCGGCGATCTACGACCGCTTCGGGTTCGAGCCGGTACCCTTCGATGAGATCGGGTTGTACAAGGATCGCCTGCGGGCGACGTTGCCGGTAAGGAACGACGTGGGCGAGCGTTACGTGCCCGGGCAGTGACGCCGGGCGAAGGCAAGGGGCTGAGATATGACGACGGCGATGCTGATCGCGCTTGCGGTTGGGCTGTGCGGAGTGGCGGCCGGTAAGGCACCGGCGGCGACGCAGATCTTCGTGGCGCCGAAGGGTGACAACGCGAACCCCGGCACGCGCGAGCGTCCGCTGGCGACGGTGGCCGGCGCGCGGGATGCCGTGCGCGTGCTCAAGCGGAAGGGGCTGAAGGCTCCGATCGAGGTGGTGCTGCAGGCCGGGACCTATCAGCTCGAAAAGCCCGTCGTCTTCGAGCCGCAAGACTCGGGCACAGCCGACTTCCCCATCACCTACCGCGCGGCGAATGGGGCGAAGGTCGTCCTCAGTGGCGGCAAGCCGATCACTGGATGGCGGAAGCGCGAGGGCAACGTATGGGCCGCGCCGGTGCTAAGGGCGCTTGCGCCCAGAGGCATGGACTTCCGCCTGCTACGCGTCGGCGACAGACTCGCCACGCGGGCGCGTACCCCCAACGCCGATCCCACGCATCCGACGACCGGCGGGTGGGCCTTCGCGGTCTTCGGCGGCGAGCCGTGGGAGCGCGGGCAGTTCGGCGTCGCGGTGCAGAACAACCACAACATCGGCGACCGGATGACGTGGAATATCCGCGTGCCCGGCGACGGCACCTACCGCGTGTGGGCCCGGTATGCGCACAAGATGACGGACTACGGCGTCGCGGATATGGCCGGGCATGGCGCGATGCAGGTCGACGGCGGCGCGCTCGTGCCCCTCATGAACCTGCCCGACACGGGCGGGTGGGACAAGTGGAAGTGGTCGTACACGGCCGATCTGCAACTGACCGCCGGCAAGCATGAACTGGCGTGGGTCAACGTCAAGGGCGGCGGGACGAGCTTTGATGCCTTCGCGCTAACCGATGACGAGGACTGGGATCCGCAGAAGGCCATCGGCGCTATCGAGTGGTGGGGCGGGTTCAAGATGACGCCGCCCGCCGAGGACAAGCATGTGCTGATCATCCAGTCCGAAGCCTGCGACAGCGCCACGGGTCCGGAGATCCAGGTGCCCAAGACGACGCCGCCAGGGACGTTCAAGAGCATGCGGTACAAACCGGGCGCGCTGTCGAAGATCGCCGACGCGAGCGAAGCCGAGGTGCACATCTTCATCGCCTGGGGATGGGTCAATGCGATCGTGCCGGTCGCGAGCATCGACAACGAGAAGCACGAGATCGTCTTCGCCGGCGACGGCGCTGCCCAGGACGTGCGTCCGGGCAACCGGTTCTTCATCGAGAATGTGCGCGAGGCTTTGGACGCGCCGGGCGAGTGGTTCCTCGACAAGGCGAAGGGCGAAGTGCTCTACATCCCCGACAGCGCGGAGTTCCCGAAGCAGACGGTCGTTGCGCCGATGCTCGACCGGCTGATAGTGCTGAAGGGCGATGGGGCGGCGGGCGACTTCGTCGAGCACCTCAGCTTCGAGGGGCTGACCTTCGCGGATACGACGTACACCCTCACGACGGATTACTACACGCCGCAAGATGCGACGATCCTGATGTCGGGGGCGCGGGACTGCGCGGTGAGGCGGTGCGAGTTTGGGTGGAATGGCGGCTACGCGCTCAAGCTCACCGACCGCAGCGAGAGGTGCGTCTTCGCGCGCAATCACGTCCACCACATGGGGCAGGGCGGGGTCGTCACCATCGGCGGGACGAAGGAGGCGCCGCATCATTGCAGCGTCCTCGGCAACACGATGGAGTTCCTCGGGCTCATCTACAAGCACGTCGCGGGCGTATACATCTGCCACGGCAGCGATAACCGCATCGCCTACAATCGCATCACTGACGTGCCGCGGTACGCGATCTCGTTCAAGAGCCAGGGCGAGGACAACCTGGCCCAACGCAACGTCGCCGAGTACAACGACCTGCGCCGCACCAACCTCGAAACCAACGACACCGGCGCCATCGAGAGCCTCGGCTATGAGCATCGCGATAGCGGCAATGTGATCCGCTACAACCTCATCCTCGACTCGGTGGGCATGGCGACCTCGCCGGAGGGAGAGATCCTCACGCCCTACTTCACGTGGGGCATCTACATGGACGACTTCAGCAGCGGGACGACCATCTACGGCAATATAGTCACGCGAAACGTCGTGGGCGGCGTGTGCATCCACGGCGGGCAGAACAACCAGATCGAGAACAACATCTTCGTCGACGGGAGCGAGCAGGAAGTGCGCCTCCAACCGAACGACGACTTCATGAAGGGCAACACCTTCGTGCGCAACATCGTCGCGTACTCGAACCCGGGCGCGACGCTGGTCTACTCGTACAACCAGAGGCGGGACATGTTCACGCAATGGGACTACAACCTCTACTGGCTGCGGGGCGGCGACCTGTCGACCCTTGCGGCGAAGAACACGCCGGAGGGGACGTGGGCGGATTGGCTGAAGGCGGGGTTCGATGCGCACTCGAGGGTGGCCGATCCGCTGTTCGTTGATGCGGCGAAGGACGACTATCGACTAAGGCCGGACTCGCCGGCGTTTGCGCTGGGGTTCAAGGCGATCCCGGCCGAGAAGATTGGGCCGCAGGGCATGACTGAGGAGTAAGACATCGCGCAGGGAGGCTTGCACATGGGCGATCAGTTCGAGGCGTACCGGAAGGCGGCGGTGAGGGCGGTCGAGTCACAGCTTGGATATCAGGCGGCGGATGGCGGCTTCATCTGGGAAGGCTACGCGCCGGACGCATACCACAAGCAGTGCTACTCGTGGACGCTGTCGGGCTTCGTCGAGCCGGCGCAGAAGCTGATGACGTGGGTGAAGGCCGACCGCCTGCAGGCGGATGGGCAGCTCAAGGAATACGCGGGCGATGTCTACAAGCACGCGTGGCTCTTCCACGGCGCGCACCGGATCGGGCGGTTCGATGTGAGCTACCCGGTGATGGACTGGCTGCGATCGGTAGAGGCGCCGTGCGGGGGTCTGCCGCACATGGCAGGCGAGCCGTACTGCCGGATATTGTCCACGTGCATGGCGGGCCTCGGCGCGATCTACGCGGGGGACATGGCCTTCGCCGAGCGCATCGCCGAATGGACGATGGGCGTCCTCGCACAGCAGACGGATGACGCGCGGTTCTACTACCGAACGACCCCGCACGGCAGGTTGATCACGCCGAAGGTGGAGGACGACGCGCTGTTCATCGACACCGCCCAGCCCGGGCAGCCGTACTGGGAAGTCGGCCTGCCGATCCAGCTCATGCTGCGGCTCGCGATGGCCACGGGCGATGCGACGTGGATCGAGCGCGCGCGGCCGTTCCTGGACTTCATGTACCTCTGCGCCGAGGACAAGTTCACCTTCGCGGGGAGCGGGAAGAGTGCCCTCGGTGCGGCGATGTTCTACCTGCTCACGGGCGACAAGAAGGCGCGCGGGTCGGCGCTGACGTATGGCGACCACCTCGTCGCGACGCAGCTCGACAACGGCGGCTGGCATGATCCGGCTGAGCCGAACATGCTGGTCACGTTCGTCGACCACGCCGCCGAGTTCGCGGTGTGGCTGCAGGAGTTGGCGTCGATCATCCCCGCGGCCGATACGCTGTGGGGCTAGGGGGTCCTCTTCATGGTGCGCACCGCGCTGGCTGCCGTGGCCTTGCTCGTCGTGGCACTTGGTCAGGGAGTCTGCGGCGAGGAGGTCTTCCGCAACGAGGCGTGCACCTTGAGCGTCCTCGACGACGGGAAGATTGTGGTTGCGCTGAGGCCGGCGGCAGGCGAGACGGTCACGGCCACGCTAGTCCCCGACCTCGCCGACCTCAAGCACCGCAAGATGTCGGTGGAGCGGCATGGCGAGAAGGCCGTCGTCAAGGCTCGTGCGGGGCGGGAAATATCGACGCTCGAGGTGGAGCTTCTCAAGGATGGTTGCACGCTGCAACTGATCGAAGGGCACAGACTCGTCGGCACTATCACCGGCAACCGGCCGCCGCTCTATGCGGCGAGAATATCCATCGGCCAGGATCGGAAGCCGCAGGTGTATGGCGAGGGGGACGTGCTGGACATCGCGGCCGGGGGCGCATCGAACCATCGCATGAACGCGGTCTATTCGTACGCGACGTTCCGTGGGGCGCTGCTCGATGCGGGAAGTGGGACGCCCGACTTGCGGCCTGCGGACAAGGGCTACAGCTTCCGGTTGGGCGGCGGCAGCTTGTCTCTGCGCACGCTCGACGTGTGGCCCATCATCGGCTGGCGGCCGCCGCTGCCGTGCACCTTCGACTACCCCGGATCTGACAAGCCGCGCGTCATCCCGCGCGAGTGGATGGGCCAGCACCGACCGTTCCCGTGGAAGCAGCTCTCGCCGGTGCAGTTACCCTTCATCTCGATCACCGACCCGGCCGATTTTCCGCGCGTGAAGGAGCAGGTCGACTTCCTCGCGGCGAACCTGCGCGACTGGGGCTTCAACTGCTTCGGCGAATGGCCCCTGACCCAGCACAACCCCGAGTACGATCCCGAGCGGCGGAAGGCCTATCTCGCGGGCAACAAACGCACCGCCGACTATGCGCACAGCCAGGGGATCAAGATCCTGCGCTGGGTCACCGACCCCGACCTTGAGCCGTCGTACTACCCCGACCTCTACGCGGAGTTCAAGCGGCGCGGATGGTTCTCCGAGGACAAGCCGGAGGGCGAGTGGCTCCTCGACTACACCAACCCCGAGGTCCAGCAGTGGATCGAGAAGCAGTACGCCGACCTGGGCGCCACCGGGCCGGATTTCTACTGGGTCGATAACAATCACCCGACACGTCCGCGGCATGATCCGACGCGCTTTCCGCCGGACGCCTTCCGCGAGTTCTTCCTCGCGATCCAGCGCGGGCTGCTGTCGACGGGGCGGCGCGACATCCTCATCCGCAGCGGCGCGTCGGCGTGCGCGGACTACTCGGCGGTGGGCATCCTCGACGTCTATGCGCCGGGACCCGACGTGCAGAACGACTGGACCGAGCAGCAGCTCTACGTCGCGGGTGAGCTTGCGCGCAACGACTACCTCTGCCACTTCAACCTGTGGCGGCGGAGCATCGATGACTTCTTCCCGGCGGGGCCGCAGACCGTGGATCAGACGCGGGCGATGGCGACGCTGCTCGGGCTGACGGGGCTGTCGTTCACGACGACCGACATCGGCTTCCCGCAGATGCCGGAGGACCGGCTGGCCGACCTGAGGCGAGTGGTGCCGGTCGCGGCGGCGCGGCCGATGGACCTCTACCGCTTCGGCGGCCCGCTGCCGCGATGGTGGGTGCTGAACGAGCAGGAAGGCGATCACGCCTACCAGGTCGCGGGCGTGTTCAACTGGGGGCTGAAGGCTGAGGAGACAGACTTCGTCTCGTTCGATGACCTCGGCCTCGACCCCGCGCGCGAGTATTTGGCCTTCGACTTCTGGTCGCAGAGGCCGGTGGGGCGGTTCCGTGGAGCGATCGGCCTGCGGATGGCGCCGACCAGCGGGCGGGCGATTGCGCTGCACCCGGTGGGCGCTGAGCCGTTCATCGTGGGCACCGATCGACATGTGACCATGGGCGCGTCGGATCTGGCGGACGTGCGATGGGATGCGAAGACGAAGACCCTCGGCGCGAGGTTCAAGGCGGGCGTGGCAGGGCAGACCTTCCGGCTGACGTTCTACTCGCCGATGTCGCTGCGGCCGGTGAGGGTCTTGGTCGATGGCGCAGCGCAGCCGATCTGGGAGGTGGGCGACGGGCTCTACGGGATGCCGATCCCGTGCGACGGCCCGACCGCGGCGATCAAGATCAGCTTTGCGCCGTGTCAGGTCCCGGTGAGGCCCGCGCCTGCTGCCGCGGCCGCAGGCACTGTCGATCTGTCGAAGCCGGTGGACGCGAACGCGCTGCTCACCCGCGCAAGGGGCGGAGAGGGCGTTGTGATGGTCAGCCCGGCGTCGCTCTCGGAAGACCTGCGGCCGCTGCAGGATGCGCTGGACCTGCGTTGGGGTTTGTTCCGCGAACCGCGGAGTGACGCGCCGTGGATGCTGACCATCGGAGACCCGGGCGGGGACGTCGGCGACAACGTGCTGTTCCGCACGACGTGTATTGCCTTTCAGCCGAGCACGGCGCAGGCGTATCTCAGGCCGATGGGCAAGGGGTTCCTTGCTGTCGTGCGGCCAAAGGACGGGACGCCCGCGTGGGCGGCACTTTTGGCGCGGCTGAAGAGGCCGACGGCCGATGTGCTCGCGGAAGCGAAAAGTGCGCGAGAGGACCTGCTCCGGCGCGCGACTTCCACGGTCGGGCCGTTCGCGATCAACGAGGCGCGGACCGAGGGGACGGCTCCGCTGAGAGTGTCGCCGACGCTGGCGCACGTGTCGTTGTCGATGCATTTCCGCCGGCTGTCGATGTCGCTGATCTCGAGCGAGTGGGCCGTGCCGCTGGTGAGCATACTCGTGAACGGGCAGGATCTGCCGCACAAGTTCAACCCGTGCCGCCCGGAGTCGCCGCCGCAAGAATGGGACAGCCTCTACTTCAAGATACCCGACGGCGTGCTCCGCTTCGACGGCAGGGACACGGTGATGGTGCGGTCGCGGGTGCCGGCGGCAAACGCCGATGCGATGCGCGATGACCTGCAGGCGGGGCTCGAACTGTGCATCGACGACTCGGCGGTGGCCGGGCGGACGGGGCTGGTGGAGTTGGGCGATGCGGCCTCAGTGGGGGCGGTCGCCGTCACGCCGCGAAGTTCGCTGGATGTGCTGCTCGGACTCGACGGCTGGGTGCGATACCAGTCGCGTATCGGGGGCGTGGGCCTCACGATCCTCGGCGGGACCGCGTACAACGGCTGGGGTGCGAAGCCCGGCGGTGTGAGCCACTGCATCTTCGCGAACCAGGAGTTCACGATCATCGCGCGCGTGCCGAAGGGATCGAGCGGGACGCTGGAGGCCTGGGCGTACGACTATGAGGACTACCGCCGCGAGACGGTCAGCTTCCAGGGCGGGCCGCCGCAGAAGGTCGAGAGCTTCGGGCACGGGAAATGGCTGAGCTTCCCCTTTGGCCCGAAGGAATCTGGCGACGGCGAGCTGCGCCTCAAGGTCAAGTCAGTTCTCGGCAACGCGGTTCTGTCGAGGTTGCGGCTGCGGTTTGAAGGCGAGTGAGGGAAAAGCGGCCACAGCAGTCCACCCCCAGGCGGTCCTACGGACCGCCGCTGCGGCCTAGAAAACCGCGGCTACGGAAGCCGGTGCGGCGCGCCCCCTTCACGGCGCTGACTTCGCGCAACGGAAGCCCAGGAAGCGGTGGGCGTAGTCAGGCTCCGGCCGGAAGCGATAGGCTGAGTGCGCGATGTAGGGCTCCCCTGCGAAGCTGCCGCCGCGTGCCACACGCCGTTCGTCGGAGCGCGGGTCCTCGCGGCCATCGGTCGCCACGTACGGGTAGGGGCGGAAGAGGCTGCTCGTCCACTCCCAGGCGTTGCCGGACATGTCGAGGCAACCGTACGGTGAGGCGCCCGTCGGGAAGCTGCCTACCGGGAGCATGTCGTCGCAGCCGAGATGGAAGCGGCTCATGTCCATGTCGGCGCCCCACGGGAACTTGCGGCCGTCGGTGCCTCGGGCGGCCTTCTCCCACTCGGCTTCGGTGGGCAGACGCTTGCCGACCCACGCCGCGTAGGCGGTCGCCCCGTACCAGGTCACGCAGACGACCGGGTACTTTTCCAGGCCCGTCTTCGGGCGCCACTGGCCGCCGCTCTGCTCGATCTGGAAGTACGGGCCTGCCCAGACGAAGCCGTGGCCGGCGTCGTCCTGCAAGCGGCCGACGGCGTTCAGAAAGCGGGCGTACTGGACGTTGGTGACCTCGTACTTGTCGATGTAGAAGGCGGGCAGGTCGAGCTTCTGCTCGGGGGCTTCGGCGGAGTCCTCGTCGATGTCGCGAGCTTGATCGCCCAGGACGAAGGTGCCCGCGGGGACGAGGACCATCTCGGCATCGTCGTTCGCGGCGAAGGCGCAGACGCAGGCAGCGAGGGTCAGCAGGCAGATCGCGATGCCCAACATGATGTGTGACCTCACGGTTCATCTCTCCCGCTACTGGCCGAACTCAAGGAAGCCGGCATAGTCGACGTCCCAGGTGCAGCCGCCGGTGCCGAGCCACATCACCCACAGATCGTCGGCGATTTTGCGCACGCTCAGGTTGAACTCCACGCGCTTCTGTTTCGCCGGGTCGAGGCCGAGGGAGGCGAAGGGGATGCGCCACTCGCAAGTCCACCGGCCGGGGTTCAGGATGTGCGCCTTGAACTGCACGCCCTGGGCCGCGCGCTTGACGGCTGCGTCTGGCGCGCCGGCCTCCGCCGAGCTTTCGAAGAAGCCGTTGGGGTAGCCGCGGAGGACGAGGATGAGCGCCTTTTCGCCGCCCGCAGGGTCGCGGACCGCGATCTCCACGGCGTCATCCTTGCCCCACACGTGGGCGGTCGAGACAGGGTGGCCAGGGTCGACGGCGTTGTCCACCACGACGAACAGCGAGCGGCCATCGTGGGCGAGCCAGGCGTGACTCATAGGCTTCACCTTCTCCCCGTTGACGCCTTGCTCGAGGAGCATTGCCTTCGCCGGGTCGGCGCTGTCGATGGTCAGCGGGCTCTTCACGTGCGCGACCCTGAAGACGACCGGCGGCGTCCGCTTCGCGCGCTGAGCAGGTGCGGGGGGCTTGGGTGTGGGGAGGATGGCGCTCACGACCGGCCAGGAAGCGCGAAGGTCGCTGCGGTAGAGGCCCATCTTCTCGATCGGGATGCGCTGAAAGCCGAGCTTCCACGCCGGCGACTCGGGGCGAAGCTGGAAGTTGAGATGGGCGCGATCCACGAAGAGCGGGTCCTGGTCGAGGAGGTTGTCGGTGAAGGTGACGAGGGGCTTGGCGGCGGCTTCGAAGTCGCCCCAGCGTCCGCCGACGAGGATGTTGCGGGCGATCGTGTTGCCCTTCGGCGCCATGGGTTCGTCGTCGAGGATGGTGACAAGCTGCGGGTAGCGCGTGCTCCAGGGAGGCGTCTTGTAGGGGACCTCGTCGAGGCCCGCTTTAAGGCCGTCGAAACCGCCCGCCGCCCAGTTGAGACCACGCGCATCGACGTGCGTCGCCGGGACGCAATCCACGAAGACGTTGTTCTCGATAGTGCAATCGCGGCCGCCGCCGATCATCGCCGCGCGCGTGACGTTGTAGAAGAGGTTGCCGAAGATCGTGGTGCCGCACCACTGGTCGTCGAGGTAGACGCCCACGCACCCGCGTCCCTCGAAGCCGCTGATGTCGTGGAAGTAGTTGTAGCGGATCACCGTGCCGCGATGAGCCCATTGGCGGCCGGCATAGATGGCGCCGGCGTCGTTCGCCTCGTAGCAGACGCTATGGATCTCATTGAACTCGATGAGGTGATCGTTGCCGGAGAAGCCCATGGCCATGTGCGGGGCGTTGTCGATGAGGTTGTGGGTGGCTCGATTGCCGACGCCGGCGAGGACGATGGCCGGATGGTACATGCGCGACCAGCGGGCGTAGTGATGGCAATGGTTGTTGTCGGCGAAATGGCCCGCGGGAGTGAGGGTGCTGCGATCGCCGCCGCTGAGGGTGATGCAGCCGTCGGCGGTCGCGTAGATATCGCAGCCGACGACGCCGTTCTGTGAGCCGCCGTTGACGCTGACGGCGTCGGCGCCGGTGTTGCGGATCGTGCAGGCGGCGACGAGGTTGCCGGTGCCGCCGTTCATGACGACGGCGGTGCTGCGACAAGCTTCGAGGATCATGCCGCGCAGAGTCACGTGCGAGACGTCGTTCATCGTCACGAGCGTCGGGATGATCGAGACGAGGAGCTTGCTCTTCGCGATCGGCGCCGTCGGCCAGAAGTAGAGGATGCCCGTGTCACGATCGAGGTACCACTCGCCGGGCGAGTCAAGTTCGGAGAGCGCGTTGAAGGCGAAGTACCACTGGCCCTTGCGATATCCGTAGGTGTGGTAGGGCGGCATCAGGGAGATGATGTGCTTGTCGGTGTCGATGGACTCGACGCGCTGGCGCTGGTCGGACCAGTCCCAGAACCAGTAGCCCTCGAGCCAGAGGTCTTTCTCGCCGACCCAGCGCTTGGGGCGATCGCCCTCGTAGGTAAAGCGGCCGATCTTGTCGCCGGGGGCGCCGTGGATCGCGTGAGGGGCGCCGCCGACGAGATCGACGATATGCGTGAAGCCCTCGTTGGGCCAGCGGGCGAGAGTCATCGGGCGATCCTGGAAGAAGACTTCGAGGCGCTTGCCGGGGGCGACGACATCGCCAAAATCGGTGATGCCCAGGGCGCGGAGGTCGGCCTGAAGGACCTTGCCGCGAGCGCCCTCATCGAGACGCGAGAGGATCGCCGGGTCGGTGACCGGCTTGAGGCCGGTGACTTGCCGTCCGCCGACGAGCCGAACCTCTTCGCCCTTGCGTGCGCGATAGACGATGGGCGCGACGTCGGTGCCGGAGTCCTCGGCGGTCAACTCGAAGGCGCCCGGGAGTTCGTAGACTCCGGCGCGCACCTCGACCGTGAAGCCGCCCTTCGGGATGGCGCCCGCCTTCTTCATCTTGCGGATCTCGTCGCGGGCGCGCTCCAGAGTCGCGAAGGGGCCGTCGCCGGACTTGGGCGCGGGGAGCCTGCCGGACCAGGTGTCCCGGCCCTGAGGCGAGACGTAGAGCATCGTCGGCTGGCCAGCGGCGATCGCCGACGCGCCGAGAGCTGCGGCGAACAATACACTCATGCCAGTGGTGGTCAGGCTCACGGCTCAGTGCCCCCTCGTGGCAAGCAGGTAGTCGGTGAGGCTGAGAATCTCGCGATTGCCGACATGGTACGCCGGCGGGGCCGCGACCATCTTTTCCATCAGCCGCGCGTAGAATGGCTCGTCGTATATCCGCGCGGCGACGCCGAGGAAGGGTAGCAGGTCAGCCGATCCGCGCGGAGTGATCTGCCTGTAGCGCCACGACGAGGCCGGGGCGGCGTACGGGACGAGGTAGTCGAGCGCCCGCCGCAGGCCGCGGCCATCAGACCCCGTGAAGCGCCAGAGGTCGACGCCGACCTTCTCCCCCATCGATGCCAGCGAGAACATCGCGTCGAGATTGTACATGCTGTAGTGCCACGACTTCGTGCGCAGAAGCTCCCAGGGCTGGCGGCCGTCCGGCATGACATGCACCAGCACGCGCCTGCGACTCGACGTCGCGATGACATCCGCAGCCAGGCGCGGCCGGCCCGTCAGGATCGCGTAGGCCGATACTTGCGCGTCGTACCACAGGCCGTGATTGTTGAACTGCCGCCGCTCGTAGCTGGCGAGCTTACTGTGCTGCAGCCAGTTCGTGTAGGCCCAGAACCACGCCTCGAGGCCCTGCTGGTCGGCCTGCGTCCACGACTTCGAGCGGCCCAGGATCGCCACGGCATCGACGACGCGCGTTGCCAGGGACACCGAGTCGATGATGCCGTAGTTCTCGCCCTTGTCGACGCCCGGGATGCCCTGGGCGAAGTTCATGTTCGGGTTCATGCGCGTGGCCGGGTCGAGGAAGAAGACGCGCAGGAGGTCGGCGGCGTGACGGGCGTAAGCTTCGTCGCGGGTGAACCAGTAGGCGAGGGCGAGGGACTCGACGGCGCCGGCCATTTGTCCCAGCTTCGGAGCGTCATACTTGCCGACGTCAGGGCTGGGCTCTCCGTCGCGGATCAGGTAGGGCAGGCCATCGGGGGTGCTCGGGTTCGGCCAGGCGTAGTAGGAGATGCTCATGTAGTCATGCTTGTCGCCGTTGGGCGGGAGGAAGGTCTTGTCGGTCACGGTGAAGGGGCCGGCCTTGAGAGCAGCGTCGGCTTCATCGCGAAGGTGGGCGACGGCGGCGGCCATGAGCGGATTGCCCGAGGAGGCGAAGGCTCGCGCGGCTTCGAGGACTTCGGGATTGAGGATCGCGAAGCGTGGGGGCGTCGCATCAGCGCACGCCGTCGCTACCAACGTGGTAAGCGCCGCGACGAGGGCTAACTGCTTACCTGGCCTGAGGATCATCATCGCTTCAGCAGTTCCTCTCCGGGAAGGCCGATCAGCCCGCCCACCACCTGCAGAAACTCGAAGACGTCGAACTCCGTCTGCAACGACCGTTCATGGCGCCGCGCCCACTCGACAAGCTTCCAGCCGCGGGCCCGGGCCTCTTCGTCGTCGCCGGTCCACTTCTTCTGCAGCGCACGAGCGAGCAGGCGACACATCTCGGCATGGGCCTTCAGCAGCTTCCACGATCGCGCCTGCGCCGGGTCGGGCAAGGCGACGCCATCGGCGATCATGGGCTTCGCTTCGCGGATCAGTCCGGCCAACCTGCCGAGCTTGCGCGCGGCCCGACGGCGATCCTGATCGGTCCCCTCGCCGCGAAGGATAGGCGGATCGAACAACTCGGAGATCGCCTCCAGATACGCCCTCGCCTCCTCGCCGCGCGGGCCGAAGGACGTCGCGAAGTAGTCGGCCGCAAGGTCGTCGAACCAGGCCTCGCGATCCCATAGTGTGCGACCCATCACCGTCATCGGCAAGCCAGTCGGGAAGAAGGCGCGCTGCACCTGGCAGCTCATCAGACCTCCGAGCCCGATAGCGCGCAAGCCCTCGATATCCTGGTGGAGGATTTTCGCCATCGAGTAGTAGCCGGGGTCGAAGTAGTGATCCCACATCAGGTGATAGTCGAAGTCGAAGCCGTCGCCGCCGAAGCCCTTCTCCCACGCCTCGAGGAAGGCGATATTCAGCCCCGGGTCGCGAGGGAACTCGAGCTTGTTGCGCACGTAGGGCGGCAGCTCACCGGTCCATCGCTTGGCCGAGGGAAAGGACGTCGAGTACGAGCGCGTGATCGGCGCGAACATGAGGAGGAAGCGCGAGGGGTTCGCGATGCGCTCGGTTTCGGGCGGCCAGAGGAGGTCGACGTAGGCGAGAAAGACGATCTTCGTGGCGACGCCCGCGGCGGTCATCTTGGCGTCGAGTTCGTTGAGCATCATCACATACCAATCCGACGGCCGGCGCGGCGTGCATAGCTCGCACTCACACTGGT
>PMZA01000205.1:0-2123 GCA_003170595.1 Armatimonadota bacterium
GCGGTGGCCGGCGCCATCCGTCAGATCCGCGACACGCCTCTCACCGACGCTGACCTCGATCGAGTGAAGCGCATGGTCTACACGCAGTACGCTTTCAGCAACGAGACCTACCTCGACCAGGCGAGGTCGGCCGGGTTCTACGAGATGATCGGCGACTACAAGTTTGCCTTCGAGTATACCGACCTCATCATGAAGGTGACGCCGGCGGATGTGCAGGCGGTGGCGCGAAAGTACCTCGACCCCGACGCCTACGCTGCGGCAGTGCTTCGACCCCAGAAGGGCGAGGGCCAGGATCAGGAGGCGGGGTTGTCGTGGCACTGACGGCTCTGGTGGCGATGTTTCTTGCATCGGTAGCGGCGGGCAATCCGACGGCGATCGTGCGTGACTGGCCGGCGGGGGATGCAGCGGCGGTGGTCATGGTCATCGGCCTGCACCCGGAAGAGGCAGCGCTCGATAAGAGCGGGGCTGAGCCGCTTCTGGCCGAGATGATGATGGTGCAGGTGTCGCGCGAGTTCGAGCAGAAGACCGGGGCGGCGGCGCCGCTGGCGAAGTCCATGCCGACGGGTCGCGAAATCGAGGTCGATCGCCAGCGGGAGTACATGGCGATCAGCATCGACGTCGTTGAGGAGGGCGTGCCGGCCGCGCTCGGGTTCCTGCGGCAGACGCTCCTCGAAGCGAAGTGGACTGAGGAGGACCTGGCGCGCGCGAAGGCGGCCGTCCTGGCCCGGCGCACCGAGTGGGTCGGGCAGGTCGTGACGCAGACGGAAGATCTGATGCTGAAGGCGATGATCGGCGACCCGATGGCCATCGGGTACTTTGGCGGCGTCGACGGCATCAAGAACGTCACGCTGGCGGACCTGTCGGCGCTGCGGGCGCACCTGCTGACCAAGGGCAATGTGCGGGTATCGGTTGAGGCGCCTGAGGCGATGGAGAGCAAGACGGTCGCGGCGGCGCTGGACGCTCTCGTGGCGAAGCTCCCCGAAGGCGTGGGGTACAAGCCTCGGGCGACGTGGGTGGGCGGCAAGGTGGAGGTCTCGGACAATCCGAATGTCGAGCGTGCGTCGGTGGCCGTCGGCTTCCCGGTGGCGCCCTTCGGCAAGCGCGAGTTCTGGGCGGCCTGCATCCTCCGCGAGATGCTTTCCGGCGACGGAGGCACGCTGGTCGAGGACAAGCAGTTGCCCGCGAGGCTTGGGGTCACGTCGGACGACTCGAGCGACTGGAAGGACTGGCCCATGCAGGCCCTCGACCTTCCGATGAGCCAGCGGCCCTACCTGGCGGTTCACGCGGTGTGCAGCCCGGATGCCGTGGATGATGCGCGCGATGCCGTCTTCGACCACATGAAGGTGCTGGCGGCCGGGCATTTCCCCGACGACAAGCTCTGGCGCGCGCGACGGCGGGTGGCGAACGGCTGGGCGCGCGACCTCTCCCCCATCGGCCAGCGAACCGAGTTGCGAGGCGTCGCCGCGCTGAGCGGCGCCGACCTGCCCGACACCAAGGCCGTCACGGCCCTGGTCAACGCGGTGCCCAGGGCGATGCTGCAAAGCGTCGCGCAGGACATGATCGCGCACGCGGCGGTCGGCGTCCAAGTACCCCGCGACTAGCCGCCCCGGAGGCCACGAAGATGATCGAAGGCGTCACCCTCAAACAGCTTCGCCGCATCGTCGATGACCGCGGCTTCATAATGGAGATCCTGCGCGACGACGACGAGATGTTCCGCGGCTTCGGGCAGGCCTACATCTCGGGCATCTTCCCCGCCATCGTGAAAGCGTGGCACTACCATAAGCTGCAGTACGACAACTTCTGCGTGGTCGGCGGGAATGTAAAGGTTGGACTCTACGATGACAGGGAAGACTCGCCCACACGCGGCGAGACGATGGGGATCGTGATCGGCGAACTGAACCCGATGGTCGTCCAGATACCGCCGCTCGTGTGGCATGGGATGGCGGCGGTCGGCGGCGAGCCGGCGATGTTGCTCAACCTCCCGACGCTTCACTACAACCGCGAGGAACCGGATGAGTATCGGCGGCCGCCCTTCGATCCAGAGATACCGTTTGAGTGGCTGACGAAGGGTGGGTAGTCTTTGCGCCTTCCTCTTTCTGTAGGGCGGGCATTCATGCCCGCCG
>PMZA01000205.1:2151-15908 GCA_003170595.1 Armatimonadota bacterium
CCTACAGCAAGCAGAAAGGGAAGGGCGTGACGAAGGGGCTTACCCCGAACGACGGCGGAGGACATGGCTGATTACCTTCGGATAAGAGACGCCCGCGAGCACAATCTGCGCGGCGTCAATCTGGACCTGCCCAAGAACTCGCTCATCGTCTTCACGGGCGTGAGCGGCTCGGGCNNGGCAAGTCCTCGCTGGCCTTCGACACCCTCTTCGCCGAAGGGCAGCGTCGCTACGTCGAGTCGCTGTCCGCCTATGCGCGGCAGTTCCTCCAGCAGCTTCCGAAGCCGAAGGTGAAAAGCCTCGAGGGCCTCGCGCCGGCTGTTGCCATCAGCCAGGCCGCGCGGTCCAACAACCCCCGATCGACCGTGGCGACGATCACCGAGATTTACGACCACCTGCGGGTGCTTTACGCGGGCATCGGCGTGCCGCATTGTCCCAGGTGCGGGCGGGAGATCGGCGCGCAGAGCCGCGAGGCGATCCTCCGGCGCCTTCTCGACCAGCCGAAGGGCACGCGCGTGATGGTCATGGCGCCGCTCGAGCGTGGGCGGCGCGGCGAGTTCATGGACCTCTTCGAGGACCTGAAGCGGAAGGGCTTCGGGCGCGTGCGGGCCGACGGTGAGGTCTTCGATCTGCTCACCCCGCCACGGCTCGACCGTCGGCGGAGGCATGACCTCGACCTGGTGGTCGACCGCCTCGTGCTCGGCGCGGACATCCAGGCGCGGGCTGGCGAGGCGGTCGATGTCGCGCTGGAGATGGGTGGCGGCGACGTACTGATCGCGGTCGAGGGCGGCGGTCTTGCCGAAGGCCGCGATGAGACGCTGCTGTCGCGGCGCTTCGCCTGCCCCGACTGCGGGATATCGCTGCAAGAGCCGACCCACGCGAGCTTCTCCTTCAACAGCCCGCGCGGGATGTGCCCGGACTGCGAGGGCCTCGGGACGTCACGGACCTTCGACCCCGAGCGGCTCATCGAGCATCCCGAGAAGTCGGTCGTCGATGGCGCGGTGCCGATGCTGCCGAGCCTGAAGGATCGCCGCCGGCGGCACTGGTTCGAAGGCGCGGCACTGCACTATGGCTTCGACCTCGACACGCCGTGGCGCGACCTCAAGCCTGAGCATCAGCAGGTGCTCGTCTATGGCTCGGGCGGCGAACTCCTCGACTTCTACTTCCGCCACTGGAAGGGCTGGGAGTGGCGACACCGCGATCCCTTCGAGGGCATCGTCGCCTGGCTGACTTTCCGCTACAAGAAGGCGAAGTCGGAGCTGCTGAGGCGCAAGTATGAGTCGTACATGCGGCTTGGCAGATGTCCGACGTGCAGCGGCAAGAGACTGCGCCCGGAGAGCCTCGCGGTGACCCTGGGAGGGCTGTCCATCGCCGATGTGGCGGCGATGACGGTGGCCGAGGCGGGGCTGTGGTTCGCCGCGCTGAAGCTGCCGGAGACGGCGCTGAAGATCGGCGAGGATGCGCTCAAGGAAGTGAGCGAGCGACTGACGTTCCTTGGGCGAGTCGGGCTCGGCTATCTTGCGCTCGACCGGACGGCGCCAACGCTGGCGGGTGGCGAGGCGCAGAGGCTACGGCTGGCGAGTCAGGTGGGCGCCGGGCTGAGCGACTGCCTCTATGTATTGGACGAGCCCAGCATCGGCCTGCATCCGCGCGATCAGGGGATGCTACTCGACACGCTGCGGGCCTTGCGCGATCGCGACAACACGGTGATCGTCGTCGAGCATGACGAGCAGACGATGCTGGCCGCCGACTGGATCGTCGACTTCGGCCCCGGGGCCGGACACCTTGGCGGGAAAGTCGTGGCGCAGGGAACGCCGGCGCAGATCCGTAAGGCGAAGAACTCGCTGACCGGGCAGTACCTCGCGCGCACGCGCTCGATCGAGACGCCGACGACGCGGCGCGTGCCGGACGAGCGGTGGCTGGTCCTCCGCAACGCGAGGCAGAACAATCTGAAGGGCATCGACGTCGGCTTCCCTCTCGGCCTCTTCATCTGCGTGACCGGCGTGTCGGGATCGGGGAAAAGCTCGCTCGTGTCGGACACGCTGCACCCCGCTCTGGCGAAGGCCCTGCATGACGCCGAGGTTGAGCCGGGCGAGCATGACGGCCTCGACGGGCTGGAGCATCTCGACAAGGCCGTCCTCGTCGACCAGGACCCGATCGGGCGCACGCCGCGCAGCAATCCGGCGACGTACGTTGGCGTCTTCGACCACATCCGCGCGTTCTTCGCCGAACTACCCGAGAGCCGTGCCCGTGGGTACAAGGCGGGGCGGTTCAGCTTCAACACGCCGGAGGGGCGGTGCCCGGCGTGCGAGGGGTACGGGGCGCGGAGGGTCGAGTCGGATTTCCTGGCGGACGTGTGGATCCCCTGCGAGATCTGCGGCGAGACGCGCTTCGGCCGCGAGACGTTGCAGGTCGAGTACAAGGGGAAGAACGTGGCCGACGTGCTGGCGATGGAGGTGCGCGAGGCAGCGGAGTTCTTCGGCGCGCTCCCCAAGATCGCGCGGAGGCTGGAGGTCATGCGCGACGTCGGGCTCGGGTACGTGAAGCTTGGCCAGCCTGCAACGACGCTCTCCGGAGGCGAGGCCCAGCGGGTCAAGCTCGCCGAACAGCTTGCGCGGCCGAGGTCGGGACGCGGCATCTACGTCCTCGATGAGCCCACGACGGGCCTCCACTTGGAGGATGTGCGCCAGCTCCTCCAGGTCATGCGGCGGTTCGTGGATGAGGGCAACACCGTCGTCATCGTCGAGCACCACCCGGATGTCATCAAGAGCGCGGACTGGGTCATCGACCTCGGGCCGGAGGGTGGCGCCGAGGGTGGGCGCATCGTGGCCGAGGGATCGCCGGAGGATGTGGCCCTCGTCGAGGAATCGCATACGGCGAAGATCCTCCAGCGCGTGCTGGCAGGTGATCCCGTCGCCCCTCCGCCAGGACCGCATCGTCGTGGTGGGTCGAGCCGTACGCCGAACATCGAGGTCCATGGCGCGCGGGAGCACAACCTCAAAGGCATATCGGCGCAGGTGCCGCGGAAGAAGCTGACCGTGTTCTCCGGCGTGTCGGGGTCGGGGAAGACGTCGATGGCGCTGGACACGATCTACGCCGAGGGGCAGCGGCGATTCGTCGAGTCGCTATCGAGCTACGCGCGGCAGTTCGTGTCGCAGATGCCCAAGCCGAAGGTCGATCAGGTCAGCGGGCTATCGCCGGCCATCGCCATCGACCAGCGGGGCGTGCCGTGGAATCCGCGCGCGACGGTCGGGACGATGACGCAGGTGTACGACTACATGCGCGTCCTCTTCGCGCGACTGGCGACGCCGTTCTGCCCGGAGTGCGGGGCGGAGATCGGCGCGCAGACCGTGGACCGCCTGGTGGATCGCGTCTTGATCGAGTTCGCCGGGCAAAGAGTGATGATCCTCGGGCCGATCATGCCCGACCGTGGCGAGGACTATCCGGACGTGTTCGCGAGGCTGCAGCGGCAGGGATGGCTGCGCGTGCGGATCGATGGCGAGGTCCTCGACCTGCCCGTCGAGCGGGAGATTTCGCGGCGGCGGCAGCATCAGGTTGAGGCCGTGGTCGATCGCGTGCATGTCGACGCCGGGCGGAGGACGAGGCTCGCGGAAGCCGTGGAGCGTGCGACGGAGATATCGGGCGGCGAGGTCGTCGTTGCGCCGATCGATGGCGGTGAGGAGACGCGGGCATCGCTGATGTATGGCTGCCCATCGTGCGGGCGCGCGTATGAGCCGCTGACGCCGAGGCACTTTTCGTTCAACCATCCGCAGGGCTGGTGCCCGATGTGCGAGGGCCTCGGCGTGCAGCAGGGCGTCGACCTCGATGCGCTCCTTACCGATCCCGAGCGGAGCCTGCGGCAGGGCGCGGTCGCGATCTGGGGCCCGGTCGACGAGGCGTCGAGTTGGGGTCAGGTGCTCGCTGCCGTCGGCGCCGAGCATGGCTTCAACCTCGACCAGCGTCTGAAGGATTTCGGAGAGGCCGAGCAACGGGCGCTGCTGTATGGATCGGCGAAATGGGTCGCGCTGCCGGGCGGACTGAGGGTCCGGTGGCGAGGGTTAGTGTCGGCCATCGAGGACGCGGCGAAGATGAGTTCCGACTTCCGCGAGCGGTACGGACGCGGCATCGGCGAGGTGCCGTGCCCCGACTGCGGAGGCGGGCGCCTGCGTCCCGAGGCGGCGGCGGCGAAGCTCTCTGGCCGGACGATCGTCGACCTCTCGCGCTTGCCGTTGAGCGAGGACCAGGCGTTCTTCGCCGACCTCGGGCTGGCGCCGGCTGAGAGGCATGTGGCGGGCGAAGTCTACGACGAGATACGGTCGCGGCTGCGGTTCCTGGTCGACGTGGGCGTGGACTACCTGACGCTGCACCGGCCGGGCCCGACGCTATCGGGCGGTGAGGCTCAGCGCGTGCGGCTGGCGGGGCAGCTTGGCAGCGACCTCACTGGCGTCCTCTACGTCATGGACGAGCCGACCATCGGCATCCATCCGCGTGACAACGAGAAAATGCTGCGCGTCATCAAGCGCTTGCGGGCGATGAGCAACACAGTGATCGTCGTCGAGCATGATCCGCAGACGATCGAGGAGGCCGACTACCTCCTCGACTTCGGCCCCGGCGCGGGACCGCAGGGCGGACGGGTCGTCGCTCATGGGACGCCGGCGGCCTTGCGGCGCAACTCGAAGTCGCTAACCGGGCGGTTCATGGCCGGCAAGCTCGGCATCCCTGTGCCCGAGGTGCGGCGGGCGGTGGAGGATGGGCAGCTCATCGTCGAGGGGTGCCGTCAGAACAACCTGCGCGACATCACGGTGCACATGCCGCTCGGCTGTCTGGTCGCCGTGACCGGGCCGTCGGGGTCGGGCAAGTCCACGCTCATGCAGGACATCGTCTACCTCGAACTTGCGTACCGGCTGTGGGGCGCGGGAACGACGCCAGGCAAGCACCGCGTGCTGCTCGGCTGGGAGGGGCTGAAGAACGTGGCGCTGCTCGACCAGTCGCCCATCGGCCACTCGCCGCGCAGCAATCCGGCGACGTACGTGGGCGTCTTCGATGAGGTGCGGCGATTCTTCGCGCGACTGCCCGAGGCGAGGGTGCGTGGGGCGACGGCGGAGCACTTCAGCTTCAACCGCCGCGGCGGACGGTGCGAGGAATGTGAGGGCATGGGCGCGAGGCTCGTGCAGATGCACTTCCTGCCCGACGTATGGGTGTCGTGCGAGGCCTGCGGCGGACGGCGGTATAAGCCCGAGATCCTCGACGTGCGATATCGCGGGCGCAACATCTCCGACGTGCTCGACCTGAGCATGGGCGAGGCGGCCGAGCTGTTCGCCAGCTTCCCGCGACTGGCCGAGAGGCTGCGGATGCTGTGCGACATGGGGCTCGACTACCTGCCGCTCGGGCAGGCGGCGCCGTCGCTGTCGGGCGGTGAGGCGCAGCGACTCAAGATTGCGCGAGAGCTGCTGAAGGGCGGGCACGGGCGGACGATGTACCTCCTCGATGAGCCGACGACGGGCCTGCATCCGGCGGACATCCTCAAGCTCCTGGGCGTGCTGAACCGGCTGGTGGATGAGGGCAACACGGTCGTCGTCATCGAGCACAACATGGACCTCGTGAAGAACGCGGACTGGGTCATTGATCTCGGGCCCGGCGGCGGGGATGCGGGCGGGCATCTGATGGCGGAGGGCACGCCGGAGGTGGCGGCGAAGGCTGCCGGATCGCCGACCGCGCCATATCTGCGGAAGGCCCTGAAGGATGCGACGGTCGCGCCGCGTGAGAGTCTGACACTGCCGAAGCGAGTGAGAGTCGCCGCCGAGGCAGAAGACGAAGTCGAGTCGCCGTGGGAGGCCGACGGGCGCGGCTGGCACCTGGGGCAACGGCTCCACCAGGGCGTGCGAGTGTACTGGTCGGCCGAGACGCTCGAGAAGATGATCGAGGCGCTGGAGAAGGCCGGGGCCACGACCGACTATCGCGACCGCGAGCACATCTACTTCCGCGCGCCGGGCGAGCGCGAGTGGTGGGCATACATCTTCACGGCCCACCCGCGGGCGCTGACCGTCGTGGTGCGAACGCCGAAGGGCCTCCTCGACGAATACGAACTTGCGCGGCAGATCAACCTACCGGCGTGGCGCGACATGCCGGAGACCAAGATGTGGCCCGACACGGCGCGAGTGACCGTGCAGACGAGCGCGCGAAGGTACGACCGCGTCGTTGTGCGGCTGCTGCATCCGAAGGACGTCAACGCGGCGGTGCGGGCGATGCTGAGGAAGGCGTGGGGGGCGCGGACATGAGCGCCTACCGGTTCCCCAATCGCGCGATGATTGAGATCGTCGCTCCCTGTGCGAAGCTGGCGGAAGAGCCTGAGATGGGCTTGTTCGCCGCGCTTGAGCCGCTCCCCGCCTTAGGCGAGCTTGATGGCGATGAGCCGGCGGCGGCCGTCCGCGTCGCGTGGTGGGAAGGGGGCCTCTACGTCGCGGCGACGGTGGTGAAGAACGGGCCGATCGCGGTCAACCGGCACGAGCCCCTGCGCAACGACTGCGTGGCGATCCTGATCAACACGCAGCCCGGCCCGGATCAGCGCCGGCCGACGCGAAGCTGCTGGCAATTCCTCGCCCTGCCGCGCGGAGGCGGGAACGATCGCATGGCGCCGATCCTCCGCCACGAGCCTTTCCGCTATGGACCACCCCAGCGCAAGCCCGACGATGCGGACATGGCCATCGCGTCGACTGAGAAGGAGGATGGCTACACGCTGGAGATGATCCTCCGGCGGTCGGCCCTGGGCGATGCAGAGCTATCGGCCGGATTGGAGATCGGCTTCGAGTATGTCGTCCACGACAGCCAGTGGGGCCAGGAGACGTGGGCATCGCCGGCGAGTGTGCCGGTTTTCGATGTGCCGGAGCTATGGGGCCGGCTCGAGTTGTCGGAAGGGCAAGCCGACCCGCCGTCGAAGAGAAAGGCCAGCCGAAGGAAGGGGTGAGGTTCCATGCCGCTACGAGACCTGCGTGGACAGATGAAGATTCGCACGGGCGACGAGTTGCTCAAGCACCTGAGCAGCTTCTCGCTGGACCTGAAGTTCTCGGCGGGCGTGTGGTACTTCGCGCCCGGCGGCGGGCGATTCCATGACCGCTACGTCGAGCCGATGGAGATGGAGCAGGTCCTCGAAACCGCGGCGGCACTGAAGGGCTACGGCTTGCAGGCGGTCGAGTGTCACTACCCCAACGAGATCAACGCCGATAACATTGACATGTTCAAGGCCTGGGCGAACGACACGGGCATGCGCGTGCTCACCGTCGTGCCCAACCTCTTCTACCCGGCGCAGTTCGAGTGGGGCAGCCTCTCCAACCCCGACGATGCGCCGAGGCAGGCGGCCATCGATCGGGTCATCGAGACGCTGCGGATCAACGTCGAACTGGACACCGACTTCTCGATCGTCTGGCCCGGCGGAGATGGCTTTGAGAACACCTTCGGCCAGAACCACGCCTACGCACGCACCCGCTTCGCTGAGGGTCTCGCCGAGGCCATGGACGTAGTGCCGGGCGTACGGATATGCATCGAGACGAAGCCCTACGAGCCGCGCGGCCACATCCTCTACCCCACCACGTCGGAAGGGCTCATCCTCTGCGCCAAGGCCGAGGCGGCGATGAAATCCGAGGCCAACCGTGCGGCCATCGCCGACGGGACGGCGATGATGGCGATGAACCCGGAGATCGGGCACATGGCCATGGCGGGCGAGGACCTGGCGTATGCGTTCTCGCTCGTGCTCGAGTATGGGCGCCTCGGCCACACGCACTGGAACTCGCAGCCGCTGGGCAACTATGACCAGGATCTCAACATGGGCGTCGTCTCGCCCGAGCAGGCCGAGGCCGCGCTGTTCGCGCTGAAGATGCACGCGTACGGCGGGTACTTCGGTATCGACATCAACCCCGAGCGGATGCCCATCACGCGGGCGCTGCTGAACAACATGGACGCGGTCAAGGGGATGAACGCGTGGATCGACCAGCTCGACAACGCGCGGATCGTTGAGGCGGTAGAGAAGCCGGCGGATCATCGAGGGGTCATCGAGGCTCTGCTCATCCGCGCCAGGTACGGGAATACCGGGGCGAAGCTGAGCGATCTGTAGAAGGCGGTCAAGGGCGAGGCTTGGTAGGCTGTAGGGCGCGGGTTTACCCCGCGCCGCACGGAAGGCGAAAGTCGCGGCGGGGCGTAAAGGCCCGCCCTACAGCAGGCGGAAAGATCAACAGGAGATCCTTCGCTGCGCTCAGGATGACATCCATAGACACAAACCAAGACACCCAGCCAGCGGGCGAGATCTTCGCCTGCGACCTGCACGTACACATTGGGCGGTCGAGCCGCGACGAAGTCGTGAAGGTCACCGCCGCCCGCAGCCTCACCTTCGAGAACATCGCCCGCGAGTGCGCCGTGCGCAAGGGCATCGGAGTCGTCGGCATCGTCGACTGCGCCTCCCCGGCCGTGATCCGCGACATCGAGGACCTGCTGGACCGCGGTGAGATGACCCCGCGGGAGGGCGGCGGGCTCGACTATCGTGGGGCCGTCACCGTCATCCCCGGCGCGGAATTCGAGACCCATGAGCCCGGCGGCGGCATCTCCCACCACCTCAGCTACTTCGGCGACGTCGAGCAGCTCAAGGCCTTCTCCGCCGCGATCAGCCCCCATGTCACCAACCTCCAGCTAAGCTCGCAGCAGTGCGGGCTGCCGGCGCGGGAGCTGCTCAAGCTCGCGGTCGGGTGCGGGGCGATCTTCGTCCCGGCGCACGCCTTCACGCCGCACAAGTCGCTCTACGGATCGACAGCCCGGCGTGGGGCGGAGCTTTTCGGCGAGGATTGGGAGAAGATCGCGGCGATCGAGCTTGGCCTCTCAGCCGATTCCCACCTCGCGGACAGGATCGGCGAGCTGGCCGACAAGACGTTCCTGTCAAACTCGGATGCCCATTCGCTGCCCAAGATCGCGCGCGAGTACCAGCTCGTGCGGATGCAGGCGCCGACCTTCGAGGAGTTGGGCAAGGCCCTCCGACGCGAAGATGGCCGGCGGATCGAGGTCAACTACGGGGTGGACCCGCGGCTGGGGAAGTACCATCGCACGTGCTGTGAGGACTGCAGCTGGATCGCGCGGGGCGAGCCGGTTGTGAAGGCGTGCGAGCAGTGCGGGTCGATGAAGGTGACGATGGGCGTGCTCGATCGCATCGTCGAGATCGCTGACTACGATGAGCCGCAGCCGCCGTCGCACCGCGCGCCCTACCGCTACCACATGCCGCTGCAGTTCATACCGGGCGTCGGGTCGGTGACCCTCAACCGCCTGCTCAACTACTTCGGCACCGAGATGGCCGTCCTCCACCTGGCGAGCGAGGAAGAGATGGCGCAGCTTGTGGGGACGAGGGTGGCCCATCGCATCGCCCTCGCCCGCGAAGGGGAGCTGCCGATCATCGCCGGCGGTGGCGGACGCTATGGGCGCGCGGTGTCGGACGCGAAGTACGCCCTGCAGATGGGTCTGCCGGGCATCTAGACGGCGGAGATCTAGAGGACCGGACGATGCTCCTGACCGCAGCGACGATTGGCCTACTGGCTTGCCTGAGCGGACTGGCGACCGCGACGCCCGGTGTGCAGTCGTTCTCAACCTCGGCGGCGGGGCTGTCGGTGCGGGCCGTGCGGGTGGACCTGGACGCCGCACGGGTACAGCTTGCCCTCGCGTGGGATCACGTAGGACGCACGCAGCGCCTCGGGCAGATTGCCCTACGTGCCCACGCCGTGGCCGCGATCAACGGCGGCTTCTTCGATGCCTACTCGTCCCTGCCCATCAAGAACCCCTGTCATACGCTGATCGCCGGCGGGGAGGTCGTGCACAAGGGCGACGTGGGCACCCTCCTCGCCTTCGACGAGCAGGGGCGGCCGCGCATGGGGCGGGTCGCGTGCAAGATCGTCGGCGCCCTCGATGGCAGCTACGACTGGCCCAACAACTGGTACGCCTACTGGATCAACCGCTACCCCGAGGGCGCCAGCACCATCACCATCTTCGACCGCTGGTTCGGCGAGCGGGCGCCGAGCGGGCACGGGTTCTATGCCGTCGTGAAGGGCGGCNNCCCAGACGCAGGGCGACTACGTCGTCTACTTCGCCGGCTCCGAGCAGGCGCTGGGCATCGAGCGATTCCGCGTCGGGCGGCAGTGCGCGTACCGGGTGGACATGGGGGGCGGGCCGGTCGACGAGACGGGTGGCCACTTCGGTGATGGGCTGGGGTGCGGGCCAAGGCTGCTCATGAACGGGCGAGTGAATCTCTCCCCTGTGGATGAGGGCTTCTGCAGCCCGAAGATCCTCTGCGATAGCTGCAACCGTAGCGCAGTCGGGTACTCACGCGACCGCAAGACCCTCATCATGTTCACGACTGGCTCGGGGACGATCCGGGGCCTGGCCGAGGCCGCGCGGGCACTGGGGCTCTATGACGCCATGAACCTCGATGGTGGGGCAAGCTCCGGGCTTTGGTGCGATGGGCGATACCTGGTCACGCCCGGGCGCGAGATATCCAACGCCCTAGTCGTCCTCAAGGGCAAGGCTGACTAAGGCAAGCGGCTATACCACGGCGCGGAACCGGATTCGGGTGCACCGATCACGCGATTCGGCAAGCATGTCCCCCTTCGATAACCCTTCACGGCAAGCGCTGGAGCCCCACCGCCAGAATCGTAGACAAGGCCAGAATACCAATGTGCATGTCACCCACCTCTCATTGACCACGACAGTGCCGCTGACCCTGAGCCATCGGCGGAGTTCGCCGTCGCCTATTCAGTAGTTGCCAAAGAGCCTAAGGCCGTGACGTTAGGGTATTCTGCCCGACCTCAACAGCCAGGGCCCTCCGCCCCCGGCAGATATCTTTCTCCCACTTCACGGCATGCCCACCGCCATCGCGATTCGTCGTGGCCCGTACAACACACGCAATTATGAGAGGTTCGGGATTTGAGCGTGGGGCATACAGGTTATAAAGTGGAAGAAAAGACGGATAATTGTTCCCGAAGGGCCTTGACTGTTGGGGCGGTTCGGGTATACTTTAGTATGTGTACGATGCTCTTTAGTTAGCGATGGGCACGAAACGATAGATGACATCATGGGGTACGACATCGCCACCCGTAGATCGGGGAAACGGTGTGCCACAGGAGTCGAAGGGAGGAAGACAAGATGCATGCTGGCGTTCAGGATCTCGCAACCAACGGTGGGGCTGGCGCCCCGAGCGTCTGGGCCTGCATCGCGATTGCGATCGCGCTCGGTGGGATATGCTTCTTCTGCCTGCGTGAAGGCATGATGCTCATGACCATGAAGAAGACCGAGCAGACGCCGCCCTGGGTGAAGGTTGTGGGCGCCGCGCTGGTGATCCTGGGCTTCTCCTCGGTGCTGGTAGCCTTCCGTCACCTTCAGTAGTCTGACCTTCGGCGTCTCAAGTGCGTGGCCCTTGCCCCGGACCAGGGACGAGGGATATTGGCGGGTTCTGGCGGCCGGAGGTTGAGTGCGCGGCTGCCGTCGTGTATGGAGAGGCGGCGCTTGTGTCTGAAGCATGTCCCCGCAGGGCATCAAGCCGCATCTCGCAGATCCTCCGGCTACCCTATTTTGTCCCCTATGCTCACGCTGTATCCTTCTGTGTGACGGCGGCTGGGGCCATAGTCGGGGAGGCGTAGGGAAAAGACCCAAAATGCAGAAGATTTTGCGTATATGCATTGACTTCCGGGGCAGCCTTAAGTTATTCTTTGGTCATCCACAGGTGCTCTTTAGTATAGAAGAGCTTGTGCCAGCGTAGGTAGCCCCGCATCGTAGCCACTATCGCCGCCAGACCTGTCCGTCAAGAACTCTACCGTGCAAGCAGTCCCAGATTGGTTCTGGGAGGGCGTGACGTGCGGCTACCGCCAGCCGGCAGCAAATACAGAGCCCTGAAGGCGGCGAGCGTGCTGGCACTGGCGACCCTGTTGGGTGCGGCGGCGCTGGTGTTCGACCTCGATAGAGCCGCACTTGCCGTGCTGCGATATCAGGTCGTGGCGAACTCAGTGGTGTTGGCCGCGGCCACAGGCCTTCCCGACCCAGCCCTGGCGTTCGTGCGCGCTGTGCAGGGCGTTGCGGCGAGCAGGGCTGAGGCTCCTACCTGCGTGACAATTCCAACGGAGGCAGGCGACGTCACCATCACTTCCCTTGACACCGTGACTTATGGCCGCAGCCCGAGCGGGGAGACCGCAGGCTCGCGCTGCCCCGAGGGCGAGGCCCTGCTGTCCGTATGGGCGCCGCCTGGGCACGCGGCTTGCTCCACCAAGCTCCTCTACAACTTCCGTAACAGCAGGGCGTGGGCCGGCGACTTCCGGCAGATCCTGACCCCATGAGTGGGCATGAGGTCCATGCGGTTTGGTCGGGATTTTGGGGGCGGGAGTGGGTGAGACATGCCGATCTGGTGGTACGTGCAGAACGCGAAGCTGTCGATGGGGGCCGGCTCGCTGGGACGGTGGGCCTACGCGGCGGTGGCAGTGGCACTGGCAGCATGCGTCTCGTGGTATCTGTTCCGGTCTGGCAGCACGGCGGTGTCGAGGCGGCGAGGGCTGTTGATGGCGATTGGGGCAGCGTTGGTCATGCTGGCTTTGTCGCCGTTGGTCTGGCCGTCGGCGACAGGGCGTTAGTTTCGGGGCGGAGTTCCTTCGAGTGAGGTTGGAGGACTGGGGAGGAAGGCGAAATGCCCGTACCACATTTGCCTGCCGGGTTACCAGTACTGCACCTTGAGGCGATAACGCCAATCATGCGGCTGGCGATTGCTGTGGTCATGGGGCTGAGCATCGCGCGCTGCCTGCGCGAGGCGGTCATAGTCATTAAGGTCATCAAGCGAGGACGGCTAGAGCGCCGGAACTTGATGATCGGGACGGCGGCAACGCTGGTGTTGGCGGGACTGCTGCCGCTGGTCCTGATTCTTACGGGTCACGGATTCTGAGGCGTGACACGCACGACCGGGGCCTGTTCCCACAGCCAGGGCGTCTTCCCAGAACGTCCTCGATCCCCGGAGGTAAGAGCGAGGCAGGCAGGACGGGGGTGTGGAGGTCCGAGCGAGGAGGGACGACCCTCCGCCGCGGACCTGGGACGATTGAGCTGCAACACCCGTTGGGTATGAGCCAGGAGGGAAGTACGCTTATGCCATACCTGCCTTCCGCTTTGTCTCTACTGCACTTCCACGGGATGGGCATGCCGATGGGCCTTTACGTCAGCGCCTGCGCGGGGCTGGGGGCGGCTGGATGCGCAAGGGAAGCGTCAAGGTTGATCCGGGCGAACAGCTCTCTTCCTAAGAGGGACCTGAGAAAGGCTACGGCGGCCCTCATCGCGGCTGTAGGGGTCGCGCCGCTGATCTGGACGCTGGCTCACGTGATGTAGGCAGACTCTGAGTACTACGGCCACCGGGCCCGTCAGTCAGCGCAGCAGGAGCCCCTCGGGGCGGCGCTGACCGGCGGGTCCGTCGATTCTCCTGGGTGAGCGGTGGGGAGGTAGAAAGAGGCCGAAATCGTATCAAACACGCACGATAGCGACGCCACGAAAGATTGAAGGCAATCATGTCACTCGGGGCATTGCTTTTGCCCTAAGATAGCATATAGTTAAGGATGCAAGATAGACCCCTTGGGGCGAAGGATCTCGTATGGGTCGGACTGTCAACCAGTCCGGGTGAGGTCCCCGCTGGGCAGTTTTGGGTGGGGCGGGCAGTCAAGCTATTCTGCCCGCCTCATCCCCTTCTTCAGTTGGTACTGCTTGGGAGAGCG
>PMZA01000372.1:0-5946 GCA_003170595.1 Armatimonadota bacterium
AAGCCTCTGTTCTACTTTCTTTGCTTGCTGTAGGGCGCGGGTTTATCCCGCGCCGTGTCTTGGCGCTCGACTACCGAGGACCCACATGCTGCACGCACTGCTTCTGCTCGGCGCGCTTTGCTCTGCGACCGCCTCGCCCGCAACGACCTTCTACGTGGCGAAGGCTGGCGATGATCATTGGACCGGGAAGCTTAGGGCGCCAAACGCCGCGCATACGGATGGCCCCTTCGCGTCGATCGAACGTGCCCGCGACGCGATCCGTGCGTTGAAGGCTCAGGGCGGTCTCTCCGCCCCTGTGACGGTCCTCGTGCGTGAGGGTATCTACGCCCCCGCCGCCACTCTCTCCTTCACCGCCGACGACAGCGGCACGGCCGATTGGCCCGTCGCCTACCGCGCCTATCCCGGTGAGTCCCCGGTCCTCACCGGCGGCCGCACGATCAAGGGCTGGAAGCCCTACCGCAACGGCATCTACGTCGCCGATCTCGCAGCGCAGGGCATCGACGATCGCCACTTCCGCGAGCTTTTCCTCAAGGGCCAGCGCCAGATCCTCGCCCGCTTCCCCAACTTCGACGCGGCGCATCCGGTCACCGGCGGCTTGCTCTACGTCGATGACACTGCCTCGCTCGGCCGCAACAGCTTCCACTACGCGGAGGGGCAGATCCCGTGGGACAAGTGGGGCGACATCTCCCAGGCCGAGGTCAACATCTTCCCGTACAACTGCTGGGACCACAACATCGTCCGCATCGCGTCCGTCGATCGCGACATGGACCTCGTCAGGCTGCGGCACAATGTCATGGGCCAGATCTTCGTCCGCAACCGGTACTTCATCCAGAACGTGATGGGCGCCCTCGACTCCCCGGGCGAATGGTTCAGCGACTGGAAGGCCGGCAAGCTCTACTTCATGCCGCCCGACGGCAAGGCGCCGGGCGATGCCGACGTCACCGTGCCGATGCTCGAGAACATCGCCGAGATCGCCGGCACCGATGGCAAGCCTGTGCAGTACCTCACCCTCCGCGGCTTCCGGATGACCTGCGCGCGCCAGGACGCTATCACTCTCGAGGGCGCGCGGAACTGTGCCGTCCTCGGCAACACCATCGAGCGCGTGGGCGGCGTTGGCATCAACGTCGGCTATCTGCGCAACGGCGTGCGCGGCGTGGGACTGCCATGGAGGAGGTCAGGCGCGGGGCAGGTGCACATCCACTCGGGCGACCGGCCGCTGCTCTTCGGCTACGCGTGCCACGAATGTCGCGTCGCGGGCAATGACGTCGACTCCGTCGGCGGCGAGGGCGTCGCGCTACAGGGCACGAAGAACGTCGCCGACAACAACCACCTCTCCCGCACGGGCACCTACGACCGCGTCTGCGCCGGGATCACCATCTGCGGCGACGGGAATGTCGCCTCGCACAACGTCATCCACGACGTTCCGCGCGACGGCATCTTCATCAACGGCAAGCTCAACATCGCCGAGTACAACGACATCCGCAACTCGATGCTCTACACGGCCGACGACGGCGCCATCACCCTCCGCCAGCACGACCCGGCCCGGGCTGTGGCGACCGTCGGCAACGTCCTGCGCTACAACCGACTGCTCGACACCGTCGGCTACGGCAGTTACCCGCACTGCACGCATCCCGGCACGGGTTTCGCCTCACCCTTCTGCAGCTTCGGCATCTACCTCGACGGCTCGATCTGCGGCGTGTCGGTCTACGGCAACATCATCGCCCGCACCGGCGGCGACAGCGTCTTCGTGCAGTTCGGCGGCGGCAACATCTTCGAGAACAACATCTTCGTCGAGGACGACGCCAAGCGCGTCCAGTTCGACTCGATGATCTTCTTCGGCACCTTCATGTTCACCGACTCGACCGGCAAGCTCCGCGACGCCGAGCCGCCCAACGAGTTCAAGCACAACATCTTCTCCTATGGCGCGCCGGCGACGAATCTGTACCGCGAGGGGCACTGGGACAACTCGCCCGACTGGGACCGCCGTCAGGCGGGGTTCGACGACAACTTGTTCTGGCACAAGGGTCAGCCCATCACCGTGGACCTGGCCCCGAAGATGAACTACAAGTCGCTTGGCGATTGGCAGGAGCAGGGGTACGACACTCGCTCCATCGTCGCCGACCCGCTCTTCATCGATGCCGCCCACGACGACTATCGCCTGCAGCCGGGCTCGCCCGCGTATAAGGTCGGCTTCCGCGACATCAACGCCGAGATCGCCAAGATCGGCGCCTACCAATCCGACGAGCGCGCGTCGTGGCCTCTTCGCAACGCCACCCTCCAGCGCGAGAAGCCCGTCGTCTTCGACTTCTCGAAGGGCGAGCCCGTCGCCATCATCGACGGCTTCGAGCGTGCGACCGTCGGCTCTCCGCCCATGCGCGCGCAGGTTGCCATCGGCGGCGGCAACGGCGCCCTGGCGGTCACCTCCGAGGTCGCAAAGACCGGCTTCCACAGCCTCAAGTTCCAGGACGCTCCCAACCTCCAGAACCCGTGGGAGCCGCTCGCCGAGTGGCACATCGACTACTCGACCGGCAAGATGCACTTGGCTGTCGACATCCTCAACAGCAAGGACAAGCCGGCCGACTACTACATGGAGTTCCGCGATTGGAACTACGCCGACAAGCTCTACGTGGGCCCGACCTTCCGCGCGACGGCTGGCGGCGCCTTCTTCGTCAACGGCAATCTTGGCGGCGGCGGCAAGCAGATCGCCGAGGTCCCGAGCGGCGTGTGGTACAACGTCAGCATCGACTTCGGTCTGGGCGACAAGGCCGACGGCACCTACACCCTCACCCTCAGCGTCCCCGGCAAGCCCGCCCTCGTCAGCACGCAACCCTTCGGCAATCCCGAGTTCAAGCACCCCAACTGGTTCGGCATTTCGAGCACGAGCACGGACACGGCCATCTTCTATGTGGACAATCTGATCCTCGGCCCCGCCGACTCCGAGAAGGTCAGAACCGCCGCCACGAACCCTTCGATCAAGGCCCCGGCCCGGCCTCAAGTCGCCGCCGCCCCGCCCGGCAATACCGACCTCCTCTCCGGTTGGTGGAAGCTCGACGAGGACGGCATGGAGGTTCTCGACAGCTCGGGCAACCAGCTTCGCGGCGAGGCCAGTGAGGGGCAGAGGGCGGTCGGCGCCTTCGGGCGTGCGTTGTACCTCGACGGCACGGGCGACGGCCTCACCGTCCCCGACAGCCCGCTGCTGCACTTCGGCACAGGCAGCTTCACCCTCGAGGCGTGGATCTGCCCGACGACCCTGAGCTTCGCCGAGCCCAACCCGCGGCGCCGCCTGATCGAGAAGACGGCCTGGCCCCAGACCTACTGGCTCGTGGACATCTGGTCCGACGGCCGCGTGCAGATGGAGATGGCGGACCAGGACCTGCACAACGGGACGACGGCTTCGGCCGGGGGCATACACGAGAAGGAGTGGACCCACCTCGCCATCGTCGTCGATCGCGAGCGGGGCAAGACGTCGTACTACTTCAACGGCAAGCTCGACTCGGCGAGGGACCTTCCTGCCGATTTCAAGGGCCGCCTCGACGTTGCAGGCGTGCCCTTCGAGACCGGCACGTGGCAGCAGTATATCGGCTTACTCAGCGACCTGCGGATCTACCAGCGCGCCCTCAGCGCCGATGAGGTGAGCCGCACGTACGAGGGGACGAAGGCGACCCACACCGCCACGGCCTTCACCTTCTCACCCGACGAGTAGCGTCGGACAGGGTTGTCGCTTTTCGGAGGGGCCGCATCTGAGATGGCTCGCGGCAGCGAGACATCTCTTATCCGGCCCTGCCCTTCGCCTTTTCCTGTGCCTTTTCGCCTTTGGATGTCATCCTGAGCGAGACGCCTTTTCTCGAGCGAAGCGCTCCCCAGAGCGCAGAAGGATCCCCGGCACCCGTCTCGACGCTAGGTGTGCTTCACGAACCAATCGAGCAGCGCCTCGCCCTCGGCCTGCGACGCCGCCCACGTGCTGTACTGAACTTTCTCCGGCCGAAGCTCGCGGTGGATGAGCTTGCACTCGTCCTGCGAGCCCCACACCTGCACAGCCTTCCCGCCCGCCTGCACGCGCTTGAAGAGGTCGATGTAATCCGCGTGCGATCCACGCCCCGCGCCGGGGACGTACGACAGCGTGTGCAGACCCTTGCTGGCGACGAGGTCGTCGGTGTGCACGAGCGCGCCCGGCCCGTCCCAGTGATAGACGACGTTCCCCACGATCGCGGCCTCTTCCTCGAGCGCAGGCAGAACCCATCGGCGGAACATCGGCGGGCTCATCATGCAGCAGAAGTCGCACTGCAGCGTCGTGGAGGCGCCGTACTCGACCTGCGCCATGCGCCCGGCCTCCCACACGCCGTCCCAGATTTTCGGGAAGACCGCCCGCGCCTGATCCATCGCGCGGTCAATCGCCTCGGGCTGGTCCAGCAGGTCCATGCAGAGTCGCTGCGGTCCGCGCATGGCCGACACGAGGTCCATGTTCGAGTGGAGGTCGAGCATCCCCAGCGTCGCCTTGCCTGCGACCGCTTCCCCGGCGCGGCGGTAGAGATCGAGCATGCGCCGCCAGAGGGGGTGGTTCTCGTCGAGCGCGATAGGCGGCGCCGCGTCCCACTCCTCGACGCAGGGGATCGACCAGTTGGTGTCACCCGAGTCCTCGCTCCATCCAAGCTCGGCTCCACAGAAGACGGCGATCTCGTCGGGCCCGAAGCTCAGCCACACACCTGGTATCGCCTCGCCGAGGAATAGCTGCGCCTCGAGGGCGCGTAGTTGCCGCTGCACGATCTCATCGATATCGAGGTGCACGCGGTCGTGATAGTTGGTCCCCGGCCCCGGATCGGCCCCCTCACGCGGAGCGCCGATGCAGACGATCGGCCGATCGATTAGGTCGCCGGCGAAGTAGGCGTCCCACCGCCGCGCCGCCTCGGCGAGGTCGGGCTTCAGTTCGAGTTCAACCAGCGGCGTCTTCGTCACTGGCGTATGCTTGGCTGTGTTGTGCATGTCCACCTTGCTCCTTGCCTCCTACTTTGCCCGCTTGTACACGATCACCGCGGCGCCGGGCTGATCCTTCAGCGCGACGAGCAGGCCCGTCTCCATCAACTCCCGCCCGGTCATCGTCGCCGGGGCCGGATGCTCAAGATCGTTCACCTCATACTTCGCGTCAGGGTCGAGCCCTCGCAGCTTGAAGCGCGCGGACTCGTAGAAACTCGCCGCCCGGCGGAAGGCCTGCACCATCCCCTCGCCGAGGTCGGAGCGGTCGAACTGCCAGGCGATCCACGCCGACGGCTCGAGGGTGTAGGGCGTGAGCGGATAGTAGTCGCCGTAGTAGAACTTGTTGACCTCGCGCCACTCGCCGATGAGCCTGCGCCACGTATCGTAGTCAATTTCCTTCACGCGGATGTCGACGCCGATGCCGAGGCTGGGGCAGGCGTTGCTCCAGAAGGCGTAGGGCTGCACCGGGGTCAGCCCGCCGCCGTAGTAGGCCGCGCCGGTGTACGCGACCGTGCCCGTGCCGTGGTAGGGGATCCACATCGAGAGCCCGTACGTCTGGCCCTGGTGGCCGTTGGGTTCGAAGGCATAGTCGCTCCGCCACAGCGGCACCGCGCGGCGGATGGTCTCGAGATCCTCCCGCCTCCCGCCCGACGCGCACGTGTCGATGAGCAGGCCCGGATGCCGCCGCTTCAGCTCATCCCAGAACGCGAGCAGTCCCTCGACGTGCCTGATCTCGGTGATGCCCTGACGATCGAGGGCGTCGTTGTGCCGCCAGAAGTCGAGCGGGTCCATGTTGAAATCCTGGCGGTAGATGTCGATGCCCTGCTCGGTGAGAAGCTTATCGATGTGGTCGGTCAGCCACTTCTGCGCCTCGGGGTTGCCGAGGTTGAGCAGGCCGCCGCCCGCCCCGCCGAGGATCCACTCCGGGTGGTTCTGCGTCAGCCACGTATCGGCGGCGACGCGCTCGGGCTCGAA
>PMZA01000372.1:5986-6196 GCA_003170595.1 Armatimonadota bacterium
GATGTGCATGATCTGGTTCTGCTCGTTGGCGCCGATCATTTCCTCGTAGGCGCGAGAGCTTGAGGCACGCAGGGCGAACTTGGGCGGCTGCCCGCCGGGCCGCGTCATGCCGTAGGGCAGCATCCATCGCCTCCACACATTCTGCGCTCGGATCCAGTCGCCGCCCTTCGTGAACTGGACGACGATGAGCGGCGTGCGGATTTCCTCGCC
>PMZA01000408.1 GCA_003170595.1 Armatimonadota bacterium
TGGCCGACGAAGGATCTCCTTTTGGCTTGTTCGGCCGCCCTGCAATCCTCCGTCACCGCCGACAAAAGGAGATCCTTCGGTCGGCAGAGACCGCCTCCCTCAGGATGACAACCCTTTGGGCGCTCCCGGGTATCGATAGGGACCTATTCTGTTGATGGCCATGATGCCGTCCCTACGGGGAACGGCGCTCGTCGCTCGCAAAGGGCTTTCGCGCGGGGCGTGGAAACTGCCCCCATCGTTTTCCGCGGAGGAATCGCCACTCATGAACGCGATGGCCCTGCTGATGGTCGCCGCTCTTGTTACGCGGCTGCACGTCCTGCCCGAACCCAAGCAGGTCGAGGAGATGGGCAGGCCGCTGGTCGTCGCGGCGGACACGGTCATCTACCTGTCGCCGGCGCTGGCTCATGATGACGACGCGGCCTTCGCGGCCGACCAGCTTGCGACGGCGCTGAAGAACGGCGGGATGGCAGCGACGGTGAAGGTCGCGCTGCCGGGCAAGCCGGGGGCATGGTTCGCGCTGGGCATACCTGAACGCGACCCGAAGTTCGCGGCCACGGTTACGGCGCGTGGGATCAAGCTCACTGACGAGATGGCGGCGGAAGGGTATGGGCTGAGCATCTCTGACGAGGGCGCGGTCCTTGCGGCGGCCACGCCGGCGGGGCTCTTCTATGGCGTGCAGACGATCCGCCAACTGCTCGACCCGCGCGCGATGGGCCTCTCGCTCCCGGCTGCGCGCATCCATGACTGGCCGAGCCTCCACCTCCGCGGGATCATGCACGACACCGCCCGCATGCAGGTGCCCACGCCCGAGATGGCGCGGCGGCTGGTCGACTTCTGCGCCTACTACAAGCTCAACACCTACAACCCCTTCATCGAGCACACCTTCGCGTGGGAGGGGCACAAGGACATCTGGGAGGGCTCCGGCGCATGGACGGCGCAGCAGTACGTCGACCTGTGCAAATACGCCCGCCCTCGCCACGTCCTCGTCATCCCCCAGCTTGAGTGCATGGGCCACCAGACCCACATCCTCACCAAGCCGGCTTACAAGGACCTCGCGGAGACCGGCGAGTGGTCCTTCGCGCCGGCGGTCGAGGGCACCTATACGCTTTTCGAGGACCTCTTCACTCAGATGAACCGGGCCTTCCTTTTCCACCCCTTCTTCGGCATCGGGTGCGATGAAGTGGGCGACCTCGGGCAGGGGAAGAGCAAGGCCCTCGCGGAGAAGCTCGGCGGGAAGGCCCAGCTTTTCGCCTACCACATCACGCGGCTCGACGAGATCCTGAAGCGGCTCGGCCGCCGCCCGATGATGTGGGACGACGAGGCCCTCAACCATCCCGAGAGCATCGGCAAGATCCCTAAGGACGTCATCATGCTCGACTGGCACTATGGCCCGGAGAAAGAGTACCCGTCGGTCAAGATCATGCGCGACGCCGGCTACGATGTCGTCGTCTGCCCGGCCTTGACCAACTGGACCCACATCTACCCCGACCTGAGCGCCGCCTTCACCAACGTCCAGTACCTCACCGCCGCGGGGCAGAAGTACGGGGCGATGGGGGCGATGACGTGCGACTGGGGCGACATCGGCGAGGTGCTCATCAACCGCAACTGGTACGGCTGGGCGTGGGCCGCGGCCTGCGCGTGGGGCGACGCTGCCGCGATGGACCGCGAGCTGTTCAACGCCGACTACTGCCGGACGTTCTACGGCACGACCTCGCCCGACCTGGCCGATGCGCAGTGGGACATGGCGCTGGCAAATGAGGCGTTCCCCTGGGGCGGATCGCCGGTGAGCTACTTCCATGCCGACCCCTTCACGATGGGCGAGCGTCCGCCGACGTCGCGGATCAACGCGCTGACGAAGCTCGTGGATAGCGCGGCGCAGCGCCTGGCTGATGGCGATAAGCAGGCTCGCAGCCACCGTGAGACGCTGCGGTTCCTGCAATACTCGGTGAAGATGTACCGGCACATCCTCCATCGCGCGGACGGGATGAAGGCTGCGTGCGACGCGTATACCTCGGCCTATCAGACCGATGACGAGAAGACGCGGCAAGCCGGCTTGCAGGCGTGCGTGGCGGCGCTCAAGCCCCTGCGCGACGAGCTCGCCGACCTGCGCGAGGAGTGGCGGACGCTGTGGCTCGCCGAGGACAAGCCGGAGTGCCTGCCCGATATCCTCGGGCGGTTCGACGGCGTGCTGAAAGCGTACGACCTGCGCATCACCGCATGCAATAACGCGCTGGCGCTGGGCGGCAAGCTTCAGGCGCCGGTGGCGCTCGGGCTGCAGACGCGTGAGACGCGGGCGGGTTTGGCCGTCGAGCGCGGCGACCTCCCCGCGCCGGCGCAGTGGTGGGACGACCGCTGGCCCTTCGCGATGAGCCTGCGCCTCCAGGCCGGTGAGCTTGACCGCCCGGCGGGCACGCCGATCATCCTCCGCCTCGACCTCAAGCAGGTTTGCGGGCAGGAGGTCGACCCGGCGTCGCCGCGATTAGTGATCGACGGGAAGGCTTACCCGGCGCAGGTCGTGCCGCTGTGGACGCCGGATGGGCCACTGGCGGGGAAGGCGGTGACCTTCGTTCTGCCGCAGGCGATGGCCAAGAGTGCTGCGATCGATGCCGCGTTGTACTGGGCCCCGCAAGGGGCCGCGATGCCGGCCGCTGAGACTGATCTGAAAGTCGACGCCAAGCCCGACCAGGTGTGGATCGACAACGCGCGGATGAAGGTCATGCTCGGCAGCGAGGGGTCCCACCTGTTCGTGTGGCAGGTCAAAGCCCTCAACGGCTTCGACATCACGACGCCCGGCGAGAAGGACTGGGCGGGCTTCTTCGACCTCCAGGGCCATCGCAATACGCTCTATGACTTGAAGGTGCTCGCCTCCGGTCCGGTGGCGGCGGTCATCCACTGCACCGAGGCCGGCGGGCTGACTGAACTGGTCACGGTGTGGGCGGGCCTGCCGGTCGTGGACCTGCAAGTGGGCGAGGCGCAGAGCTGGTTCTGGAACTACGACAACGCGACCGCCTTCTCGGCGGACTCTCCGACGCCCGGCATGGGCCGCTTCGAGGATGGCACCGAACAGCCCGTGCAGAAGGGCAACGACCAGGTCCACCTGACGCCCGGGCGGGCGGTCTGGTGGGGCGCCAAGTACCGCCCCGACGGCCTGACCGAGGGGCTGATCACTCCGGACTCGCCGACGAACATGATGATCGGGCCGGGCGGAGGCTGGGGCGGTGTGGGCATGGACTACTCGGCGGTCACCGACCGCTACGTGACCTACTGCGACGTGACGCCGGATAAGTGGCAGGCGGTCGCGGCGCTGAGCGATGGCCTCCGCGCCGACAAGCCCATGCAGGCGATCAGCGGCCCGCTGCGAAAGAAATAGCGTGCGGTGTGTTAGTACCCGGCGCCTCGGCGCCTTCGTTGTCATCCTGAGGAGGCAGTGGTTTGTGCTGCCGACGAAGGATCTCCTTCTGGCTTGTTGGGCCGCACAGCAGTCGTTGGCCTCAATGGACAAAAGGAGATCCTTCGGTCGGCAGAGGACGCCTCCCGGCGATGCTTCGCATCGCAAGGATGACAAACCGGGGAAGTCTGCGATCCTACGTAACCGACCGCCCCTGAGGGCGGAAACAAGGAGTGCTGTCCAATGGCGTATCTTCTCGGTCTCGACATCGGCACAACTGGCACGAAGACGCTGCTCATCGACGACGCCGGCAAGGTCATCGCGCAGGCGCTGGCCGAGTATGACCTCCTCATCCCGCGCCCGAACTGGGCCGAGCAGAACCCCGACGACTGGTGGACGGCGACGGTCGCGACCATCCGTCAGGTCCTCGCCGCTAGCGGCGTGAGCCCCTCGGCGATCGTGGGCATCGGCCTCTCGGGGCAGATGCACGGCTCGGTCTTCCTGGATGAGGCCGACCGCGTGATCCGCCCCGCGATCCTCTGGTGCGATCAGCGGACCGCCGACCAGTGCCGGTGGATCCACGACGCGGTGGGCTACGAGAAGGTCGTCGCCGAGACGCTCAACCCGGTGCTCACGGGCTTCCAGGCGCCGAAGATCGTGTGGCTGCGCGACAACGAGCCCGACGCCTACGCCCGCGTGCGCAAGGTCCTCCTGCCGAAGGATTACGTGCGGCTCCGGCTCACGGGCGAGTACGCGACCGAGGTGTCGGATGCGTCGGGAACGGCGCTGCTGAATGTGCCCGAGCGGCGATGGTCGAAGGTCATGCTCGACGGCATCGGCATCCCGGAAAGCTGGGTGCCTGAGGTGTACGAGTCGGCGGTGCCCAGCGGAAAGATATCGGCGGCGGCCGCGGCTGAGACGGGGCTGGCGGAGGGCACGCCAGTGGTCGGCGGAGGGGGCGATCAGGCGGCAGGCGCCGTCGGCAACGGCATCGTCGAGACCGGCGTCGTGTCGAGCACCCTCGGCACGAGTGGCGTCGTTTTCGCGCATCTCGACGTCCCGGTCATGGACGAGAAGCTCCGCACGATGACCTACTGCCATGCGGTGCCGGGCAAGTGGCACACGATGGGCGTCATGCTATCGGCGGGCGGCGCGGTGAGGTGGCTGCGCGACACGCTCTGCAGCGAGGAGAAGGCGGCCGCGGCACAGATGGGGGTCGACCCGTACATGCTCATCGACGGCGAGGCCAACCGCGTGCCCCCCGGCGCGCATGGCCTCGTTTTCCTCCCCTACCTCACCGGCGAGCGGACGCCCTACCCGAATCCGGACGCGAAGGGCGTCTTCTTCGGCCTCTCGCTAATGCACGAGAAGCGCGACATGATACGTGCGGTCCTCGAGGGCGTGGCCTTCGGGATGCGCGACAGCTTCGAGATCATCAAGGCGATGGGGGTAGACTTTACGCAAGTGCGGTCATCGGGCGGCGGCGGAAAGTCGGCGATCTGGCGGCAGATCATGGCCGACGTGACCGGCGAAGCGCACTGGACGATCAACGTGGACGAGGGGCCGGCGTTTGGCGTGGCGCTGCTGGCGGGGGTTGGGGCGGGGGCGTGGGCGACGGTGCCGGAGGCTTGCCGGGCGACGATCAAGCCCGCGGAGAGCCTTGAGCCCGACCCGGATAAGCGGGCCCTGTATGACAAGTACTATGGACTCTACCAGGACCTTTACCAGCGACTGGAGGGGGCTTACACTGACCTCGCGGCACTGATCGACTGAGGGGCGTTCCTTGTAGGGCGGGCATTCATGCCNNTAAATGCCCGCCCTACAGAAAGCTGAAACCCTCACGCCACGGCGTGAGTTTGACGAGTCTGAAAACGCGTAAGGCTTCGCCTGGAGGCATGGCAAGTGAGCGCAAAGACGACTATTCCGGTGATGTTGGCGACGGCAATCACGCTTTTCGGCTGCGGTGGCGGCGTGCAGCAGACCCAGCCGCGCACGACCGTGCCCACGATCACCAGCGCCGGCGAGAGCATCACGCCCACTAGCCTCAAGGCCGCCGACCAGGTGGCTGTCGTGGATTCCAACTACTACGGCCACGCGGCCTTGCGGCTCAGCAACGGCTTAGTCACCGTCGTCGTCGTGCCGGAGTTCGGCGGGCGGATCATGGAGTACAAGGTCGCCGACATGCCTCTGCTGTGGTCCAATGTCGCCGACATCGAGGGTGGCAAGGCCGCGCCGACCGCCGCCGTCGCGGCCACGTGGAAGAACTGGGGCGGCTACAAAACCTGGCCCGCGCCGCAGGACAAATGGGGTGGCCCGCCCGACCCCAAGGGCTCCCAGCTTGAGGGTGGCCGCTGGACCGGTCGCATCGTCAAGGCCAAGGGCGCCGTTGGCGAGGTTGAGCTGACCAGCCCCAACGACTCGGGCGTGACAGGCCTGCAGATCACCCGCCGCCTCAAGCTCTACCAGGGCACCACGCGCCTGTCGGTCGAGGAGACCTTCAAGAACACAAGCTCGCGCAGCATCGAGTGGAGCATCTGGACCGTCACGCAGGTACCTGGGATCACCGCCCCCGAGGGCCGGCCCGATCAGGGCGCGCAGATTTACTTCCCCGTCAACCCGAAGAGCAAGTTCAAGGGCGGTTTCCGCCAGATCGTCGAAGGCGGCGGCGACCAGTGGCGCGTCCTCGACGGCAACCTCCTGGAGGTCTCCTACAAGCATGAGCAGGGCAAGATCGGCGCGGACTCCAACGGCGGGTGGATGGCCTACGTCGACGGCGGGAAGCACTGGGCCTACGTGAAGACCTACACGCCCAAGCCCGGCGCGACCTATCCCGACTCGGGCTGCTCCGTCGAGGTCTGGGCGGCCGGCGACCTGCCGTACTGCGAGATGGAAGTCCTCAGCCCGATGCACAAGCTCGCCGCCGGCGAGACGGTGAGCGCGACGGAAGATTGGTACGCGACGCGGCTGGGGACGCCGGTGCGCGAAGTGACGGACGTCGCGGCCCTCGAGGCGCCCGTCGCCGTCAAGCGCGATGGGGCGAACCTGCGCGTGACCGGGATCCTCGGCGTGTTCCTGCCGGGCAAGGTTCGCGTGGCTCTGCTGGGCGCCGACGGCAAGGCCGTCGGCAAGCCCGTCGACGTTGCCGCTCAGCCCGGCGCGACCGTGACGCTCAACCAGTCGCTGCCGGCCGATGCCGCGGCGACCGAAGTCGTCGTCAAGCTCGTCAAGGCCGACGGCTCATCCGCCGGGCAGATCGCGGCCGTGAACATCCCCGCCGCCACGGCCTCCGCCGGGAAGGGAAGCTAGTGCGCCTCATCGGCGGGGCCGCTCATGCCAGCCACGGCCTCTGCGGGTGGGGCTGCGTCGCGGTGTGGGACGCGGACGCCCGCCGCGATGTCGCATGGGTCGTGGCGCGCGAGAACACCTCGCTCCCCTACAGCCCCGGCCGGCTGGCGTACTCGGTGTCGCCGGCGATCAGCGCCGCCCTCCTCAGGCTCCCCGAATATGTGAGGCCCGACGTCCTTCTCGTGCACGGCCACGGCACGGCTCACCCTCGGCGGTTCGGCCTCGCATCGCACCTCGGCATGATCCACAACCTCACGACCGTCGGCGTGGCGGAGAAGCTGCTCGTCGGCACCCATGAACCCGTCCCCGCGCGGCGGGGCGAGTGGCGGCCGGTGGTCGTCGGCGACGAGGTCGTCGGGGCGGCGGTGAGGATTCGTGCCGAGGCGAAGGCGATGTACGTCTCGCCGGGTTGGGGCTGCGACCTCGAGGCCGCGATCGATGCCGTCATGAGCGCAGCCTCGCGCTACCGATGGCCCGAGCCCATCCGCACGGCCCGCGCCAGGCTGAAGGCAGCCCACCCACGACGGCTCCAGCTTCACCGCGATCGCTGGCAGCGAAAGATGGGCGATGCCTGAAGTATGCCTCCGCGCCGTCGCCTGCCCCCCATCGCTATCGCTCCACAAGTCTTCTCCCCGGGACGGAGGTAAGGTCGCCCAGAAGCGGAACCTTGCCCCTGATGTGAGGGATGGACGCTCGTGGACGGCGTGAGGAGAGGGGCATGCAGGGCGACGACAAAGCCGATCAGCGCCGACTGCAGGAAGTCGTGGAACTCGACCAGGCCGCCAGGATTCACGCGGCCGCGGGCGAGTATGGTCAGGCGCTCGACCTCTACGCCCAGGGCCTGATGATCGTCCGCGAGATCGAGCACCAGCAGGGCGAGGCGACGGTCCTCCACGGCTTGGCCCACGCCCACGCTTGCCTCGGCGATACCGATCAGGCCATGGACCTCTACCGCAAGAGCCTCGAACTCCGGCGCGCTCTCGGCGATAAGCAGGGCCAGGCCGCCGCGCTGCATGAGATCGCCACCCTCCACGCCAACCGCGACGACTTCGCCCCCGCCCTCGAACTGTACGAGCAGAGCCTCGCCCTCGAGCGCGAGGTGGCCGACCGGCAGGGCGAGGCGGCCACGCTCCACCACATGGCGCGCGTCCACGCCCACAAGGAAGACCTCGACCGGGCGATGGAGCTTTACGGCGAGAGCCTCCGCATCGAGCGCGAGCTTGGCGATCACGCCCTCGAGGCCGGCACGCTCAACCAGATGGGGATCATCTCCTACAGCCGCGGGCAGAAGCGTGACGCGGCGAGCTTCTGGGAAGAGAGCCGCCTCGTCACCCGGCAGACCGGGGCGCGGGCGAGCCTGCCGCCGACGCTGAGCTGGCTGGCGCCGCTCTACGCCGAGGAGGGCCGGTGGGCCGATGCCCTCGACGCGGCCCGGGAGTATGCGGCCCTGGTGCCCGACCTGCAGCATCCCGACGCGACGCGCGGGCTATCGGTGACCCTCAGCGAGATATGGTTCTCCGCGGTGGATGCCGGGCGGGAGGATGTGGCGGACGAGGTAAAGCGGCTGATCGAGCAAGTCCGCGCGCACCTGCCGAAGAATTTGCTCGAGGTCTTCGAGACGGCGTAGGGCCACTAGCGTTCGAGTTACCCCGAGGTGCCCGCTGTGCCCGACTTCGAGGATGAGGGCCGAGAGGATTGGCTGGAGTGTGAGGCTGACCGGCTGAAACACTTCGTCGGCCGCGGGAGCCTGCTTTCGAGAGTCCGCGACCTCATCTCCACCCCCCAGACTTCAGCCGAAAGCGGCGGACCACCGGTACTGCTATTCCACGGCGTCGGGGGATCCGGGAAGACCACTCTTCTCGACTGCATTCGCGAAAGATACTGCCGCAAGCGCGAGGACTTGCCGGAAGACCAGCGCGAAGACGCACCCCACATCCCCCACGCTAGGATCGACTTCCGCGATCAGGTCGACTCAGCCGCAACGCTGTGCCGGAGGATCGCAAGCGCCTTCGCCGGTCCGCCGTGGAATATCGAACTGCCCCGGTTAGAGACCGCCTGGGAACGCTACGAGAAGCTTCTTCGCCAGCACCCAACCGGTGGGGCCCGGCTCCTGGGGACTGAGGGGCGGGTGATGGACTTGGCGGATAACGCCGCCCTCCTCGAAAAGCCGGTCACGGCGATCCTTAAGGCGGGCCGTTGGCTTGTGAGGCTCGGCCAGGAGCCACAGCTCAGGGCCAAGCTCCCTGAGCGGTTCTACGACTTGCCAGCAGAGGAACTGGAGAAATACCTGCCCCAAGCCCTAGCCGAGGACCTCAGCGAGGTGGCGCAAGACCATCGCTTCCCCGGCCAGTTCCAAGCCCAGCGTCCGGTGCTGTTCTTCGATACCCTCGAAGTGGCAGAACCCGACCAGGCAGGCGCAGCCGCAAGTACGAGCGGTCTGCGCGGGGTGGTTCGTCGGCTAGCCCGGCATGCCCGAGGGCCCTTGGTCATCATCGGCAGCCGCCACCCGCCTGAGTGGGACGGGGATCCGCTTCTTGAGTCCTATCCGATCGAGGAGCTATCCGATGAGGACTGCCTGGAGTATCTCGATTCGCGGTCGGCCGACCTGGAGATGGAGGGCCTTGGGCCGCTTCCGGGAGACCTTTGGGAGCCTGTCTACAAACTGACGAAGGGCCACGCGCTCTTCCTCGGCGTCTGTGCCGATATATGCGTTGAGGCCGTGCGCCGGGGCGAGGCTGTGACGGCCGACACTCTCGACATCGCGCACGCCGAGGACTCCGACGAGAAGAAGCTGTTCTACCTCCTGGATACGCTGCTTCGCGAGGCGACGAACGACCTCCGCACCCTTGTCAGGCTGGCTGCCTTCCCGCTCTATTTCGATAGGGATGTACTGCGCGCCGCCCTTACAAGAGAAAGCCGCGAGGACTTCCGGGAGCGGTTTGCCCGGCTCAGAAGCTTGTCCTTCGTTGTGCCGGTAACCGATGCGCCGGGGGTCTACTCCCTTCATCCGTCCGTCCGAACTCTGCGCGTGGCCTTGGAGGCCGAAGACGCCCCGGAGGGCTTCTGCGAGGTTCATCGGCGCATCCGGGACCACCTCGCCCCACGCCTCGCGATGCCTGAGACCAGTGACGGCGCGCAGTGGGAAGACGAGCGGACGCCATTCCTCATCTCCGCCTGGGCGTACAGCACCGCTCTGTCGGATGCGGAAGATGGCGATGCAGCGGTGCACGACAGGTGCTGGGGGGCCCTCGAGCTCTGGCATAACGCGGAAGCCCGGCGGATCCTCAGCGGCTGGCGCGAGGCGACAGGGATACATGCGGCGCTTGGCTGGCGGTTGCTCATCTGTGAGGCGGTGCTTCTGGGGTACGAAGGCCGCTGGCCCGCGGCAAGCGGCCTTCTGGGGGCGGCGCTCACGGCCGCCGAGACATCCGACGACCCGCGGGGCATATCACACGTCAAGCACGAACAAGCTAGGTCCGAGCAGAGGCTGGGGCATTCCGCCAATGCTTTGAAGTTGTATGGGGACAGCCTCCAGCTGTCGCGACGCCTTGGCGATCGCAGATGGGAAGCCGTCGCACTTCAGAACATGGCCGCAATCGAGAGCGAACGCGGAGACCCTGTGCGGGCCATGGACCTCTGCGAGGAGGGCCTCGCCATCTGCCGGGAGATCGGCAACGGATACGTCGAGGGGAGCACTCTTCTTGCCATGGCGCGTCTCCGAAGGCTTGCGGGCGACCTCGACGGGGCCATGGAGCTCTGCGAGAGCTGCAGGGAAGTCGTGGGCAAGCTGGGGAGTCCCGCACTAGAGCACTTTACGCTGCATGAAATGGGCGTGATCCACGAAGCTCGGGGGGAATATGGCCCCGCCACGGAAGTGTTCGAGGAGTGCCTCCAGAACTCGCGCGAGGTGGGCAGTCCGGAAGGCGAAGCTTCGCAGTTAAGCTGGCTGTCGTCGCTCTACGCGCTCAAGGGCCACTGGGGACGGTCTAAGGCAGCTCTGCGACGGTGTGCCGAGCTGGTGGTCCTTGTAGGCACGCCGGCTGGAGTCTGGGACTTGGGGACAGCCTTGGCCCAAACAAAGAAGCTGGCCTTGGCAGACCGCCGAAAGCACGCGGGCGATATGGACTCGATTGCCCGCGAGACCCGGGCCCGCCTCTCCCCTGACCTGCGGGCCGTGTTTGATCGATCAGTGGGCCGCAGTGCAATCTGAAGTGCCCCGCCCGGTTTCTCTTTGCGCGAGGCTACTTCTCCCCTCGTACGAAGTCGACCTGGATGTCCGATCCGGTGGCGCCGTTCTCGGGGTCGAGGCGCACGCCCGTGATCGCCTTCCCGCGCCACATCGGGTTCGTGCCCACATCGATAAGGTAGTCGTGCATCTTCCCGTCGGCCTGGATCGCGAACTTCACGGTCTTGTCCTCGGCGAAATCCGGGCCGTCCGTCGTCGTCCAGTACCACTCCCCCTTCTCCCCCGCTGAAACGGACATGCGCACATGGATGCGCGCGACGCTGTCGCCATCGACGCGGCAGTTGGTGCGCACCAGGTAGGGGTCGCCGCCGATCGAGCGGGTCACGAGCTTGCCGTCTGCGAAGGTGAAGGGCGTGAGATCGTTGAGGGGCCGCCAGCCGCCATCGCCATCCGAGAAGGAGAAGTCGATCTTCGTCACGGCCTCCGAGACGAGGTGCACCTCGCGGAAGCCCACCGGCGACACCTCGACCTCGAAGCGCCCGGGCCGGCCGGGACTGATCTCGATGATCCCCTCCCACTGGTGGTACATCCAGCCCACGACCTCGCCGGGGTCGAGCGACGTCCGGCGCGGAAGCTCCTGGCCGTCGAGCTTGACCGTCTCGGGCTCGGTCGCCCCGCAGACGACGATGCGCGTGGCGAGCGGCTCCGCCGCCTCGAGGGTGAAGCGCAGGGCCTTGCCGTCGAGCTTGGCGCCGCTGACCTGCCCGCAGGCGTTGATCAGGATCGTCCCGCCCTCGGCCTTGACGCGGGCGGTGTTCGGGTCGGGCTGATAGCCCATCAGCTTGTAGACGTTCGTCAGGATCATGCGCGGGGCGAAGAGCCATCCCGACCGGCTGGCATCGGTGGCGCCGATCGAGTCGGGCCAGAGGGCGAGATCGTCCTTGCCCGTGCCCTGCTGGTACATGCCCGAGATGGTCACGCCCTCGGCGAGCGTGCGCCAGGGGTAGGTGTTGTCCACCTCGGCGAGCTTCAGCGCCGCATAGGCCCAGCGCAGGCCGTTCCACTGCACCGGCCGCCCGAACCATGAGCAGTCGAACCATGACGATCCGAAGACCGGGATAGACCCGTAGCGCAGGAAGGGGAAGCCGTCGACGTCCCACTGGTAGATGAAGGGCAGGCCGGTCTCTTCCCAGTAGACCGCGCGGTCGAGGTACTTCTTCTCGCCGGTGATGCGGTAGGCCTCGAGATAGGCCTCGCAGGCGTCGGCCCCGGCGAGGATGTCAGGGCAATGCACAGGCACCTCCCACACCTGGGCGGCGCGCGGGACGACGAACTTGTCCATGTAGCTGAGCGACTTGAGCCCAGCGGCGATCATCTGCGCATCGCCGGTCATCCGTGCACAGCGGAGGATGTCGAAGGTGTTGCGGGCGGTGAGGCCGATCGCCTCCTCACCCTCATACCCCAGCCGGCCGTAGTCCATGCCCTTGAAGACGCCGCCGGCCTCGATGCGCGTGTGGAACTTCCACCCGCCGTCGGACGGCTGGCTGGAAATCACGCCGGCGATGTGGTCGGTCAGGTTCATGAGGTCGCGTACAGGCTGGCCGAAGTTGAAGTTAAGGTCGTCGGCCAGCGGGACGATGCCGGGGTGCGTGCGCTTAAGGAAGGCGACGCGATCCTGAAGCTGGCCGCGCAAGTCCCCATCGCGCGTCAGGCGCGAGGCCAGGACGCAGTCGTAGAGGAACGACGGGTCGGCGCCGACCGTTTCGTAGAGGGCCGGGCCGCCCTTGGAGGAGATCCACCCGCCCTTGTCCTCGATCCACATCGTCTTCAGATAGGCCTGGCTGCTCCAGCCGATCTCCTGGATCCACTCGTCGCGGGTGGGCTCGGTCCACTTGCCATCGCGACGGGCCTGCTGGAGCCACTCGGGCGGGCCATAGCCGCGGAAGCGGGCGTCACCAGCCACCGGGGCGGCCTTGTGGTCCACGGCGATGTGGGGCAGATCGCGCGGCGGAGCAATGCCGTAGATGTCGAACCACGCGTTCATCACATCCATCGCCGAGGTCGCGTCGGGGTTCACGTAGAAGGCCGCGATGAGCTTGATCGGGCCGCCGGTGCCCTCCGCCGGCCAGGCCTTCGTCGCCACGCGAGTGTTGGGGTCGACATACGCCGGCACCGTCGGGACGAAGAGGCCCATCACCTGCGAGGCGTGCCCCTCGAAGCGGTCGGGTGATGCGAAGACGGGAGACGGGCGATCGGTGTCGCTCTGGTCGGCTGGAAGGTTGGGACGGTTTGCTCCAGCTGCCCACGTCGTCCGGCTGTGCCAGAGGAGTCCCGCGCAGAGCTTCTCGTGCCGCACCGCCATCATCGGGATCGTCACCATGTGCGGGTGGGCGACGTAGCGGACGCGGTGCGGGTGGGTGGGCGAGATGTCCAGCGCGGACGACGACTCCTCGCCGCTCTCCATCCACTCGAGGCCGGGGTAGAGGCACTCGTCCTGATCGCTGCCGAAGCTGCCCTCGCCGACGTACATCATCGGCCCGTCGAGGGCGAGGAGGCTGCCCGCGGGGGTGCTCGGCACCGAGACCTGCCACGTGATCGTGCGGCCTACGCTCGCCAGGCCGCTGCCGCCCGTCGAGGCGAAGGTCACATCGATGGGCGCCGTCATCCGCGCATCGGCCAGCAAGCGCTTGTCGATGTGGAAGGTGAGGCCCGTCACCTTCGTGCCGGCGGGCGCGGGCTGAGGCATGCCCAGCGGCACGACCGTGGGCCTCGCCTCGAAGCTCGATGCGAACAGCGGCACGGGATGATCCTCGCGGCCCTTTACGACGATGCGGCCGAGACGTGGGATCGCGCCCACGAGCTGCCACCCGGGTTTGGCGTAGACCCAGCCGATGCCGTAGCCGAACTCGTTCTTCGGGAAGATGATCTCGAAGCTGTCGCAGACCACGCGGGCCACGTTCGCGGGCATGACGGCGGTGCCCACCAGCGACACCGGGGCCGGCGCGCCGATCACAAGCTCCGCCGACGCCTGGCCCTTCGCCTTCTCGCCAGTGTCCCAGGAGACAGCGACCATCGTCGAGGGCGATTGCTTGATTGCGCGCACCTTGAAGTCCAGGCGCGTGGTCGTCTTGGGCAGGGCGAGGTCGATCGTGCCCTCCGTCGCTCCGATAGCCTCGACCTCCGGCGGGAGCTTGAGCGATGCCATGATCGCCGTCGCCGCGACGGTGCCGTCGTTGTTGACGAGCAGGCTGACGACCGTGTCCTTGCCGGGCCAGAGGACGAACTGCTTCGTCTCCAGCCGCACGTCCGCCAGCGACGGCGCGAGGCGGAGGTTCCGCGTGATCGGCATCATCCCGCCGGTGACGGTGAGGGAGATCTTGTCCTCGCGATCGCGCAGGCCCTTCACGTGCCAGCGGAGGCTGGCGTTGCCCTTCGGGGCGATGCCGGTGATGGGCTGCGACGCCAGGTCATCGGACTTCAGGTACTCTGGCAGGCGAATCTCGGCCGCGCCGGCGAGAGGCTTATCGCCCTGGTTTGACATCAGCACGGTGACGATGGCTTCGCGGCCCTCGTGACCTTTAACCTCGTCGAGGCTGAATCTGTCGACGCTGGGCAGCGCGCCCGCCGAGGGCAGGTACTCGATGTCGTCGAGGATCCACTGCGCGGGGTCAGTGCCCGTGATGCGCGGGGCGACGTGGACCCACTTGCACTTCGGGCTGTCGGTGAAGTCGTAGGCGACGATGCCCTGATGCCACTGGCCGTCGCCGTAACGCTCCTCGGGCACCTCGTAGGAGACGCGCATGGCGCCGGCGTTCTCGAGGGGATCGGCGCTCATGGCGATCATGTAGAAGTCGAGGTGGGCGCCGGGGCCGGCCTTGGGGACCTTGTACCAGAAGCGAACGGCGCCCTTGCGCTCGGCGAGCATGGCGCCCTGCTTGCCGGAGTTGGGCATCCAGTCGCGGTTGAGACCGGTCTCGGGGCTGGCTTTGATGGCGGCGGCGTTGCGATCGAGGAGGAGGGCGTTCTGGCCGGAGTGAGCGTCGTGAGTGATGGAGACGGTGTCGCCGACGGGCGACCAATCGACGGGGAGGCCGTTGGGGCCGACCTGCTCGAACCCGCCGTTGGTGACGGGATTGGGCTGCTGGGCGAGAGCGCCGCAGGCGAGGACGATCATGCACAGGGCGATCCAGGCGTATCTCATCTTCACTCCCCCCAAGCTGAAAGGAAAAGGCCCACCGCATGGCCACAGCCGCAGGCTAAAGCCTGCGACTACTGTTCTTCTATGCTCTTCGAGCGCTGAGGCCCTGCCCTTCTGCGGATCGCGTCGTGGGCGTAGGTGCGGCTGTGGGTGCGTGGTGGGCCTTCGCTCGTGCTTTCGTTAGTGAGCGATAGGGATATCGCCCGGCAGGTTCGGCGGCGAGACCTCCTCGCCTGCCTGCGGCACGGCGGACGGGAACTGGTCGGTGAGCGACGCATACGCAAGCCCAGCCGCGGTGAAGAAGGCAACGCCTACCACCGAGGAGATGGCGGAGCGGACGACCCACATCCCCGGCACGGGAAATTCGACCATCGCCGCCTCGAGGACACGTATTGGCGCCAGCAGGACCGCTACGCGGACGACCAGAACCACGAAGTCTATCCGCCGCCACCACGCTAGCCGAAGGCCGTCGACGATCGCTCCCAGAGGCGATCCTCCCTCGCTCACCGCGACCCAGAAGACCCAGATCAGAGCCATTTGGGCGAACTCGACCAAGTACATCAAGTCCCTGCTGACGGGTATCTGCCACGCGCCGAACTCATAGCGGCGGCCCGCCAGCCACACCGGGTACCACGTCAGGGGCGCCAGGGCCATGCCCACCACGACGCTCGCCAGGTAGCCGGTCTGGGCGCCACGAGCGAACTGGGCCTGATCGAAGCGCCGCCTGATGCCGAGCCACCAGAGAAGCGCCGCGACCAGCGCGGTGGTGAAGGACGCCCCGACCGTCCAGACGCAGCTCTGGGCCATCTGAAGAAGGCGGTGCCGATTGTCCACCGGGCCGAAGGAGAAGAGCGCGAAACTGCTTGCGGCCATACCGATCGCGCCCGCGACGCCGAAGGCGGCGACAAGTCGGGTCCGCTTGCTCAGCCCCCACGGGTTGGCAATCGCGCACCACCCGCCGGCGGCAGCGGCGATCGCCAGCACGAGCGGCCCGCTTGCGCCGGCACCATGCGCCAAGCCGCTAAAGACCAAGTATGTGAGCATCCAGTTTGCAGTGGTGAGCGTCTGCGCCAGATGCGGCCAGAGCATATGGAGTGATGGCTCGGGCCAGGAGCCGGGAGCGCCCTGCCTCCACATGTGCAACCGGATGGTTGCCATGATGCCCGACGCGACGCCCACGGCGACTAGCGGCCATAGGCGGTAGAGAATCTGGGCGGCGCTAGCAAGGAGGAAGACCGGATGGCGATGGGGAGGCAAGGCACGGCCTTCGCGGCGCGCCTTGTCCCACTCGGTCCAGTAGAGCAAGGCTACAACGCCCAGCCCGACCCACAGCGCAATCGCTATCTTCACAGATACGTCGTCGGACATGCCGCAGCGCCTCCCGGCCGGAGTGCAGGGCAGATCAATGCGCGATGGGTATATCGCCTGGCAAGTTCGGCGGCAGAGCCTCCTCGCCTGCCTGTGGGATGGCGGACGGGAACTGGTCGGTGAGCGAGGCGTAGGCCAGCCCCGTCGCGACCAGGAGAGCGAGGACGACCACCGACCCTAGAACCGAGAGAAGGAGCCACGTCCCCCACACGGGCACGTCGCTCAAGGCGAGCTGGAAGACACGTAGTGGCGCGAGTACCACCGCTACGCGCGCGATCAGGACTGCGAAATCCAACCGCCGCCGCCATGCCAACGCGAGGCCCCGCGCAAGGGCCGCAACGGGTGAGCCACCTTCGCTCACCGCGACCCAGCAGACCCACATGGTGGCGAGGTAGACAAACTCGGACAGGCCCGTCAGGGCGGGAGAGACGAGGAAGTGCCACGCGCCATGCTCGTGGACGCCGTTCTGCAACGCGGTCGAGTACAGCCCGAGGGGCAAGAATACGATGCCCAGCACGAAGCTCGCGAGGAAGGCGGTCTGGGCGCCACGAGCAGACCTGCCCCGGTCGAAGAGCCGCCTGATCCCCACCCACCACACCAGCGCCGTCACGAGCGCGCTTGTGAACGATACCCCGATCCCCGAGACGACGGACCGGAGGAACTGGAGGGCCGGCGGCTGCTCGGAGATCGGGACGAGAAGGCGGAACGGGAGCATGGTGGCCACTGTTGCCACTGCTCCCACCGCGCCGACCGCAGCCAGAACGCGGGCACGAGTGCCGAGACGCCACGGGTTGGCTATCGCACACCACACGCCCGCGGCGGCTGCGATGCAGAGCACGAGGGGGCCGGTCGGGCTCCCTTCGCCCAGCCCGCTGATGAACAGAAATCCGAACATGAAGCTGACGTCGGCGAGCGTGTGCCTCAGGTTCAGCCAGAGCGCATCGAGGGATGGTAGGGGCAAGGCCCCAGGGAACTGCTGCTGCTGCCGCAGGTGCGACAGGACGGTTGACGTGAGAGCCGACGCCACGCCGATCACAACGAGCGGCCAGAGGCGAGGAAGGACTCGGGCAGAGGGAGCGAGGAGGAGGACCGGGTGACGATGGGGCGGCAAGGCGCGGCCCTCGTGGCGGGCGCGCATCACCTCATCAAGGTACAGCAAGGCCACCATGAGGAGCCCGAACCAAAACACAAGCGCGACCTTCGCAGGCACTTCTTCCCACATGCCGCAGCGCCTCCCGGTCGGAGTGCACTGCGGGGAATCTTACGCCGGCGCGGGGGCGAAGTCGACCCTACAAAAAGAGGCGGGCCCCACGTTAACACGTGGGGCCCTTAACCTTCACCCGCTGTATCCGATGGTGCTGTTCCCGAACCACCGTCGAACCCAGCGGTTGCTCAGTCCTGGTTAATCCGACCTCGCGGTCGGCAGACATCCCCAAGGAGCGAGCAATACCCTGATCGAGCTGCTGCCCGATTATACGCTCCAAGTACGGGGACCGTTCCCCTTTCGCGAGATTTTTTTTCGGCAAACTTTCCTGAGCTTTCCCTGAGCCGATTCGGCCTCTTCCCGCAGCCTACTTCGGGGGCGCGGGCGTGGCCGGAGCGGGCGTTGCGCCCTCCTGACCGGCGGGCGGCGCCTTGCGCGTAACGTCCTCGGTCGTGTCGCGGCCCTGCTGGTAGAGGACCCCGTCGCGGTAGCGCTTGAGGTCCGTGAGGAGATTCTCGAGGCGGACGATTAGCTGGTCGAGGACATCGCCCGACATGATGGCTTCGTAGACCTCGAACTCGCCCATCTCAACGCACTTGTCGGACCCGCCGTTGGAGGTGATCAGGACGCGGACGTACCGCGCCTCGGCGGGCGGGAACTCGAAGCTCTGCTTGATCGGCCGGGCGAGGACGACGAAGCGGCCGATGCTCTTGAAGGGGCCGTCGGCGGTGGTCGTCGAGACCTGAAGCTCAACATCGCGGACCCAGCGGCCGATGTAGGGCGGGTCGTCGGTCGTGGGGTCGATGACGATGCGGTTGATGAGGCGCGTCTGGTCGCCCTTGAAGGCGAGGACGAACCACTCGGGCTTCTCCGGCGTGGGCGGCTTATCCGACGACCAGCCGTAAGAATCGGGCGGGACGAAGGTGCCGACGACGAACTTGCCGTCGATGAGATTCCGCGACGACCACTGGGGGATGACCTGATTGTTGCGGTCTTTCGCCTCACTCGAGACGGCGACAATGCGCCCGCCACTGGCGGCGGCGGCGAGGTTAACCGCTCCCGAGACAGCTTTCGGCTGCGCCCAGGCGTACGACGAGAACAGGCACACCAGGCCAATCAGAAGGATCGCAATCTGAAGACTTGCTTTACGCATCGGTTCCAGCTCCACCCTTTATCGAATCCTGTCCTACGCGCCGAAAGGGCGTGGGTAAGGCATCAGCCGCGCGGCCAAGAGCTCAAGACACCGCGGACCTGCATCCTTGCGTGCCGAAGGCCCCGAGGCCGTCGAAGGGCCTGCCGTGACGGCTCATTCCTCGCTCGGCACGGGCTTTTGGAAGAACAGCCGCTGATCGTGGTAGACGTCGATGTTGGCGTTACCCTTGAGCTTCACCGTGACCTTTCTGGTCGTCTGCGGGTCAAGCTTTTCGTGCAGCACGTCAATGCGCCGGCCCGACGCGTCATGCGCTTGGACCCGGATGTCCTGTTGAGGATTCCGCCCGAGGACGGTGATGCGGATCTCGTAGGTATGCTCCTCATCGCGCCCCTTATCGGGCGTGAGGTCGCGGACCACGACATCCGGGTAGACCGAGGAGACGTCGTTCGTATTCGGGTTGGTATTGGTGTTCGTGCCGGGGCTTACGGGGCCAGGCTGAACTGGCTGTGCCGGCTGGACCGGTTGGACGGGCTGAACCTGCTTGACGGGCGCGGGGCCCTTGCTGACGGTCAGGTCCACGCCGGCGCCGCGCTCGATCTTGGTCCCGGCGCGGATGGCCTGCTTGATGACCAGGCCGACGGCGTGGCGGTCATCGTATTGCTCGGTGACCTCGCCCACGTTCAGCCCCGGGGCCTGCAGGCGGCGGCGCGCCTCTTCGAGGGACACGCCCTCGAGGTCGGGCACGGGCGTGACCTGCTGGCCGCGGTTGACGACGAGGGCCACGGGCGTGCCGGCCTGGACCGTCTGGCCCATGGCAGGGCTCTGCTCGATGACCACGCCCTCGGCGAAGGCATCACTAGACTGATAGGTCACTGTGCCGACGGTAAGCTCGCTCTTGGTCAGGGCATCGCGGGCCTGCTGCTCGGGCATGTTCTTGATCGACGGCACCTGGATGAGCTTCGGCGCCACACCGGGGTAGAAGGCGTGTTTGACCAGCCACGCCAGCGCTATGATGAAGATGACCGCGGCGACGACGACCAGAGCCACCGTCGTGGGCGAGCGCATGCCAGTTGGCTGAGGCGCCGGTTGGTGCGAGCGGACCGGCTCGTGCGTGGTCGAGCGAGGCGGCTCGGCGTACCACGGCACGTCCCCTTCGTCGGATTCGACGCGGGCGGGGATGGTGGTATCAGCCGCCAGGACGCCCGTGCGATCGAGCTCAGCGCCGGCGGCGACCTTCTGCAGGTCGGCCAGCATCTCCCGCGCCGTCCGGTAGCGGCGGGCGGGATCCTTGGCCATCGCCTTGTTGATGATGAACTCCAGCGACGGCGCGATGCCCGGGTTGAGCGCGCGGATCGACGGCGGGCGGTCGTGGACCTGGCGCCGCATGACCGTCGTCGGGTCGTCATCCTCGAAGGGCGGCCGACCGGTCACGGCCTCGTAGAGGACGCAGCCGAGCGAGTAGAGGTCGGACTGGGCTGTGGCGGGGAGGCCCTGGGCATGCTCGGGCGCCATGTAGGCGGGGGTGCCATGAACCTTGCCGCTCGCGAGGCCCGGATCGGCGGAAGCGGCGGCCAGCCCGAAGTCGGAGACCTTGGCCACGCCGTCGGAGGTGAAGAGGATGTTCTGCGGCTTGATGTCGTGATGAACCATGCCCTGCCGGTGGGCGTACTCGAGGGCGCGGCAGCAGTCGATCCCCACCTGCGCGACCTTGTGGTCCGGCAGCGGGGCGTAGCGAACGATGATCTCTTTCAGGTCGGGCTCGGGGAGAAACTCGGCGACGATGTACGGCCGGCCGGCCGCCTCGCCGACATCGAGCAGCGCGGCGATGTTGGGATGGGTCAGGCGCGACGCAGCCTCGGCGGCTCGGCGGAAGCGCTGAGCCACGGACTCGTCTTCGGAGATGGCTGCCCGGAGGACCTTAATGGCGACGTCGCGCCCCAGATGCACGTCCTGGGCGCGATAGACGACCGCCATGCCTCCCTCGCCGATCTTGGGGCCGAGCTTGTACCGCCCGGCAAGAAGTTCAACTGCCATATTACGTCCTCCAACCTCACACCCGGACAAAACGCGCAGCTACCGTCTACGTTCCCTGCGAAGCCCCCGCGAAGGGGAACTCGCGGACGTCAGACGGCCATATGCTCGAGATAGTTTAGCAGAGACAGTCCCTGGTCAACAGCCATCTTCTCGTCGGCCTGATCCTCGAGGATCAAGAGGACGACGGTCGTGGGGTTCTGCGTCGGGGATAACGCCACAAACCAGGCGTCGCCCCGCGCGTTCATTATCTCCGACGGCGACCACCAGGCGGCGTAAGCCGAAGGCGCACTCCGACCGGTCTCGGGTGTCACAGGAGCCCGGTCCGACGCCAGCATGAGCGCCTTCATGTTGCCGGCGACCTTGGCCGACATCGCGCGGCCCAGATCGCGCCCCTTGCCCTCTTCGACCACGCGGCCCGAGGGCGACTTCACCTGCGCCACGAGGAAAGGCTGGATCACTTCGCCACCGCGCGCGATCGAGAGGAAGAACCTCGCCATCGCCAGCGGCGTCAGGCGCGTCTCACGCTCGCCCAAGGCGGCCTCGGCGAGGTTAACCTTGCCCCGCCAGTCGGTGAAATCGGGCATCCGGCCGGGCTGCGACGGCACCGCCAGCGAGGCCGGATCGAGGAGGTGGGCGGCGTGAACGAAGTTCTTGAAACGCACGGGCCCCAGCCGCTCGGCGGACTGGGTTATCCCGACCAGGCATCCCTGCTCGAGGGCCGACGCCACGGTGACGGCGCCGTGGGCCGCCGGGCAGACGATCTTGTGGTCGTCGATCTCATAGCGCCCGGCGCAGGTCAGACCCGTCGTCACGCGAGCATCGCGCGAGGCCAGAGCAGCCGCGGCCGTCACCCATGCCATGCCCCAGCCGGGGTTGTAGAGCCCCTCGACCGGGCGGTCGAGCAGCGGCTGAGCCGGGTCGTTGGTGAGCACCGTCGTGTTCTCGTTATCGCCGAGGTCGATGGGGTCGAAGCCGGGCGAGCTTGCCGCCGCCACGACCGCCCCATCGTTCGTCCGGACCGCGAGGGCACAGCCGCTATACCCGCGGAGGGCCTCGAAGGCGGCCTTCTGCGCATTGCTGTCGATGGTGAGGACCACATCGCAGCCCTGCGGCACCGGCGAAGCCAGCCGCGCATGCCAGTCCTCGTAGGCTCCCTGGCCGAGGAGGGCGCTGGTGAGGGCGCCGCGAAGCCCGGTCTGCTCGTTGTAGCCGAGAAGATGGGCGAACTCCTCGGGCCGCTCGTACTTGTACGACCAGGAGCCATTGGCGCGGGCCGGGCCGAGGATCTTCACACCGTCGCGCGTGATGACCGAGCCGGGCTGGACGAGCTTCACTCGTGCCGCGGCCGTGTGGTCGTAAGGCTGGGCCATGAGCCAGGGCCCGGCAACAAGCTGCCAGTAGGCCTGGAAGCCGGCAAGGACGAAGAAGAAGATGAGCAGAGCCGTTGCGGCAGCCCAGAGGCGCGCATGCATGACTAGTCGCGCCCCCCGGCGCTCTTCGACGGCCATCCGACCGAGTCGCGCGATATGCACAGCAGCAGCCCCAGGGCCACGAAGCTCACCAGCATCGACGACCCGCCATAACTGAGGAAGGGCAGCGTCACCCCGGTGAGGGGCAGGGCCTTGAGCACTCCGCCCACGATCACCAGCGCCTGCAGCGAGAGCAGCCCCGACAGCCCCGTGGCCAGGAGGCCCGTGTAGGTCGTGCGGCAGGCGAGGGCCAACTGGAAGCCGCGATAGGCCACCAATCCGTAGAGAAGGAAGAGGCCCACCGAGCCAAGGAACCCCATCTCTTGCCCGGCCACCGCATAGATCATGTCACTCTCGGCCACGGGCAGGACGCCGGGCGTGCTCAGACCTGCACCGGTCCCGAAGAGACCGCCGTGGGCCATCGCGATGAGCCCCTGGATTGTCTGATAGCCGGCGCCGAGAGGATCGCGCCAGGGATCGACCCAGGCGATGAGGCGCCGTGTGACGACCGCGCCTTCCTGGGCCGCGGGCAGGAAGTGCATCGCGAGCGCGACCCCGACGACGAGCAGGAGGATCGCGGCCGACGTCGCCTGCCAGGCCCCGGTCGCCACGTAGATCATCAGCAGGACGACGCCGAAGACCAGCAGGCCCGCGCCGAGATCGTGCTGGAGGACGAACATGGCAAGCGCCACGATGACCGTCAGCACGAGGACGATGGCCAGCGACGATTCGTGGCCCGTCCGCGCCCGGCGTTCGGTATAGAGGCTGAGGAAGCCGGCCATGAACATGACGATGAAGACCTTGGCCAGCTCGCCGGACTGAAAGAGGAACACGCCGGGAACGCCCAGCCAAAGCCGGGCGCCGTTGATCTCTTCGCCGAAGATGATGGTAACCCCAAGCAGCAGCACCGCCGCCAAGCCCGCCAGCCCCGAGGCCGAGCGGAGGGCATCCACATCATCGACGATCATGTAGGTGGCGAGCAGGAGGAGGCAGCCCACGCCGACGAAGATGACCTGCTTGGCCGCCAGGTAGCCGTCTACCGAAAACAGCAGGGCTATGCCGAACCCGCACAGCAGGGCCACCGGCAGGAGGAGGGTGTGGTCGCGGCGGTCGTTGAAGGCGTCCATGAGCAGCGCCACCGCCACCAGCGCGGCCGCCGGAGCCAGCGCGCGGCTGGCATGAGCCGGGCTGATGCCGCGGACCAGGCAGGCGTGCACCATGTATCCACCGGCCAGAAGACCGGCTACGCCCAGGCCCGAAAGCTCGATGCGGCGCTCCCTAGACGTGGCCAGCGCGGCCACCCCCAAGGAGGCTGAGCAGGAAGTTCACGTCGCCGAGGGTAAGGGCATCGCCGTCGTGAAGCTCCTGGGGGCCGGTGACGCGGCGGCCGTTGACGAAGGTGCCGTTGGCGCTTCCCTTGTCGACGAGGAGCCAGGTATCGCCGCGCGGCCCGATGTAGGCGTGCTGGCGCGAGATGGCGGCTGAATCGAGGACGAGGTCGTTCTCGGGCGCGCGGCCGACGTGGATGCCATGGCCGAGATGAACCGCCGCGCCAGGAGCGAGATGGCTGTCGCCGGGGTGCTCGACGATGAGCACCGGGTCGGACGAGACCCCCTCGACCTCCACCGGGAAGAGGAAAGGCTGGGCAGCGGGGCGAGGTTCAGGCGCTGGCTCTGATTCAGGAAGGGGTTCGAGAGCGGGCTCGGCCGTGACTTCCGGCTGAGGCTCGGGCTCCGACGGCCACGGGGTGGCAAGATCCACCGGCCCAGAGGGCTCTGCTGGCGGTTCAGCGACGACCGGAGGTGCTTCTTCCACGACGGGCGGCTGAACCTGGGCGGCAGGCTGCGGCTGAGGGCGAGGCTTCGGCTTGGTGGCGGGCGTGGCAGCAGGCGCGGGCTTTCGCGGGCGACTACCGTCGGCGGTCGGCATGGTCACGATCATGGCCCGAACGACCGCGAGGACGTACGCGAGGACGCCAACGAGAAGGGCGTATTTGAGGATCAGCGCGACGAGACCTAGCAAACCTTTGTCCACCGGCAGGAGGATGGCCGAGCGGTCCTGATTATAGCACAGGGCGCGGGACGATGCCCAACCGGGCGGTCAAGGCCCCGGAGGGCCGGGATTCGTTGGACCAAGCGTCCGCGCACCGCTCTGCTATTGACTCTGCGGGCGCGAGCATGTAGTCTTCGTGTGGGCTGGCTGGTGCGAATCCATGAGTTGTCCCTCGGGCTAACTCCTTGGATCCTGGAGCTTAGACGGAAGCATAAATCGCAGCTGGTGGGAGGCACTACAGCCGATGAAAGCTCTGGGGCAGCTTATCGGCCGGGCGTTTGTGGCCTGGTCAGTGGTATGCTTCCTCTTCGGTGCCGCCGTTCCACAGGCCGCCTGGTGCACGCCTATGGTGTCCATCAGCCGGCCTCACGCGGGCGACGCCGTGGGGGCGCAGCTTTCCGTGTCTACCACCTACCAGTCGTCCTCACCCTCCGAGCCGATCGTCAAGCTCGAACTCCTCATCGATAGCCAGGTCGTTGCCACGTATCCCCTCTCCGTGCCCCACGAGAAGGGCGAGCACGTCTTCTCGTACAACCTCCAGTCCACGACCGGCAAGACCAGCCAGGTCTCCGTCCGTGCGGTCGATAGCACCGGTGGCGTCGGCGAAGCCATCATCAACGTGACCGTCAGGCAGATCGCGGCCTCTGCCGCCGGCGGCGAGGATCGCACCCCGCCGGTCGTCAATGTCTACTACCCCGCGCCCGGCCAGCACGTGACCGGCACCGTCGACATCAAGGCCGACGTGCAGGACAACGTAGGCGTCTCGTGGGTCTTCTTCTTCGTCGACGGCAAGATGCGGTCGATGAGCAACCGCGCGCCCTACACTCTCGGTTGGGATACGACCCATGAGGCCGATGGCGATCACGTCGTCCAGGCTCGCGCGTCCGATGCCGCTGAGAACGAAGGCCGATCGGCTGAGGTCCACGTCATCGTCGGCAATCGCGACATGACGACGATCCAGCGGACTATCCCTACGACGACCGCAGTGACGCCGATGGCCGCGCCCTCGCCGAAGGCTGAGGCTCCGATCATCCCGGCGGCCGGCCCGACGCGTGAGCGAGCGGCACTGCCTGTGCCGGCGCCCGTAGTTCGTCAGGCTCAGCCCGCTGCACCGCCGGTTGTAAGCAGCGTCAACAGCGGCACAGCCCGGCAGGCGACGGCTTCAGGAACCCGCATCGCCGCTCTGCCGCCGACGCTCAGCGTCACCAGTGAGCGCCCCGGCCGTCCCACGCGAATGGCCGTCGGTGAGACCGTGGCGACGACCGAAGGCGCCTTGGCCATGTCCAGCGCCGCGCCGTCGTGGACCCGAGCGGCGGCTGTGACTGCGCCCCGAGCTCAGGGCGTTCAGCTTGCCTACCAGATAAGCACTCCGCTGGGCACCGTCGCCCGCGCGATGGCTGAGGCCGCGACGATGGCCTGCGCGCCCGTCGATGCACGGACCGCGCCCTCCGCTCGCCCGGCCGTGATCGCCCCGATGGGCGCCGGTCAGGTGCGGACGGCTGCTCTGCCTGCTCGTGCCGCGAGCCCGGTTGAGACCGCGACGCCGCCCCTGTCCGCGGCTGAACTGGCGCTGGCTCCCCGCGCCCCGGTGGTCTTCGTTACCGCGATGATGCCGCCGATGCCCGGCACCGCTCATTCTTCGAGCGCCGCCCCGGCGGCGAAGCAGGTCGTCTCCCTCGGCGCCGCGACTGAAGTCGTCAAGGGCGTCCGCGTCGGGTCGCTGGGCAAGGTCCTCGCCCGCAGCGGCGGCGTCCTCACCTGGTATCCCGCCGAGAAGCGGATGCGCTGCGTGGCCCACGGGGTCACGGTCGACCTCCGCCTGGGCGAGAAGCAGGCCAGGGTCAACGGCCGCGCCCAGACGCTGGAAGTCGCGCCCTTCGTGCGCAACGGGGAGACCATGGTCCCGCTGAGCTTCCTGAGCGATGCCCTGGGCCTCACGTTTACCTTCGACTCGACGCATGGCCGCTTGATCATCAGCAGCAAGGCCAAGTAATATCTGGGCTGCGGGTCTCGATCACTCCGCCGCCCCAAGAGCCGACGCTTTTGGGGCGGTTTCTTTCGCCCTAACCTTCCTTGGGGGATTGACGATGTTTCACGGAACTCAGCGCATCAACGACCAGGGCCATCTGGAGGTCGGCGGGTGCGATTGTGTGGATCTCGCTGCTCAATTCGGCACCCCGCTGTGGATCGTCGACGAGCAGCTTCTGCGCGACAATTGCCGCCAGTATAAGCAGAGCTTTTCCCAGCACATGCCCCGCGCCGAGGTCTGCTACGCGGGCAAGGCGCTCCTGACCTCCGCCATGTGCCGGATCATGGAGCAGGAAGACATGGGGCTCGACGTCGCCAGCGCCGGCGAGCTTTACACGGCGATGCAGGCCGGCTTCCCCATGAACCGCGTGAAGATGCACGGCAACTTCAAGAGCGACCTCGAACTGCAGATGGCCGTCGACGCGGGGGTCGGGCACATCGTCGTCGACAGCCTTTCGGAGATCGGACGGCTTTCGGCCGTGGCTGAGAAGGCGGGGCGCAAGGTTGATGTCCTCGTCCGCGTGACGCCGGGGATCAAGGTCAAGACGCATCACTACATCGCGACCGGAAACCTCGACTCGAAGTTCGGCCTGGGGATCGACTCCGGCCAGGCTGAGGACGGAGTGGCGATGGCGATGGAGGCGCCGGGAATCAATCTCCTGGGCATCCACTGCCACATCGGCTCGCAGATCTTCGGGCTCGAGAGCTTCACGCGCGCGACCGAGATCATGGTCGAGTTCATGGCCGGCATGTGCGACAAGCACGGCGCCGAGTTGACCGAGCTGGACATGGGCGGGGGGCTCGGCATCGCCTACACGAAGGAAGACGAGCCGCCGTCCATCGCCGAGCTTGCGGCCGTGCAGGCCAAGGCTCTGACGGAGGCGGCCGAAGCTTTTGGCCTTCCGATCCCGCGCCTCATCCTCGAACCCGGCCGCTCCATCGTCGGGCCGGCGGGCGTAACGCTATACACCGTCGGACCGATCAAGGAGATCCCCGGCGTGCGGACCTACGTCGCCGTCGATGGCGGCCTCTCGGACAATCCGCGCCCGGCGCTATATGAGGCCGAGTACGAGGCGGTTGTCGCGAACAAGGCCGATCAGGCCGCGACCATGGCCGTGCGCGTAGCGGGCAAGCATTGCGAGACCGATACGCTCATCCCGGAGATCGCCCTGCAGCCCGTCGGTGAGGGCGACCTGCTGGCGGTGTTCTGCACCGGCGCGTACAACTACGCCATGGCCTCCAACTACAACCGCTTCCCGCGGCCGGCGATGGTCCTGGCCTGCGACGGCGCCGCCGAGGTCATCGTCGAGCGCGAGAGCCTCGAGGATCTGGTGCGGCAGGACCGCGTGCCACCTAGACTGCGGAAGTAGGCTTCCGCGCGCAAGTAGGGCGGCTGATTCGGCGTGGCTGTGGATCTGCGAAAGCGGGCGTGGGCCGGAGTCCGCGAAGATCTCGATCTCCTTGCGGTCACGGCCGAGCGGCTGGGCGTGGCGGTCTACCTCGTTGGTGGCCCCGTGCGTGATGCCCTGACGGGCCACCGCGTCGCGGATGTCGACGTGGCGGTCGAGGGTGGCGCGGCGAAGCTTGCGCGGGCCCTGGCCGCGGAGACCGGCGGCGTGGCTGTCGAGCACCGGCGGTTCCTGACCGCTGAGGTGCGCCTGCCTGATGGTCGCCACTGGGACGTGACCACGGCGCGGACCGAGCATTATCCTCGGCCCGGAGCGTTGCCGGTGGTCAGGCGCGCGACCATGGCCGAGGACCTGTGGCGCCGCGACTTCACGGTCAACGCGATGGCTCTGCGGCTGACGGCGAGCGGTCCGGCGGAGCTTCTCGACCCGACCGGCGGGCGCAAAGACCTCGGGGCGGGTATACTCCGTGCGCTGCACGAGCGAAGTTTCGTTGACGACCCGACGCGGGTGGTGCGAGCGGCCGTGTATGCCGAGCGGCTGAAGCTCGCGCCGGAGCCGGTGACTGAGCGATGGCGGCGGGCGGCGTTGATGAATGGCGCGCTGGCGACGGTCAGCGGCCCGCGGCTCGGCGAGCAGTTGAGGCGAGGATTGGAGACGGCGGCAGGCGGACGGATTGTGCGACGCCTGGCCGAGTGGGGTGCTCTTGAGGGCCTGCGGATGCCGACAGGCCTGGCGCATCCTCGGGCGATGCTGGCAGTCGAGGCTGGCAGGAAGAAGCTTGGGATGGACGCGGCGACAGCAGGGGCGGCGACGCTGGCTCTGGCGGCCGGAGGTCCCGGCGCTGAGGCGGCGACGTTCCTGGCTTTGCCGGCCTTTTACGCGCAGGCCTGCAGGCAACTTGAAAGGGCGACCGTGCTTTGCGTGTTCTTGCTGACGGTCGTTACGATTAGCGAAGTCGATATTCTGCTGGCCTCTCTGACGCCGGCGACGGTTCTCGCGGTCTGGGCGATGGCGCCGGCGGGGGCGAGGCAGCGGATCGAGCAGTGGCATGCGGCGGCGCAGGGGTTGGCGCTCGCGGTGACCGGCGAGGATATGATGGCCGCCGGCATACCTCGCGGCCCGGCGGTCGGCGTGGGCCTGCGTGCGGCACGACTGGCCGCTCTGGATGGGAAGGCACGTGGCAAGGCAGCGCAGTTGAAGGTGGCAATGACGGCGGCGCGCAAAGCTCTCTGAGCGCGACGCCCGGAGACGGAGAGAATGCTTGGACGCTTTGGCAGCATGAGCCTGGCTGAGATGATCGCGTGGGTGGTCGCCCTGCTGATAGGGGTGACGGTCCACGAGTTCGCCCACGCCAAGCGCGCTGCCATGGCTGGCGACCCAACGCCCGCGATGGCCGGGCGCGTGACCCTCAACCCGCTGGCGCATCTCGATCCCATCGGCACGATCATGATCCTCCTCGCGGGCTTCGGGTGGGGCAAGCCGGTGCCGGTGAACGCTGCGTTCTTCAAGCACCCTCGCCAGGACAGCATCATGGTCGCCATGTGGGGGCCCATCAGCAACGTGATCACGGCCACCCTCTTCGCGCTGCCCCTTCGCCTCGGCATCGCCGCGGGCCGCGAGGATCTGCTGCTCACCATCGTGACGATCAACCTGATGCTGGCCTACTTCAACCTGATGCCGATCTACCCGCTCGACGGCTCGCACGTGATGGCGGGCCTGCTGAGCTACAATAAGGCTCGCGCTTACGAGGACTTCATGCACCGCTATGGGATGCTGCTCCTGATCGGGCTGGTGATCGGGATCGGGCAGGTCCCCATCTTCGGGTTCATCTTCACCTATCCCATCCATTTCGTGCGGCACCTACTGACCGGCATCTAAGAAGGAGGATTGGCTATGGCTGAGAAACGCCCGCGGATCTTTAGCGGACATCGTCCGACGGGGCACCTGCATCTCGGGCACCTCGAAGGCACGCTGCGCAACTGGGTCGCCCTGCAGGACACGTACGACTGCGTGTTCGGCATCGCCGACTGGCACGCCCTGACCGATCACTACGACAACACCGAGCCCCTCGCGGCCTATACCGAGGAGATCGCGATCGACTGGCTGGCCGTCGGCCTCGACCCCAAGCGGTCTATCCTGATGATCCAGTCGCAGGTCAAGCAGCATGCCGAGCTTGAGCTGCTGCTATCGATGGTGACGCCGCTGTCGTGGCTGGAGCGCTGCCCCACGTGGCGCGACGTGCTCAGCCAGGAGGAGCTGCCGGAGGAGATGCGCAGCTACGGCCGCCTCGGCTATCCGGTGCTGCAGACCGCCGACATCATCCTCTACAAATCCGACCTCGTCCCGGTGGGCAAGGATCAGCTTCCCCACCTCGAACTCGCCCGCGAGATCACCCGGCGCTTCAACAACATCTACGGCCCGATCTTCCCCGAGCCGCAGGCGCGGCTGGGCGAATTCGCGGCCGTCCCCGGCCTCGACGGGCGGAAGATGAGCAAGTCGTACGGCAACACTCTCGAGATCGGCGACTCGCCCGAAGAGCTTCGCAAGAAGATCAAGACGATGTTCACCGACCCGCTGAAGATCCGCATGGGCGACCACGGTCATCCCGAGGGCTGCCCGGTCTTCGCGCTGCACAAGATCTACAGCCCGCCCGAGCGCGTGGCTGAGGTCGAGGCGGAGTGCAAGGCGGGCACGCTCGGGTGCGTGGCCGATAAGAACGACCTGGCCGATAACCTGATCCGCGCGCTGGCTCCGATCCATGAGCGGCGCGCCGAGCTTGAGGCCGACCGCGCGCAGGTCCTGCGCATACTTAGCGAAGGCAATGAGGCGGCGCGTGAGATCGCCGAGGCGACGATGGTTGAGGTCCGCCGGGCGATGAGACTTCCGTTTTCGGGCGGGGAGTGAACGCTGATGGACGTTAAGACCGCCGTCATCTTGTGCGCCGGGATGGGCAGCCGCCTGTGGCCGATCACCTTGCGCAAGCCGAAGATCCTGGTGGAAGTCGCCGGGCGGACGATCCTTGACCGCATCTTCGACGCGCTGGTCGCGGCTGGGATCGAGAAGGTCGTGCTGGTAACGTCGCCGGCTGACATCGAGACCGGCCCCTACCTGCGCGACCACACGCCGAAGAGCCTGACGGTGACGACGGTTGTGCAGGATAACCCGCGCGGCCTCGGCGACGCGACCGCCCGCGCGAAGGACGCCGTGGGCGACGAGGCCTTCCTCCTCTACCTCGGCGACGAGCTTATCCAGGGCGGCATCGTCGACTTCGTCGAACGCGCCCGCCGCACCGACGCTCACGCCCTCGTCCTCTACAAGGAGATCGAGGACCCGCGGCGGTTCGGCGTGGTCGTCACCGAAGGCGACTCCATCCTGGAGCTGCACGAGAAGAAGGAGGAGCCGCCGTCGCGGAAGGCGATCGTTGGCCTCTACGCCTTCGAGCCGGTCATCTTCGACGCCATCGCGAGGACGCCCGAGTCCAAGCGCAAGGAGATCGAGATCACAGACTCGATCCAGACGCTGGTGAACGACGGGCACCGGGCCGTGGGCGTGCCCTTCCAGCTGGAGTGGTTCGACGTCGGCACCTTCGAGGCGCTCCTCGAGGCTAACCGTGCCCTGCTCGACCGCGAGGTCACCGACATTCCACAACCCATGGGCGAGCGCTCCTCGATCCAGGGCAACGTGCGCATCAGCCACAACGTGGAGATCACCGACTCGCAGATCATCGGCCCGGTCATCATCGAGCGCGGCTGCAAGATCACCAACTCGCGCGTGGGCCCCTATGTCTGCCTCAGTGACTCGGCCAGGATCACCGATAGCGCGGTCGAGGACTGCATCATCGGAGCCCTGAGCGTCGTCGAGAGGACGGCGAAGCTGGCCCATTCCGTGCTGGACGGCGAAGTGCTGATCGACGGCGCCGGCATGAACGTCCGCCTCAAGATCCACGGCGGCAAGCGCTCCACGATCAGCCTCGAACCGGTGGACTAACATGGCGTCGGCGGATGCGGGAGTGGAATATGGCGGGCCTCCCATCAGCCTGAGCATCTTTCAGGGGCCGTTGGATCTGCTCGCCTACCTGGTCCGCACCCAGCAGGTCGATGTGCAGGAGCTGGCGGTGTCCGAGGTCGTGTCGCAGTTCGTGACTTTCGTGCGCACCATGCAAATCCTGAAGATCGAGGAAGCGGCGGAGTTCCTGCCCGTGGCGGCGGCGCTGGTGCTGTGGAAGGTGCGCAGCCTCCTGCCGCGGGAGGAGGGCGCCGAGCCTCAACCGACCGAGCTTGCTGACGCGCTGGAGGAAGTTCTCGCCAGCCCTGACGCCCGGCTCGAGGAGTACAAGGCCTTCCGTCAGGCCGCCGAGCAGCTTCGTGAGGCCCACTCGGTCCAGCAGCAAGTCTTCCTCCGCAGCACGGACGAGGACGAGGCCGAGGGTGGCTGGGTCAGCCTCGACCAGGTCAGCATCTTCGACATGGTCCTGGCCCTCAACCGCGTGCTCGAGCGTGCCGATCAGGAGGCTGGGCCGGTCGTTCTGAGGCCTCGGTGGTCGGTGCGGACGCAGATGAAATATGTGCTTGATCGCCTGCGGGAGAGGTCGCCCTTGATGTTCGAGGACCTCTTCGAGACGGGCGCCGACAGGCTGTGGATAGTGACAACTTTCCTCGCGCTGCTGGAGCTGATCCGACGGGGCATGTCCCGCGTCGAACTCGGCGAGGAGCGCGCGGTACTGGTGATGCTCGCGAGATGAGTGAAACGACCGACGCTGTGGCTGTGGACCTTGCCCTCGCCGTGGAGACGCTGCTGTTCGCGTCGGCGGAGCCGCTGCCGCTGGCGCGGCTGGCCGAGCTGATGGAAGTCTCGGAGGAAGAGGCGCGCGTGGCCGTCGAGGCCCTGCGCGGCCGGCTGGAGGATCATGCTCTCCAGGTCCTGCGCACGGCCGCGGGCCTCTGCCTGGGTACGGTGCCGGAGTTCGCCGACTATGTGGCTCGCCTACGCGAACCCCCGAAGGAGCGGCTCTCGGCGGCTGCGTTGGAGGTCCTCGCGGTGATCGCCTACCGCCAGCCCTCGACGAAGGCTGAGGTCGACCGCGTGCGCGGGGTGGACTCCGGGGGCTCGCTGCAGAGCCTGCTGGCGAAGCGGCTGGTAGCGTGCGTCGGGCGCAAGCGCGCTCCGGGCCGGCCCATGCTCTACGGGACGACTGAGGGCTTCCTGCAGGCCTTCGGCCTGGCGGCCCTCGAGGAGTTGCCCGAGCTTGCCGGCGACCTCGGCAGCCGCGTCCGCCAGCTTCGCCTCGAGGAAGCGAAAGAGCAGGCGGAGCCCACCGAGGGCGGCGATGCAGTCGAGGCGGCTGAGCCAGGCGCAGAAGTCGCCGGGATGGAAGAGACTGTCGAGGCCGTTGAACCGGACGAAGATATCCTCGAGGTCGAGGAGGCCGTCGAGGCCGTCGAGGCCGTCGAAGTGGTCGAAGAGATCGTCGAGGCGGACGAGGAAATTGTCGAAGTCGAAGGGCTATCGGACACCCAGTCCTAGGCCGTAGGGTGCGTCATACGGGGAGGCAGTAAGGTGCCTGGACAGGAGCGATTGCAGAAGATCCTCGCGCGAGCGGGGCATGGATCGAGGCGGCAGGCTGAAGAGATCATCGCCGCCGGTCGCGTGCTCATCGATGGCCGCGTGGCGAAGCTGGGCGACAAAGCCGACCCGGCCGAGCATACTATCACCATCGACGGCCAGCCCCTGCGCCTGCGCCCGGAGCCGTCCTACGTCGTTCTCAATAAGCCGACCGGCTACATGTGCAGCCGGAGCGACCCCCATCACGACCGCTTCGTCTACGAGCTTCTCCCCGAGACCCTCCAGACGCGGGTGCTGACCGTGGGGCGACTCGACATCGAGAGCGAGGGCCTGCTCATCCTCACCGACGACGGCGAGCTTGCCCATCGCCTCACGCACCCGAGCTATGCGGTGCCGCGGACGTACCACTGCGTTGTCCAGGGACCGCCGGATGCGGTGAAGCGGATGGCTGGGGGCATCGAGCTTGAGGATGGCCGCGCGAAGCCCCTGCGCGCCGTGGCGCTGGGGCCTGAGGCCGGTGGGCTTGGCGTAGAAATAGTGCTGGCCGAGGGGAAGAAGCGCGAGGTGCGGCGGCTGTGCGAGGCGGTGGGGCTCAAGGTCGTGCGGCTCACCCGCACGTCCTACGGACCGCTCACCCTCGGGCATCTGAAGAGCGGCCAGTGGCGTTGGCTGAAGCCGGGCGAGATCGAAGCTTTGCGCAAGATCGTCAAGCTCGAAGACGACGAAGACTGACGGGCGTGGGAAGACCATGGACGAGAAGGAGGCCGGCCGCCAGAGGACCGGAGTGATGGCGGCTGCGGCGGCTGGGCTTGTGGCCGCGGCGGCGATGCTCTGGCTCCTGCACGCGCGGCTGCTTCCCCTCGGCGTGTTCGGCGAGTGGACGTGGAGCCAGCGCGACCTGCCCCTCCTGCCCGCGCCGGCCGTGCTAGTGGCGGGGTTGTTCATCCTCGCCGGAGCTGTAGCCGCCCTCGACGCCGTGCGCAAGGACAAGATCCGGCGCGTCCAGGCGGTCATCGGCCTCCTCGTGCTGGCGATCGCTTCGTATGCTCTCCCCCAGGCGATGCTCGTGTCCGAGCCCGCGGGCTATGGCCGGGCGACGCTGACCGTCCTCAGCGACCTGTCGATGGGCTACCTCAGCGAGGCGTCGAAGATGCACGCCGTGCGCCCGTGGCTGCAGGACACCGCGCGGCGGACGAACCTCGGCGTGGTGCCGGCTCGCGTGGCCACGCATCCGCCCGGGCCGGTGCTGTTCTTCCGCCTGCTCAGCCATGTCGCCCGCAAGCATCCGGGGCTGCAGCGCATCGTTGTCGCTCCGCTGCTCATCGGCTCGACAAAACCCGACGATGTTCTTGCCGCCGCGAAGCGCGTGAGCAGCGGAGACCTTCGCTTCCATCACATCGCAGCGGCTTGCCTCTCCATCTGGGTCCTCGGCCTCGCGGTTCCGGCGGCGATGCTCGGCACGTGGCTCTTCGCGTGGTGGTGGCTTGGGGCGCGTGAAGCCACGACGGCCGCGGTGCTCATCGGCGCGGTGCCCGCGCTCTGGGTCTTCACGCCCGGCATCGACGTCCGCAGCGCCTCGCTGACGGCCTTCGCGCTCGCCTTCTGGGCGCTGGCGATGCGCCGCCAGGGCTGGGCGTGGGTGGCGGGCATCGTATGGGGCCTTTCGCTGCAGTGGAGCTACGGGCTCTCGGCGCTGATCGTCCTGTTCGCGGGCATGTGGCTCGTGCGCGGACGGCCCGGCGGTTGGCGGCCGTGGGTTGGGCTGATCGCCGGCGTCGTACTCGCGCACCTGCCGCTCATGCTCATGGGCTATCGTCCGCTCGCGAACTTCCTCGGCGCGATGGCGGCCCAGCGCACGATCATGGCCGACCGCCACTACATGCCGTGGCTCATCATGAACGCGTGGGACATCCTGCTCTTCAGCGGCCCGGCGTTGGTGGCGCTCGCGGCCGCGGCTTCTGGCAGGGCGCGCGGTCTGGGCACGGCCCTCCTCGTGACCATCGCTCTCCTGCTCCTCTCCGGGGCGACGCGGGGTGAGGTGGGGCGCATCTACTGCTTCCTCGCGCCGCCCCTGGCCGTCTGCGCGGCCGCCGCGATGACCGTCGCGACCGAGAGCCCCTTCCTGCTCAGCGGCACGGTCGCGATCGCGGCCCAGCTTGCCGCCGCCCTCGGCCTGGGCACTTACCTGATGCTTGTGACCCCGTGAGGCGGCGCGCATGAGTCTCGACCTTCTCGATCGCGTGCCCCCGCTCCTCCGCGCCCTGGCCGACACCGTGCCGGGCGGGATGTACCTAGTCGGCGGCGCCGTGCGCGACCTGCTGCTCGGACGGCCGGTCACCGACTGGGATCTGGCGGCGGACCGCCCTGAGGAAACGGCGAGGGCGGCGGGGAGACTGGCCCACGTCCGGGTCGTACAACTGCGTGCCGACCCGATGCTGGCCCTGCATGTACCGGTGCGGAAGCTAGGCACGGTGGACGTCACGCGCCTTGATACCGCCGGGCCGCGCGAGGATCTCCTGCGCCGCGACTTCACCATCAACGGCCTCATGATGGACGTGGGGCAGGCGCCCCGGTTTTCGGGTCCNNCGCCGCGACTTCACCATCAACGCGATCGCCCTCGACCTGCGCTCCGGCGAGATCCTCGACCCCACCGGCGGGCGCGACGACCTCCGCCGGGCGCTGGTGCGCATCGTCAAGGACACGGCCCTGACGGACGACCCGACGCGCATCGTGCGGGCCTATCGCCTGGCGACGGACCTCGGCTTTCGCATCGATGCGCCCACGCGCGACTTGCTCCGGCGCGACTGTGAGTCGCTGAGGTCGGCTCCGCCCCAACGCTACGGCGCCGAGCTTTTGCGGCTCTTCGAGAGCGACCACCCCGTCGGCCCGGCGGTCGCGTGGATGGATGCCGATCGCGTGCTCGACGAGCTTGTGCCGATGTGGCCCGACATGCGCGGCGTCACTCAGGGGCCCTACCATCATCGCGATGTCGCCGGCCATGCTCTTGAGGCCGCCGACTTCATCGACCTCCTCGTCGAGTCTCCGCGGGCGTTCCTGCCGTTGGGCGGCGAGGCGTTGAGCGACGCGCTGGCTCACCCGCACCGGCGGGCGTCGGTGCGCGCGGCGGCACNNCTCCATGACATCGGCAAGCCGCCGAGACGCTTCCTCGACGACGAGGGGCGCATCTGGTTCCGCGGCCACGAGACCACCGGCGCCGACATCGCCACCGGGCTGACCCGCGCGTGGGGATGGCCCAGGATGATGCGCAAGGCCGTGGCGCAAATGGTCGGCGGGCACATGCGCGTCATGCACCTCAGCCGCGAGTCGTCAGAGAACGGCATCCCCGCGACGGACACCGCCCTGCGTCGGCTCCTGCGCGATGAGGACGAGGCGATCCCCGGCATCTTCCTGGTGTGCATCGCCGACCTGCTCGCCTCGCGCGGACCGGCGACAGAGCAGCACCCGCGCCTCGGCATGATGGAGCAGCTCGACAGGATGGCGGCCCGTTGCCTCGAACTGCGCGAGGAGGAGAAGACCCGGCCGCGCCTGATCACCGGCGAGGACCTCATGGCGGCCTTCAACCTGCAGCCCGGCGAGCATATCGGGCGACTGCTTGCCGCCGTCGAGGCCGCGCGCGAGGAGGGCGAGGTGACCACGCACGAGGACGCGCTTGCCCTCGCGCGACGGATGCTGGAAGGTCAGGCTGGGGAGGAGTGAGAGGATGCTGGCGATCCTGCTTGCGTTGATGACCCAGGCGAGCCCGCGGCTCGATGAGGCCGCGCTGCGTTCTGCCGTCAACCTGGTCTCGAACTGCTCCTTCGAGGCGGTCGATGCGGCGGGCATGCCGATCGGCTGGGAGCTGAACGGCGCGGCGGCCGACTTCCGCATGGCCAACCGCAACGCCCGCCACGGCAGCCACTCTCTCCTCGTCGTCTCGACGGGAAGCGACGCGCCGGCGCCCTTCGCCCGCCAGAGCATGGCCATCACCCCCGGCGTTGAGTACGTCCTCACGGCGTGGCTGCGCGTCGATCACACTGACGGCAAGCCTATCGCCGTAGTCCTCCGATTTCTCGATGGCCAGAACCAGGACCTTGCGACTTCCCGTGGCGAGATGCTGGGCGGCGCGGGCAAGTGGGCGTCCGTCGAGGTCCGCGCCAAGGCGCCGGCTGCCGCGACGCAGGCCGTCGTCCTTGTGCCCAGCCTGACCGGCGCCGCAGAGGTAGCCGTCGATGCGATCAGCCTTCGCCGGGCCGATGGGAAGACTATCCAGCGCGAGGCACTCTCGCTGAGCGGACTCGCCGTCGCGTACACCCAGCCCGACTGGATCCGCGTGCAGTGGACCAGCAACGCGGCGAGCCACCACGTCGAGTGGCAGCCGACCAAGGGCAAAGTCCCCCAACAACACGCCGACGATGTCGCGGAACAGACCTACTCGATCGTCGGCCTCAAGCCGGAGACGCAATACCGCTTCCGCGTGGTGGCCGCGCCATCGATCTTCTACGACGAGGCCGGCAAGCAGGTCGTGCCCTCGAAGCCCTCGGCGGCGGAGATCGTCGCGTCGACGACGGCCGACGAGCCACGCGTGTGGGCGGGCTACCGCCTGCAATCGAGCGCGCCGCTGGGCGCTCTCCCACCGGGGACGAGCTACCCGGCCATCGAAGGCGGCGGGGACCGCCTCTACGTCGCCGAAATCCGCGATGGCGCGATCTACGTCTCGCGCATCGTCCCGGGCAAGCTGGCCGTCGAGTGGACCAAGGTCGTCGTCGACCGCGAGGCAGGCACCTGGCGCGGCATGACCGNNGGCAGGAGGACAAGCTGTGGATCACCTGGACCGCCCGGCCAACCTCGGGGCCCGACGCCCGCCAGCGCCAATACGTCAGCGTCTTCGACCCAGCCACCGGTGAGCGCGGCAAGATCGTCGAGATCCGGCCCAGCCGACCGGCGGCGACTACCGGCCCGGGCGGCCTCGCTCCGCGCGAGGCGCAGATGTGGCTCACCTACCTGCAGTCGTGGACCGAGAACGGCGCGGAGCGGTCGGAGATCGCGATGGCTCCGCTCGACGCCGATGGCGATCCAGGCGAGCCGGTCCACTGCGACAACTGCCCGTCGCTGCGACCTGACGGGCCGTGCGTCGCGAGCTTCGATGGCGACCTGGAGCTGCTCTACACGGACCGCGGCGGCCTCGGCCAGCGCGCCGGCTGGGAGCCGCTGATGTGGGAGAGGTTCAACGGCGAGAGCTTCTCCGGCCCGCGGACCCTTGGCGGGTCGGGACGTTGCCGATATCCGAAGGCCCTCAGCCTCGGCCGCGTGACCCTCGCCGTCTACATGGCCAACGCGCGGTGGACCGACTTCGGCGAGCGGTTCTACGACGTGGCGGTGATGAAGTTGGGGCCCGGCGCGGGGGACATCGACACCCTCAACTATGCCGACGACATGAAGTACAACGCCAACCCCGATCTGACGATCTGCAAGGGGACGATCTACGTGGTCTTTACCAAGCTCGAGCACGCACCCGACGACGGCCAGGCGCCGAAGAGCTACGGCACCTACATCGGCAAGATCGAGCAGGAGCTGGAACCCAGCGGCGGCTGATCGCGCCCGGGCCTAACCCCCGCGGAAGCCCTGGACGTAGTGGTAGGCGAAGAAGGCCGCCGTGGTCGCGTTGCCGACCGCCGTCGTGATCTGGCGCACGAGAGTCTTGCGCACATCGCCGGCGGCGAAGATGCCCGGCGCCTTGGTCTCCATGTTTTCGTTCGTGGGGATGAAGCCGTCCTCGCGCTCGACGTAGTCCCCCAGCCAGTCCGTCCGCGCCACGTTGCCGATGGCGATGAAGACGCCCTGCAGATCGAAGACGCGATCCTCGCCCGACTTCACGTTGCGCACGCGCACGTTCTCGACCTGCTCTTCGCCGCGGATCTCGACGACGGTGCTGTCCAGCACAAGGTCGATGTTGGGCCGCGAGCCGAGGCGATCCTGCAGGAACCTCTCGCAGCGGAACTCGTCGCGGCGATGGATGAGGTAGACCTTGGCGCAGATCTCCGAGAGGTAGATGGCCTCATCGACGGCGGTGTTGCCCCCGCCGACGACCGCGACAGTCTGGCCGCGGAAGAAGAAGCCGTCGCAGGTCGCGCAGTAGCTGACGCCACGGCCGGCAAGCTCGCGCTCGCCCGGGACGTTGAGGTGACGCGGCGATGCGCCCGTTGCGACGATGAAGGCGATCGTCTCGACGTCGCCCTGATCGGTGTGGACGATCCACTTGCCGCTGCCGGTATGGCTGAGGCCCATGACCTCGGCGTTCACGTACTCCACGCCAACCTTCAGCGCCTGGTCGGTGACGTTCTGGGCAAGCTCCGGGCCGGTGATGCCCTCGGGGAAGCCGGGGTAGTTCTCGATGCACGAGGCCGACGCGGTCTGACCGCCCGGCGCGGCACGTTCGAGGACGAGCAAGTCCAAACCAAAGCGGCGGCCGTAGAGCGCTGCCGTCGATCCGGCAACTCCTCCGCCTACGATGACGAGATCACAGTTGTGCAGCGGCACCTTCTTATGCACCCTCCTGCTAGGGGCTCGCGCCGCCGAGGCCCAAGGCCCCGGACAGCTTGGCCATATCGCCCAGACTCATCAGGCCGTCGATGGTCGCGTCCCGCTTATCGGCAACTACCTTACAAGTGTCCTCTCGCGGCGACCCCATCGCCCGGCCTTCGGTGACGACCTGCAGGTCGAAGGGGAAGGATGCCCCCGGCGCAACGTCATCCTCCGGCAAGATCTGCGCTCCGGTTCGCTGCCCTAGCGAGTATACGAGCGCGAGCACGATCGCCGGCGCGGCCGTGCCGCCGACATTGGTGACCGTGCCCCACACGCGGAATACATGCTGCTCGCCATCGGGCGGGTACTTGTCGTCCCTGATCCACTGCCACTGCCACGATACCTCGAACCTCGCGGGCCCCTTAACCTGCGTCACCTGCGGTTGACCGGGTTGCTCGGGCGGAGCCTGAGTCACCTGCGCCTGACCGGGCAGAGGCGGTGGCGCCTGAGTGACCTGGGGCTCGCCAGGCGCAGCGGGCGGAGCCTGCTGGACCTCGGGCTGACCGGGTCCCTGAGGCTGGGCCTGCTGAACTTGCGGCTGGCCCGGGCCGGGCACCTGCGCCTGCTGCACGCCCGCTCCCGCGCGAGCATGAATGAGGAACCACCATAGCAGGAAAGCCGCCACCACGATCGCTGCGGCGACGACGATGGGCACGACAGGAAACTTGCGCCGAGGAGCGACCTTCCCACTCGGGGCCACACGCACCAAGTCTTGCCGGAGGGCTTGCGTCTCCGCGCTGCTCGGATCGAGAGCGATGGCCCGCTCGGCCATGGCCTGAGCCTTCCCCATGCGCCCGGCAGCGAGATGCAGACGCGCAAGCATGACGTAGGCCCACGAGTCGTCGGGCCGCAGCTCGCACAACTCGCGCAGGGGCGGCTCAGCCTCGGCCGGACGGCCCATCTGCAGCAGCGCCGTGGCCTTCAGTCGCAGAACCTCGGCGCGCGGTGCACCCGCGGCCAACGCCTCATCGGCCTTCGCGGCGGCTGAAGCCGCATCTCCGGAGGCGAGTAGCCTTCGTGCTTCGTCAAGCAGCGTGGCGTTGCTCATGGCGATCCCGTAGGAGCTGTTTCAAGACCTTCTCCGTCTCCTCGACCAGGGCTCCGACACGGGTCTTGAGGCAGCTTCTCGAGAAGTATACCACCAACCGCCGCCGTCACAGGAGTGGCGCAAGCTCGGGAGGGGCGGGGTGCGGCGCGTCGAACAGGGCGCCGGGAGGGAGACCAATGAAGACAGTGATGATCACCGGAGGCAGTGGCAACGTCGGCCGCTTCGTCGTCGCCGAGTTGGCGAAGACCTGGCACGTCGTGAATTTCGATCAGCGCCCCCAGCGTCCGCGCCAAAAGTCCGAGTTGCGGGAGGGCGATATCCTCTCGGTCGACGATCTCCGCGCGGGGATGAAGGGCGTCGACGCGATCGTGCACCTCGCGGCCGTGCCTACCCTGGGTGCCGGCACGCCCGATCAGATCATCGAAGTCAATGTGCTCGGCACGCATCGCGTCCTGGAGACCGCCGCCCAGGCAGGCATCAAACGGGTCGTTATCGCCAGCAGCGACTCAACCTTCGGCTTCGTGTTCGGCACGGGCGCCGAGCGGCCCGAGTACCTGCCCCTCGATGAAGGTCACCCGACCCGGCCGGCCGACGCCTATGGGCTGAGCAAGCTTCTCGGCGAGGAGATCTGCGCGGCCCACGCGCGTCGCTTCGGCATGACCACCGTTGCGCTGCGGTACTGCTGGGTGTGGTTTCCGCCGGACTACCCGCCCATCGACGCGCTCATCGCCAACGATGAGAACTGCCGCCGGACGATGGCCGGCTACGTCGATGCGCGCGACGTAGGGCAGGCCGTGAGGCGATCGATCGAGGCGGACCTGCGAGGGCACGAGACCTTCATGATCAGCGCCGCCGATACCTACCTGCGGGAGCCGACGCTGGACTTCATCGCCCGCCACTTCCCCGACTTGCCGACGCTTCGCAAGCCGGTCGCGATGATGGGCAATCCCCACGTCGCGCTCTTCGACTGCACCAAGGCCCGGACCATCCTCGGGTATAAGCCGCGGTACACGTGGCGCAAGAAATCCTAGAGTTCGCGCCCGCCATCGGCACAAAGAAAACGCCCGCCGAGCTTCTCGGCGGGCGTTAGAGTTCGAGGTCAGGTAAGGCTCAGGCGGCCTTCTTGCGGCGCTTGAGAGCGAGCGCGCCGAGGCCCATTCCCAGCAGCGCCATCGTCCCGGGCTCGGGGATCGCACTGTGCGGGCCGTCGGTGTAGGCCACGCTACCGGCGCCCCCCGCGTTCTTGACGCTGAAGTACATGCGGTAGAACTTGTCGGTGGCTGTCGTCACGAGAAGGACGCGCGGCACCCAGTCGCGGTTGTTGCGGTAGGCCACTCCCTGCGATGTGCTGAAGATCGGGTTGTCGGAACCATCTGTCGTCCACGTGAAGCCGTCAGTGCTGGTGGCGTAGCCGAGTCCAGCCCACGACGTACCCACGCCGCCCGAGTAGAAGGCTTTGTACTGGCCGCCCTCATTGAGGACGTCCCAGATGACGGCGCGGCCCGAGTCCCAGCCGCTGCCGGATCCGGTCAGGGTCTTGCCAGTGGAGAACATGGACCAGGTGAGGCCGTCCGTCGAGATCGCCAAGCCCGTGCTCACGGGATTCGCTGTCACGCCCTCCTGGCCGGCGCCGTAGTACATCACGTACTGGTTCGCGAAGGCATTGGTCGTATTGAGGGTGGCAGAGCCAGCCGAATTGTAGATGACACAGGTGGGGCCGAGGGAGCTGTTGTTCCAGACGTTCGAACCCGTGTGGCCCGTGAGTATCGGGGCAGTTGCCGACTGGCTCAAGAAAGTGAAGTTGGTCCAATGCACCCCATCGGTGCTGGTCGCGTGGGCCAACTGGTTGATGCCCTCGGAGGTTCCGGTCAGCCCGGTGTAGTACCACATCTGGTAGCTATTAGCGCCTGTCTGAAGAACCACCGAATGAGCGACGCTGGTGGTACCTTGTGGCAGGGAGCCGACGATGGTGATGGCGCTATTGTTGGTCCAGGCTTTGCCGTCGGTCGAAGTAGCGTAGTCGGGGAGGGTGCCGCTTGAGGCATCGAACCACATCGTGAAACTGGTCGGGCTGTCCTCGACAAAGGACGTGCCCCAGGCACCCGTCGGGAAGAGGCCACTCGGCGAAGAGGTGATCTCCGAGTCGCTAGGCCAAAAGCTCTTGCCCATATACGTGGCATGAGCCGACGGCGCGAAAGCCGTTGCCATTGCGGCAACGACGATGCTGATTAGTCCCGCCCGAGCATATCTCATAGCAGACAGCACTACTCCCCGAGGCGCAGATCGCGCCTCCCCCAACTTCGCAATAGTGAATCTACTCCATGGACCAGCGAGAGTCAAGGCCAAAGTGCGTATGTCAGGCGACTTTAACGTAGTATTTACACGGGTCGCGAACCCGCGCCAGCCCTGGCGCTTCGCCCGAACCGCCGTCCCACCAAAGACGAGGGCCGGAGGTGTGTCCCCCGGCCCTCGATCCTGCTATCGTTACGTATACCCCACTCTAGTGCATGTGGGGGCCCATGCCGCCCGGTCCACCCGGGGGCATCGGCGGCTTATCCTCTTCGATCTCGGTGATTGCCGTCTCGGTGGTGAGGATCATTCCGGCGATGCTGGCTGCGTTCTCCAGCGCCACACGAACGACCTTGACCGGGTCGGCGATGCCGGCGGCCATGAGGTCCATGGGCTCGCCGGTGGCGGCGTTGAAGCCCCAGTTCTTGTCGTCACTGCGCAGGACGCGCTCGACGATGACGGAGCCTTCGTAGCCAGCGTTGTTGGCGATGGCCCGCATGGGTTCCTTCATGGCGGAGCGGACGATGTCGATGCCGGCAGCCTCGTCGGCGTTATCGGAAGTCACGCCATCGAGAGCGGGCAGGCAGTGGATCAGAGCCGAGCCGCCGCCGGCGACGATGCCCTCTTCCACAGCAGCTCGCGTGGCCGACAGGGCGTCCTCGAAGCGGTGCTTCTTTTCCTTCAGTTCCGTCTCGGTGGCCGCGCCGACCTTNNCTCGATCTGCTTGCGGATCTGGCGGATGCGGCCCTGGATGCCGTCGGGGTCGCCATAGCCTTCGATGACGGTGGTGTGGTCCTTATTCACCACGACGCGCTTGGCCTGGCCGAGCTGTTCGATCTCGACGCTGTCGAGCTTGATGCCGATGTCTTCGCTAACGAAGGTGCCGCCGGTGAGGGTGGCGATGNNCGGTCGCCGAAGCCCGGCGCCTTGACCGCGCACGCGCGGAGGATGCCGCGGAGGTGGTTGACCACGAGAACCGCCAGCGCATCGGCGTCGATGTCCTCGGCGATGATGAGCAGCGGCCGGCCCGCGCGGGCGACCTTCTCGAGCAGCGGGACAAGCTCGACGGCGGCGCTGATTTTCTTCTCGTAGATGAGGATCAGCGGCTCGTCCAGCACGGCCTCCATCGACTCGGGCACGGTGACGAAGTAGGGGGACAGGTAGCCCTTATCGATCTGCATGCCCTCGACGAACTCAAGCCTCGTCTCCGAGGACTTGCCTTCCTCGACGGTGATGNNGTGATGACGCCGTCCTTGCCCACTTCTTCCATGGCCTCGGCGACGATGCGGCCGATGTCGGAGTCGTTCCCGGCGATGGAGGCCACAGCCTTCATCTTCTCGGGCGTGTCGACTTCGACAGCGGTCTCGCGCAGGGCTGCGCCGACGATGCCCACGGCGCGCTCGATGCCGTGCTTGAGGAACATCGGGTTGGCGCCCGCAGCCACGGCCTTGAGGCCCGCGCGCAGGATTGCCTGCGCCAGGACCGTCGCGGTGGTGGTGCCGTCGCCGGCGATGTCGTTGGTCTGGGAGGCAACCTGGATTAGCAGCTTGGCCCCCATGTTCTCAAAGTGATCGGGCAGCTCGATTTCCTTGGCGACGGTGACGCCGTCCTTGGTAATCGTGGGCCCGCCCCAGCTTTTCTGCAGCAGTACATTGCGACCACTCGGGCCGAGGGTCACCTTCACGGCCTCGGCGACCGTGTTGGCTCCGCGCTCGAGGGCGACGCGTGCTTGCTCGCTATAGAGAATCTTCTTGGCAGCCATAGTGCGGCTCTCCTCCTGTTAGGTCAGTCCTAAGACTCAAGCTTGGGATTTCTGGGCCGGCGCACGGCCGGCGTTGGAGCTAGGCGCACGTCCCGCCGCAGCAGGACGCGCAGACTTTCGCGTAGATCTGATCCACATCGAGGATGAGAAGCTCCTCGCCCTCGACGGTGACCTTGTGGCCGCCGTACTTGGCGAAGATGACTTCGTCGCCTTCCTTGACGTCGATGGGAATAAGCTCGCCCTTGTCGTCGCGGCGGCCGTCACCAACAGAGATGACCGTCCCGCGCTGGGGCTTTTCCTTGACCGTCTCGGGCAGAACAATCCCGCCGGGGCTAACGTCTGCACGCTCGGCCCTGACCAGGACTCTATCGCCCAGGATCTTAAGTGTTGCCATGCGAATACCTCCCTCCACGTCGAATGGGATGCAGCGGGCCCGAAGGGCCGCCTGGGGGTTGCACTGCCGTTTCTGATTAACGCAGGCTCGGAAGCCCGCGAATCATACGGATAGTTCGGCCCGCTGGCAAGGCCCCCTTGCATGAAGCCTTCCGGGGAAAGCCCGACCCGGGCCATCCTGTAGCCGCGGCCTTCCAGGCCGCGGGGGTGGCAGGCTGTGGCCTCCTTTGCCTTTGGATGTCATCCTGAGGGAGCGGCGTTTCTCTGCCGCGACCGAAGGATCTCCTTCTGTCGATGATGGCTGACGACCGCTGCACGCTCCAACAAGCCAAAAGGAGATCCTTCGTCGGCGACGCACACCGTCGCCTCCTCAGGATGACAGCCCGTTAGCGAGGCGTCGGCAGTCTGTTCGGTGCATGGCCATCATGCCCGCCGCGCGTCCACCTGGGCATCGGCCGCCATGGCGGAATCCTCGCCGGCCTCGACCCACAGCCGCAAAGCTATCTTCTCGCCTTCGGCGTCCACGAGGACAACATCGCCCTCGGCGAATTGGCCGCGCAGCATCGCCGATGCAATCGGGTTCTCGACCTCGCGCTGGATCACTCGCCGCAGCGGTCGCGCGCCGAAAGCCGGGTCGTAGCCCGTCTCGCCGAGCAGAGCCTTCGCGGCATCCGTCGCCCGCAGGTCGATGTGGCGCTCACGCAGTCTCTCGGCCACGTGCTCGAGCATGAGGTCGACGATCTGCACGATTTCCGCCCGCGTCAGCGGATGGAAAACGATCACCTCGTCGATGCGGTTGAGCAGCTCGGGGCGGAACATGCGCGCCAGCTCGTCGAGCATGACGTGGCGCATCAGCTCGTACTCGTGGCTCCGCCGGTCCTCGTCCCACTCGGGGTTCGGCGGCGTGACCATGTGCGAGCCGACGTTGCTGGTCATGATGATGACGGTGTTGGAGAAGTCGACCGTGTGCCCCTGGCCGTCAGTGAGGCGGCCGTCCTCGAGAAGCTGCAGGAGGATGTGGAAGACGTCCGGATGAGCCTTCTCGATCTCGTCGA
>PMZA01000411.1 GCA_003170595.1 Armatimonadota bacterium
GCTACGCGCCGCCCAATTTGTTCGATTGCCTCTGGGGGCACGAGTTCATGTGGAGCTCGATGGACGATTTGCTCTCGGGCCGGGCGCTGAGCCTCTACTACTACAACCTGGCCTATCACCTGCCGCAGTACCTGCACATCGACCTTCGCGACGACAACGAGCACTGCCTCGGGCTGTGGTGGTACGCGTCGACCTGCCGGCATCTGGGCATCGGCGGCACGAACCCCGATGGGCGCAACTGGATGAACGTGCGGCGGCAGATGGCGGAGTATATCCGGCTGCAGGACTACTTCAAGCGCGGCGTGTTCTATGGCATCGAGGAGGAGGTCCACGTTCACGTGCTGCCGGAGAAGGGCGCGGTCGTCAACGTATTCAACCTCAGCGACAGGCCGGCGAAGAAGCGGTTCATCGTCGACCTGGGGCGGATGGGGCTGTCGACGAAGGGGCGCGTGCGTGTGGTGGGCGGCGAGCATGTGAGGCTCGGCGACCGGCTGGAGATCCAGGTGGACCTGGAGCCCTGGGATCATCGGATCGTCGAGGTACAAGTGGGGAAGTGACGGGCGGGCGGCTGGCACCACGACTCTCGGTTGGGGTGATCCCCATGAGCGACCGGGTAGTGATCAGTCTGGCTGTCGTAGCCTGTGTGGTGCTGGTGGCGGGGGCCTATCTGGTGGTAGGGCGGCATCTTGGCGCCCTCGGGTCTCATCTGAGCCTGCCGATTCCCGGGTCGGCGAGGCACGCCTTTGGGGGCAAGGCGATCCCCTGTGGCCCCAAGGCCTTCCTCGCGACGGACCTGCAGGCCCCCTACGCCGACTTCTTCCGCAAGTGGACCGTCGTCGCCTATCGCGAGCATGGCAAGCATGACCCCAAGTGGGATGCGGCGGCGGAGAAGTTCCTCGAAGCCTTCGCCCTCCGCACCGCAGGCACGGAGAACGCCCCTGACGTGAAGCCGATGATCGTCATGGCGGACGACCTGACCGCCAGGCATTGCGACGACCCGCTGATCCTCGATCGAATCGGGAAGCTGAAGCTGGACCTCAGGCAATACGCCGACGCCGACCGCCTCGTCCGGGCGGGAATCGAGGGGCTGAAGGCGCGCAACTTCCCGCCGATGTGCCTCGCCAACGCCTATCAGGAGATGGCGACGCTGGGCGGAGAGGTCGGGGCGGATGTCAAGACGACGAGCTTCAAGTGGCGGCCCCTGGCGATCAACGCCTTCGCGGAGGCCGGCGACAAGGGCAACTTCGGGCCGTACCAGCAGCGGATCATGTGGGTCGTCTATCTCGACCTCCTCAACAACTGGTTCCCTACCGCGAAGGACGACTTCGTGAAGGCGCTCGAGGATCGGCCGAACACCGATACGTGGCTGCTGAACATGGCCCGCGGGAAAGTCCACCACGACTATGCGTGGTCCCGGCGTGGCACCGACTGGGCTTACACCGTCTCCGAGGCGGACATGAGGGCCTTCGAGGAGGCTTCGGACCAGGAGCGCCAGTGCTTCGAGGCGGCCTACAAAGCGCATCCGGAGTATCCGGAGACCTGCTTTGGGCTGCTGGCGGTCGCCAACTGCGCTCGCCTCGATGCCGGGGGCTCGGTGCGCGACTGGTTCGACCGAGGGGTGGCCGCCCAGTTCGACTACCTGCCGATCTACCAGGTGATGGCGACCGCGCTCCTGCCGCGGTGGGGCGGCAGCCATGAGGAGATGCTGGCCTTCGGCGAGGAGTGCCTGAACACGGGGCGCTTCGATACCGACGTGCCCACGATGTACGGGGCGATGGTGCAGATGATGGCGAACGTGGATCATGATGAGACGATCTACCGCTACCCCGGGGTCTGGCCCAACCTGCAGCGGATGTTCAACGGCATGCTCGACTATGTGGTGAAGAACCGGCCGGAGCGTGAGACTGACCTGCGCACCCGCTGGGCACAGATAGCCACTACTGCAGGCCATCCTCAAGAGGCCCAGCGGCAGTGGGACTTGATCAGGAGCAGCGGTGGCGGCGCAGGAAAGCCGGCCACACCGCGCTAGGTTGGGGGGTAACGGCCATGAGCCAGCGAGCAACGATCGGCCTTGTTCTCGGAGCCTGCCTGGTGATAGCGCTCGGTGGGTACCTGCTTGTCGGCCGCATGTTAGCGGGTGTCTCAGGTCACGGCAATGCTCCCGGCAAATCCTTCGGAGGAAGGGTCTTCGGGGGGAAATCCTTTGCGGGCAAGCCTATTCCTGCTGGCGCGCAGGCGACGGTTCAGAAGGATGTGGCCCTGAAGTTCGCGGCCTACTACCGCAAGAACCTTGTCGAGGCGTACCGGCAGCACGGCAAGCATAGCCCCTCGTGGGACGAGGATGCCGAGAAGTACCTCGACGGCTACGCGCTGAACATGGCCAACGCGGCCGGCGCCCCCGAGGATAAGCAGATGGACAAGATGGGAGAGGCCCTCCTCGCCAAGCATTGCGACGACCCCCTGGTACTCGAGGGCATCGGGCGGCGGGAGATCAATCTGGGGCAGACCACCCAGGCGGCCGGACATGTGCGGGTGGCGCTCGATGGGATCAAGGCGCGAGGGTATCCGGCGATCTGTCAGGCGTGGACCTATGCGGACATGGCGATGCTCGCCGGTGAGGTCGGGCCCACTCTGGAGCGCGCTGACTTCGTGTGGCGGCCCCTGGCGATCAACGCCTACGCGGACGCGACGGACAAGGCCAACTTCGGTTCCCAGGAGCAGCGGGCTCTGTGGATCGAACTGCAATCGATGATGCAAACCAGCTTCCGCCGCTCGCAAGCGGTATTCGTGGAGGCGATCAAGGCCCGGCCGGGCACCGATCCCTGGCTTCGGGACATGATCTTCGGCGTTCACACCCACGACTACGCCTGGGCACGCCGGGGCGGAGGGTTCATGGACACCGTCAGCCCCTCCGACCGGGAGGCGTTCGGGAAGGTGTCGGCACAGTCGGCCGGGTACTTTCAGGATGCCTACAAGCTACATCCCGAGTACCCCGAGAGCTGCGAGTTCATGATCGACATCGTGAATTCGTCGGGGGAGGGAGAGGGCTCGGTGCGCGATTGGTTTGATGGGGGAGTGGCCGCCCAACTCGACTACATGCCCCTGTATGCCGCAGTGCTCAACGCGCTGCTGCCACGATGGGGCGGCAGCCACGAAGCCATGCTCGCCTTCGGCAAGGAATGCCTGGATACCGGGCGGTTCGATACGAAGGTGCCGGCGGTCTACTCCGACTCGCTGGTCATGATCGAGAAATGGGATAGCGAGGATGTTGTCTCGCAGGATCCCACCGTGTGGGCGAATCTCAAGACGCTGTATGTGGGCCTGCTGGCGGCAGCGCAGAAATCCACGCCTGACGATGTGAAGAAGGTGCGCACGGCCTGGGCTGTGAACGCCTGGCGCGCCGGACATCCCGACGAGGCGCGGGAGCAACTGGGCCTCATGAACGGCAGCGTCGACCGCGACGAATACGAGGACCGGTGGGTGCAGAGGCCAGAGTTGTTCGTCGCCCAGATCTACGCCCAGACCGGGCCTCACAAGGAGCAGGTGGCGCAGGCCGAGAGGCTCTATGACGAGCGGCAGACTGAGAAGGCTCTGGCGGCCTTCGACGCTCTCGCGAAGGGCGAGACGGACGAGCACGCCAAGCTCTACCTTCGGGATCGGGTGCAGACGCTGCAGTGGGAGAAGCAATTCGACGCCAACGAGTGGGTCAACCTGCAAGTGCCGCCCGACCTGGCCGGTTGGGATCCGAGGGAGGGGACCTTCCGCCCGCTGGACGATGGCAGCGGGTTCGTCGTGAATCCGAACAAGGAAGTCTTCGAACTGGCCAACAACATGCGGCCGGGGCGGTGGTTCGAGCTTCAGTGCGATGTGGAGTTCCCGAAGGAAGATGTCACGGGCATCGAGGCCGGCCTGCTTGTCGATCTGCCCATCAGACTTAACGCCTACTTCGACACCTTCCGCGTCCAGCGCAAGCCCTGCACAGCTTTCTGCGGCTTCGGCACCAACAGCAACGCGGAACATGCCCTGGCGCAAGTGCCTCAGCAGACCCATCTCAGACTCGTACAGTGCGAGGACAGGATCACGTTCTACGTCAACGAGGAGGCGGCCTTCCAGGACCGCAAGGTGAGCACGACGGTCAACCGGGCCGAGGGGCCTCATCACTTCGGCCTCGGCGGCCAGAGCTGGCCGGACCCGACCAAACCGGTCATCTACCGCAACATCCGAGTCCACAAGATGGGGGGATAGAAGCGTAAAGGGGGAGCTGAGGAGCACCGCCCCGCGAGAAAAAATTGGTAACCATGGCATATAGCTCACCCGGGTGGGTAAACCGATAGGACTGGAGCCGGCAGCGCAATAGGCCGCGCTACCGAGACCGGGGGGTGAGCAAGATGACGAAGACCTTATTGTCAGTGGTCGTATTGGCTGTGGTGGTCGTAGCTGGGCTGGTGCTGGTGGGGTGCGAGAACAAGTCAACGACGGCTCAGGGAGGAGCGGCGAGAATCTCGAACGCCCCGGCGGTGGCAGCGACGCCGACGACGCCTGGGGCGCCGGCGGTAGAGAGCAAGGGCGCCGGGCCCATCGTGATTCCGGATGAGGCGACCTTCGACTCGACGATCCTGAAAGCCGGCAAGCCGGTGATGGTGGACTTCTGGGCCACCTGGTGCGGCCCCTGCAAGCAAATCGCGCCGTCCGTTGACGCGCTCGCTACCCGCTACGCAGGCCGGCTCAAGGTCGGCAAGATCGATGTGGACCGCAACCGCGCCACCGTTGGCCACTGGGACATCCGCGGCTATCCGACGCTGCTGCTGTTCAAAGACGGAGTCGTGGTGGGCAGGCTCCGAGGCGCCGTCGGCAAGAACGAAATCGCGCAGATGATCGACTCGAACCTGTGAAGCTTCAGCGCTCCCGCTGCCAAACCACCTTGCCGGCCACCACCGTCGCCACCGGCGCGCCGCGGAAGCTGCGGCCGTGGAACGGCGAGTTGCGCCCCTTCGAGAGCGAGCGGTTCACGTCGTAGGTCCAGGCCAGCTCGGGATCGAACACCGTCACATCGCCGGGCAGCCCCGGCTCCAGACGCCCGCGGTTCAGGCTCAGCACGCGCGCCGGCCCCGTCGTGAACAGCTCCACCAGGCGCATTAGCGGGATTCGCCCGCTATGCACCAGTTTCTCGAGCGTCACCGCCAGCGCCGTCTCCAGGCCGATAATCCCGAACGGGCACTTCTCGAACTCCTGCATCTTGTCGTCGCCGGC
>PMZA01000534.1 GCA_003170595.1 Armatimonadota bacterium
GTGCTGCCGACGTCGCGGGAGGAGGGGCGAGCGTGGCGTTATGTCACGCAGAAGCCTGAGGGCGACTGGACGGCGCCGGGGTTCGATGACAGTGCGTGGAAGACGGGGAAGGGCGGCTTCGGGACGGAGGGGACGCCGGGGGCGGTCGTGCGGACGGTGTGGGACACGGCCGACATATGGCTGCGGCAGGAGTTCGACGCGCCGGCCAAGCTGCCAGAGCACCAGGCGTGGCTCGTGCATCATGATGAGGATACCGAGGTCTACATCAACGGGACCGAGGTGGTGCGGTTCGACTCGTACGTGGCGGACTATACGCTGTATGGGATCGAGGCGGCGGCGCTGGCTGCGATCAAGCCGGGCCGGAACGTGATCGCGGTTCACTGCCATCAGACGACAGGCGGGCAATATGTGGACGTGGGGATCGTGGCGGCCGAGGTGTGGGCGGCGCCGGAGCTGCCGGCGGACCTGAAGCCGCTCTTCGACTATCCGGTGCGGGATACGTGCATCTGCCTGGGGCCGGATGGGACGTACTACCTCACCGGGACGACGGGGGCGCCGACGTGGTGGGAGACGAATGAGGGGATACGGATGTGGAAATCCAGGGACCTGAAGACGTGGACGCCGATGGGGCTGGTCTGGACGATGGAGAAGGATGGGACGTGGGCGAAGAGGGTGGTGGATGGGCGGCGGGCGTGCTGGGCGCCGGAGATACATTATGTGAAAGAGACGTACTGGCTGACGTACTGCATGAACTATGGGGGGACCGGGCTGCTGAGGAGTCTCAGCGGGAGGGCCGAGGGGCCCTACGTGGATGTCAAGCCGGAGGGCCCGCTGACCGGGGAGATCGACGCGTCGCTGTTCGCTGATGACGACGGCAAGGTCTACTTCGTCTACCAGGACGGGAAGATCGCGCGGATGAAGGATGACATGAGCGGGCTGGCGGAGGCGCCGAGGCTGCTCACGCCGGCGAATGCGGGGCATGTGGGGTTCGAGGGAGCGTACCTGTCCAAGGCGAAGGGGCGGTACTACCTGTCGTGCGCGGAGTTCAACAGCGGGTGCTACGACTGCATGATCGCCAGCGCGGAGAAGATCGACGGGCCGTATGGGGACAGGTATCTGGCGATTCCGCACGGCGGGCACAACATGTTCTTCCAGGATAGGGCGGGGGAATGGTGGAGCACGATCTTCGGGAGCGATCCGGCGGCGCCGTTCATGGAAAGGCCGGGGATATTGAGGGTGATCTTCGGGAAGGACGGGAAAATCAGGCCGAAGACGTGAAGGCGTGGAATCGGTGGTTGACTCATTATGGGGAATATGATATTTATGCGGGGCACTTGTGGCGGGGAGGATCGCTTCGAAGGTAACATGGGAGGAGTTTCGACGTGAGCCGGAAAGCCATTCTTGTCTCACTATTGGTGCTTTTCCTCGGTAGTTACCTCGCAGTGGCGGACACAGTTTTCGACACCTTCGCGGTCTGGGATGGATCCGTCTACATGAATCCCTTTGGGCACTCTAGTAACACCTCGACGTACGGGCAAGCGATCACGGCTCCGCTGACGGACAGCGTGCTGAAGACCTTCACGTTCTACATGGAGCAGGACACCGCGATCGTCTTCCGGGGCGAGGTGTATGCCTGGGACGGCGCCGAAGCCACGGGGCCGAACCTGTGGGAGAGCGGGCCGATGTCCACAACGAACCCCAACATCTTCGAGCCGATTGAGTTCGACACGGGCGGCCTCGCTCTGACGGGGGGACAGGACTACGTGATGTTTGCGTCGGTTGACAAGGACCCCGGGTCGGCCGGGGGTGGACACTGGGGTTGGATGCTCAGAACCCAGACGTATCCCGGCAGCTACAGCACGTGGTTCGACGACGGCGATAACGCGAGCCTGTGGACGACCCAGGCGTGGGACGGCACCAACGTGTTCCCAGGCAGCCAGTTTGCGTTCAAGGCGGATTTTGGGCCGGCGGGACCGCAGGTGCCGGAGCCTGGGACGATGGCGCTGCTGGCGATGGGGCTGGTCGGGATTGTGGCAAAGAGAAGGAAGCGGTAGGCGCAATCCAAACTCGACACTGAAGAGGGCCGGCGGAGATCCGTCGGCCCTCTTTCTAGGTGTTGTCGTGCGGAGCTATTGGTTGACACGGAATGCGCAATATGGTTATATTTTACAACTCGTGGGCCGGACGGCGATCGCTTCGGAGACGGCCTTGGGGGGGCTTCGACGTGACACGGAAGGCCATCGTAGTATCGTTGCTGGCGCTTTGCCTCGGTTGTTGCCTCGCGCTTGCCGACACGATCATCGATACGACCCCAAGTTGGGACGGCACGAGCGGTATCGGCGTTTACGGCGACTCGCCCTGGACGCCGACGTGCGGTCAGACGGTCACTGTTCCACTCACGGACACGGTGCTGAAGAGCTACACGTTCCAGATGTGGCTGGACCCCACGGTCATCTTCCGTGGCGAGGTCTACGCGTGGGACGGCGCGGAGGCCACCGGGTCGGGCCTCTGGGAGAGCCTTCCGATGCACACCTCCGCTAACCTGGCCTTCGAGCCGGTCAGCTTCAACACGGGAGGGCTGCCGCTGGCAGCAGGACAGCAGTACGTGCTGTTTGCCACCACCTCAGAGGACCCGGGCTCGGGCCACGGCCTCTGGGGCTTCACGTTCGCTGACGTGTACAGCGGCGGGGGCTTCGCTTTCCTGAACGCCGATGCGAGCCACTGGACCACGGGCGCGTGGACTCAGTACGTGGGGAATGATCTTGCTTTCAGGGCGGACTTCGGGCCAGCGGGACCGCAGGTGCCGGAACCTGGGACGATGGCGCTCCTGGTGATGGGGATCGTGGGGATCGTGGCAAAGAGAAGGAAGCGGTAGTCGCGGCGGGCATAAATGCCCGCCCTACAGAAGAGCAAAGGTGAGGGCCGGCGGAGATCCGTCGGCCCTCTTTCGTTGCCGGCCCTGCCCGGGTCGCAGCTAAGTTGAGCAGTCATCCGAAGTGACGGGTCTCGCGGGCACTCGCGTCATCGTCGCGCCGCTGAAGGTGAGGGTGATCTCCTCAAGCTGTCCGCGGCTGGACTCGCCCTTGGGCAAGGGGCGAAGGCTGGTGATCACTACGTCGGAAAGGACGTAGGTGACGAGCATCGGGTGAATGCCCGGGCGAGTGAAGGCGAGCGTCGCCGACGGAAGGACGGCGGTGTCAGCGAGAGCGCGGGAGAGCGCCGGTGATGCGGCGTCGAGGGGCCTCACGATAGTGAGGGTCTGGCGCCCGGATCGATCGGCCGCGAAGGACCGGAAGCTCTCAACCGCGAGCTTGTCGAGCTGAAGGTCACGGGAGACCGGAAACTGCAGGGACATCTGCTGGGCCTCGTTCGAGTTGCTCGGCAGCAGGATTGGAGCCGCAAAGACAAAAGCCGAAAGGACCAGAAGGCTAATCGGCACAAGAAGTCTTGAGATGCTCATGTCGCCACCTCCCCAGATTGTATTGCGTAATAATATTACCCACTTGCAGGACTAAACGTCGGGTCACTTGGATTCGAGCCAGTCGTCGGTGGCAGACTTGCTCCCGCTGGTTCGGGTCATAGTGATCTGCCGGAAAGTCAGTTGGACTTCCTCGAGTTCGTGGGTGTCAGAGCCGGTCTTGGGCTTGGCGAGGGGGTGAAGCCCGGTAACTATCACCTGCGAGAGGGCCACGGTGTAGCGGGTCTCGGGCTGGGCCGGAGAGGCCCCGAGGCGAGTGAAGGTCAGTATCGCCGAGGGGAAGATGCTGCCGTCACCCATGGCCTGGTAGAGCTTGGGTGAGGCGGCGTCGACCTCCCGGACGATGACGATGGTCTCGTGCTGGCGACGGCCCGTAGCCAGGCCGGTGGATGTGTCGCGCGGGCTGGCGGCGGTGTACTGGAAGCTCGTGACCGGGAGCTTGCCGAGAGTGTGGTCGTGGCCGCCGGGGCCCGGGGGAAGGGTGAACTCAAGGGTGATCTGCTGGGCGCCGGGGGAAGCCGAGGCAAGGACAGCGGGCACCCTCTCGTAGGGCACCGGGCTCTGGATCGCCGGGACCGCGAAGGCTGAGGCGGTAAGGACTGAAAGGAAAAGCGGGACAATAAGCTTCGAAATACTCATGACGCCATCTCCCTGGTAGGCGATTGTCTGATACGTAATAAGATTACCCATTTCAGGGAAGGAAACATCAGTTGGGGGTATGGAAAGGAAAGGCAAGGGTGGGCGGCGCGGCGAGGATGAAGTGGCGTAGGAAAGCCAAGAAGGAGATCCTTCGCGCTGCGACGCTGCGCGTCGCTTGGCGTTCAGGATGACAATCCAAAGAGAAGGGCGAAGGCGGGAGGGGCGGAGGCTGGTGCGGGAATGCTTCGGGCGACGCGATGCGTCGCTTAGCCCAAGACGCCTTCCGGCGATGCCGCGCGTCGCAAGGATGACATCGAAAAGCGGCGAGCAAAGGCCCGGCCACAGCCTTCCACCCCCAAGCGGTCCGCAGGACCGCCGCTGCGGCCTGACGTCCTCGGCTACACAAGCTGAAAGGAGACAAGGAAAACGGCGCGGGGATGGCCCGCGCCGTCTTGGTGGACAGGAAGGAAAGGTCGGACGGGTCAGTCGAGATCGCGCGTGCCGCCCGGCATGACCGTGAGGCCGCCGAAGCTGATCCCAAGGGTCTCAACGCAGGTGGGCTCGATGCCCATGGGGCCGGAGCCCAACTTGATGCTGCTGATCCAGACGTCATGGAGCTTGACCGTCATGACGACCTTGCCACGATGGACGAGCTTGATCTTCGCCCAGGGCTGATGCCACGTGCCGCCGAGGGCCATGTCGTAGCCGGAGCTGAACTCGTCGACCCTCTTGGTGAGGTAGATGGTACCGGGGACGAGCTGGCCGTTCAAGACGGTGGGCATGTCGACCTCGGGGCGGAAGTAGAGGACGTGGAACCAGTCGGTGTTCCGGTGCCACCAGCCAGGACCCGGCAGGCCGTCGATGCGCATGAAGTACTCGTCGACGCCCTGGGTCCAGTGGGCCAAGGGAAGGGTCAGGGCCGGGCCGTTATCCGCCAGGGCGGCGCCCACGAACAAACTCGAACCGATCAGCAGACAGGTTAGAAGAACTGTTGCTCTCATCGGTACAACCCCCCACGTAGCTGCAGCATGACTAGCGCCTGAAGGTACCCCGCTACGCGGGCTACCTCTTGGTCCTCCCGCCAGGCGGAACGACACATCCTAGATTGAACCGGAAGCTGGGGCTAATGTCAAGGGATGAGGGCCGCTGGGGTTCGCCGGACCTCGTCATCAACGCTGGGATCGCGGAGGCGCACCGGTTAGTCACCGGGGGCCTGAGTGCCTAGCAGCTCGGTGCCGATCAGCTCGTAGGTGTTCACGCCAGCCGTGGGCGGGAGGGGTTTGAGGGGCGGGTAGGACC